>JBKQTR010000546.1:0-45464 GCA_052143095.1 Allostellaceae bacterium
GTCGAGGACGAGGCGCTGATCGCCAGCTACATCCAGGAAGTGCTCGAGGAATCGGGATTCACCGTTGCCGGCGTCGCCTCGTCAGGTCCTGAGGCGATCTCCCTGGTCAGCGCCAACCCACCTGACCTCGCCCTGGTCGACATCAAGCTCGCGGGGCCGATGGACGGGATCGAAGTCGCGGAGCTCATGCTCAGCCGCTTTAACGTCCAGTCGATCTTCCTCTCCGGCATCTGCGACCCCGAGACCATGGAGCGTGCCAAGCGCGCAACGCCGCTCGGCCTCCTCGAGAAGCCGTTCCGTCCGAGCCAGGTCTTCAACGCGCTGCAGCGCGCGCTCGTCCAGCTGAAGCAGCAGCAGAAGTCCTAGCCCGGACATCCGGGCCGACCCGAGCTCACGTCAGCGTCATCCATAACGCGGCGAGCCAGCCGATCGCCAACAACAGCGCGCCTTGCCGGTCGAGCCCTTTGTCCTGCATGACTGCGTCTCCCTCGCTCATCGACGGGGAGGTTAGCGGCAGAACAAAACAAGAACAACAAGAATCTGACGTTGCTGCTATCTCGCTTCACCCGAGCGGCGGCAGATCGGGCGGCGCCAGCGCCCAGGCGATGGCTTGGTCGAGCCGGTCATTGCCCCAGAACAGCTCCTCGCCGATGAGGAAGCTGGGCGCGCCGAAGATGCCGCGGCGGACCGCCGCCTCGCCGCGCGCCACGAGACGCGCCTTGTTGGCCGGGCCCGCCGCCCGCGCCAGCACGCCGGGGGCGTGCCGGCCCAGCGCGGCGATGATGGCGCCGATCACCGCGGGATCGGCGATATCGCGATCCCCGGCGAAATTGGCGTTGTAGACGGCGCGGGTGAACGCCGCGCCCCAGCCTTCGTCGATGGCGATGAGGGCGGCGCGGGCGGCCAGCAGGCCGTTGCGGGGATAGGTCGAGGGCAAGCGCAGGGCCAGGCCCTCGGCGACGCACAGCCGCTGCACGTCGCGCCAGCGATAGCGCCGCTCAGCCGGGCTCGGGTTCTGGAAAGGCGAGGGGTCGTGGCCGCGCTGCTTGAAGATCGGCCCGAGCAGGAACGGGCACCATTCCAAGCGGATCGGCCGGCCGGCCGCCAGCCGCTCGATGCGCGCGGCGGCGAGGTAGGAGTAGGGGCTCGCGAACTCGTACCAGAACTCGATGACCGCCTCTTTCATGCTCGCCTCGCGCGGGGGTGGCCGCCTATCGTACGCCGATGATGTCGATCATGCCCCAGGATCGCTATTGGCCGCAGACGGGCCCCGGCGGAAGGCTGCGTCTCGAGCGCCATTTCGACGGGCGGCATTTCCGTTGCTTCAGCGAACGGCCGCCGCATCTCGACGCGCTGTTCCGCGCCAGCCTCGCCCGCTTTGCCGGGAAAGAAGCGATCATCGCCGGCCCCCGGCGCCTCACCTATGCGGCGCTCGACCGCCTCGTCGACCAGATGGCCGGCAACCTTGCGCGCCGCGGCGTCGGGCGGGGGGAGCGCGTGGCGCTGCTGCTCGGCAATTGCCCGGAATTCCTGGTGGCGCTGCTGGCCTGCGCCCGGCTCGGCGCGGTCGCGATCCCGATCGGCACGCGGCAGAAGGCGGCGGAGCTGGAGTATCTGCTGCGCGACAGCGGCGCCATGGCGCTGATCTTCGGCGCCGAGCTCGCCGCCGAGCTGCCGGCGCCCGCCTCGGTGCCGGCGCTGCGGCTGCGCGTCGTCGTCGGCGAGCCTGTCGCCGGCGCCGAGCCGGTCGCCGCCTTGCTCGCGCCGGGCGCGCCGCCGCCCGCGTTGAGTATCGCCGAGGAGGACACGGCGATCATCCTCTACACCTCCGGCACCACGGGAAAGCCGAAAGGCGCGATGCTGAGCCATCTCAACATCGTCCATTCCGTCATCCATTTCGCGCGCTGCCTCGGCCTCGGCGAGGCGGACCGCGCGCTGCTCGCGGTGCCGGCGGCGCATGTCACCGGCACCGTCGCCATCCTGCTCACCATGGTCTATTGCGGCGGCGCCACGGCGCTGCTCGGCGAGTTCAAGGCGCGTCGCTTCCTCGCGCTCGCCGCCGCCGAGCGCATCACCTACACCCTCATGGTGCCGGCGATGTACATCCTCTGCCTGATGGAGGCCGATTTCGACCGCTTCGATCTCGGCGCCTGGCGGGTCGGCGGCTTCGGCGGCGCGCCGATGCCCGAGGCGACCATCGCCGCCCTGGCGCAGCGTCTGCCGCGGCTGCAGCTCGCCAACGCCTACGGCGCCACCGAGACGACCTCGCCCGCGACGGTGATGCCGCTGGGCTCGACCGCGGCGCATCCGGCCAGCGTCGGCCAGGTCGTGCCCTGCGGCGAGGTGCGGATCGTCGACGAGCGGGGGAGCGAGCTGCCGCCGGACACGCCCGGCGAGATCTGGATCCGCGGGCCCATGGTGGTGAAGGGCTATTGGAACAAGCCCGACGCCACCGAAGCGAGCTTCGTTAGTGGCTTCTGGCGCTCCGGCGATATCGGCGCGATCGACGCCGAGGGCTTCCTGCGCGTCTTCGACCGCGTCAAGGACATGATCAACCGCGGCGGCTACAAGATCTTCAGCGCCGAGGTCGAGAACGCGCTCGCCCATCACCCGGGCGTGGTCGAGTGCGCGGTGGTCGGCCGGCCCGACCCGGTGCTGGGCGAGCGCGTCTGCGCTTTCGTGCTGCCGCGCGGCGAGCACGTCACCGCCGAGGACATCCGCCGCTTCTGCGCCGAGCGCATGGCCGACTACAAGGTGCCGGAGCGCGTCGAGCTAGTGCGCGAGCCCTTGCCCAGGAACGCCAACGGCAAGGTGCAGAAGGCGGCGCTGCGCGAGCGGGCCGCCACGGGCGAGGGGCTGGGTCCGACCGAGGGACAGCGTCCGGCACGGTAAACCGGACGTAACCCGCTCCACCCCTTGGACCCAGTGATCGCTGGCGCCGCAGTCGCCTCCCGGGGATCACCGCGGACCGGGGGAAGCTGCGCCAGGCCCTGCTCAATCTGCTGACCAATGCCATCAAGTACACGCCCGACGGCGGCCGCGTCTCGGTTGCCGTGCACATGGCCGGCGGTGGCCTCGACCTCGCCGTCGCGGACCCCGCCGATCGCATGAAGGCGTATTCGATCAGCACGCGGGTCAACAGCGTGAAGAACGATGATGCGGGATTGCTCGAGCCGATTATGGCGACGCGCGGGGCGACGGTTTAGAGCGCTAATGCCGCGTGCCGTGTCGGACGCTTCAAGCAATCTGGACACGGCTTTCACGGTAGCGCGCCTCGAGGTGGGCATCCACCCCGTTCCGACCGGGCAGCTTCCGCGCTACTATGCTCCGGCGAAGGAGCTCGCCCTATGGTGAAGCTATTTAAGCGCCGTCAACCGAAAGGGGCGGACACGGTTAAGCTTCACGTGTCGCTGTCGCAGCGCAGCACGAGAGAGACAGTCGGTCTCCCCGGCAGCGGGCTCCACTACACCACGCCAATCAAGCCCTACGCCACGGCACCCGTGCCACACCCCGGCGCGCCGCAGCTCCTGTCGCAGGATCCGTCGCCGCGGTGGCACCGCATCCTCGTCCCCTTGCTGCTGGCCGCGCTGCTCATGGCCGCGTTCCTGGCTGCCGCCCTAAACTAGCCTCCGCGGCGGCGCGCCGAGCTCGCCGATAGCCACGGTGATGCGCAACCAATGGTTCGCCCCTTCGGCATCGCCCCTGCGGCGCATCTGCTCGACCCGCTCGCGGGCTTTGGCCGTGGCGTCCTCGCCGTGCTGCTGAATCAGGCTACGGGCGGCGCGCTGGATATCGCGGTTGGAGACGAGCATGGGCGAATATAGCGCCATCCGATGATTGGCCCTAGGATCGATCGCCTCGAGCCGGTGGATGAACCTAATGCGCGCCTCTGGCGCGATCAGATCACGCCCTCGCGCTTCAGCCGCGCGATCTCCTCGGCGCTCAAGCCGAGCCAGCCGCCATAGACCTCGTCATTATGCTGTCCAAGCCGCGGGCTGGGGGTGGTCTCGACCCGGTCGGCGCCGTGGAAGCGCAGCGGGCTGGTCGGCACGACGATGTCGCCGAGCTCGGGATGGCTGATGCGCTCGAGCATGCCGCGCTCATGCATGTGCGGGTCGTTCATCACCTCGCGGAGGTCGCGCACCGGCGCGGACGGGATGCGGTGGCGCCGGGTTATGGCGAAGATCTCATCGCGGCCGAGCGTCTCGGTCCAGCGCTGCACGATGGCGTCGGTCTCAGCCAGATGCTCCACCCGTCGGGCGTTGTCGGCAAAGCGCGGATCGCTCTTGAGATCCTCGCGGCCCATGGCGGCGAGCAGGTTCTGCCAATGGTTCTCGACGACGCAGATGATGGCGACGTGGCCGTCGCGCGCGGGATAGACGTTGTAGGGCGCAATCGCGAGGCCGCCATGGCGGTTGCCGGTGCGCGGCGGCACCTCGCCTTCGCTGTTGTAGAGAAAACCCAGATTGGAGGCGAGGGTGGGATAGACCGTCTCCTCCATCGCCACCTCGACCAGCCGACCCTTGCCGGTTCGCGCGCGTTCGACCAGCGCCGTCATCACTCCGGCATAGAGGTGGATGCCGCTGAGGAAATCGACGAAGGCGGCGCCGGCCTTGACCGGCGGGCCGTCGGGAAAGCCGGTGATGCTCATGACGCCCGACACCGCTTGCACGGTGAGGTCCATGGCGAGGCTGTCGCGGTCGGGGCCGCTGAGGCCGAAGCCCGAGCCCGAGGCGTAGATCAGGCGCGGATTGACCGCGCTCAGCGTGCTCCAGCCGACGCCGAGCCGGTCGAGCACGCCGGGCGCGAAATTCTCCAGCAGCACGTCGGCGCGCTTCACCATCTCGACCAGCAGCACGCGGCCGCGCTCGCTCTTGAGGTTGAGCGTCACCGCGCGCTTGTTGGAATTGAGCATGGCGAAGGGGAAGGAGGCGCCGCGCCCGACGGCGATGCGGTGGCGCAGCGGCTCGCCGGCGAGCGGCTCGACCTTGATGATCTCGGCGCCGGCCTTGGCCATCAGCAAGGTGGCGTAAGGCCCCTGATAGACCTGGCCGAGATCGACCACGGTGATGCCGGCGAGCGGCAGGTTGCGCGTGCTCAATGGAACGACCCGCCGAGCAGATCGCGCGCCATGATCAGGCGCTGCACCTCGCTCGGCCCCTCGCCGATGCGGCGGATGCGCATCTCGCGATACCAGCGCTCGAGCGGCAGGTCCTTGGTCATGCCGTAGCCGCCATGGATCTGCATGGCGCGATCGACGACGCGGCCGCCGGCCTCGCTCGCCACCAGCTTCGCCATCGCCGCCTCGGTGCGGAAGGGTTCGCCGCGCTCCGCCCGGTGTGCCGCCGCGAGGGTGAGCCAGAGGCTCGTCCTGATGTCGATCTCGTTGTCGACGATCATCCACTGGATCGCCTGGCGGGTGGCGAGCTTGGCGCCGAAAGTGTCGCGCAGCTTGGCGTAGTCGATCGCCATCTCCTGCGCCTTGACCGCGACGCCGATGCAGCCCGCGGCATAGGGGATGCGCTGACGGCTCAAGCGGTCATTGGCGATGGCGAAGCCGCGATTGACCTCGCCCAGCACGTTGGCCTGCGGCACGCGCAGATCCTCGAATTGCAGCTCGGTGGCGTAATGCGTCGAGCGCAAGGTGTGGACGACGCGGCGCACATGGAAGCCCGGCATGTCGGTGTCGACGATGAAGCAGGTGACGCCGTCGCGTCCCTTGCTGCTGTCGGTGCGGGCGAAGACCAGGCCGTATTGCGCCTTGTCGGCACCGCTGATGAACACCTTGGCGCCGTTCAGCACCCAATGATCGCCGTCCCTGACCGCGCGGGTCTGGATGGCGCGCGCGGGGTCGCTGCCGCCCGACGGCTCCGTCAGCCCGAAGAAGCCGCGCTTCTCGCCGCGCAAGGTCGGATGGAGATAGCGCTGCTTCTGGTCCTCATTGGCCTCGTAGAGCTGCGCGAGGCCGGCGCCGCCGAAAACGCCGTAGCAGGGCGCATAAAGCCCGGCGCGGTGCTGCGCCATCTCCACCGCCATCAGCGCGCGCGTGACCAGGTCGATGCCGGGCCCGCCATACTCCGCGGGGATGTCGAGGCCCCAGAAGCCCATCGCCTTCACCTTGGCGCTGAGCCGGGCGAAATCCTCCGGCGCCAACTCGCTCGCATCGGGGTCGAGCGCCGCCTCGAGCGGCACGATCTCCTCGCGCACGAAGCGCCGCACCTGGGCGGTGATCAGCTTCTGCTCGTCACTGAGCTCGAGATCCATCGGCCGCGCCTTTGTGGTTCATCCTCTTGCCGTCGCCTTGAGCGGGCTCAGCCGCCCGAGCTTCATCCGCTCGCCGCGATTGCCTTCCGGCAGCGCGCCGTGATCGGCGAGATGCAGCATCAGCAGCTCCTGGTAGCGCGTCAGATACTGCATCGTGACTTCGTAGCGGAACTGCCGGGCGCCGCGATGGCGCTGCCGCGCCGCCTCGATCTCGCTGCGCAGGCCGAACAGCGAGCGGCCGCCGGCATAGCCGATCTGCAGCACGCGTCCCTCGCCGTCGCCGAGCTCGAAGACGCCGAGCTGGCCCGGCAGCGCGCGCACCGCCTCGGTGGCGAGCATCGTCCAGGGCTTGGCGAGCCGGATGCCCATCAGCGTCCCTGGAACCGCGCCGGGCGCTTCTCCAGGCGGGCCGCCATGCCTTCCTTGGCGTCGGCGCTCTGGCGCACTTCGGCCAGGAAGCGGTCGATATCCTCGTGCGGAATGCCGTCGCGGAACTTCATTTCGCGCAGCAGCAGCTGCTTCATCGCCTTCAGCGACAGCGGCGCGTTGGCGACCAGCCGCGCCAGCACCTCTTCCGCCGCCGCGTCGAGCCGGTCGGGCTCGACCAGGTGCGAGACGATGCCGAGCTCATAGAGCCGGCTCGCCGGCAGCGGGTCGCCGAGGAAGAGGATCTTGCGCGTCACCATCGGCCCCGCGGCCTCGAGCAGCTTCTTGGCGAGAAACCAGTTCGGCACCAGGCCGATCTGCGCCAGCGACATGCCGAACTGCGCGGTGCGGCTGGCGATGACGAGATCGCAATGCAGCGCCAGCTCGTTGCCGCCGGCGATCGCGTCGCCCTGGACGACGGCGACGACGGGCAGCGGATAGGTCTCGAGCGTGTGCAGCATGCGCTCGATCGGGTTAGTGCCCATCTCGACCCGCGCGCGCAGATCGAGGCCGGCGCAGAACACGGGCCCGGCGCCGCGGATCACCGCGGCGCGCTCCGTCTCGCGCGGCGGCTCGGCGAAGGCGGCGGTGAGCGCCTCCAGCATCCCGGCGTCGAGCGCGTTGCGCTTTTCCGGCCGGTTGAGCAGCACGCGCCGCACCGCGCCGTCGATCCGCCATTCCACCTGTGCCATTCATTTACCCCGTGATGATGTCGCCGAAGAGCTGCCAATGCCGGCCGTCGAAGCGCTGGAGGCGCAACTCCTTGATCGGCCGGAAATCGCTCGGGCCGGTGGTGAGGCGGATGCCGGGCAGCAGCATCGGCAGCGCGAGATCGAGATGGGCGGCCTGCTTCATGACGTTCTCGCGCGAGAGGTCGTCGCCGCAGCGCCTCAAGACCTCGACCAGCGTCTGCGCGATGGCATAGCCCTCGACGTTGAAATTGTCGGCGAGATCGCCTTGCGGGTAATAGCGCTGCATGAAGGCGAGCCAGGCTTGGTAGCCGGGATCGTCGCGCCATTGCGGATCGGTGGGATCCTTGACGAAGGCGATCGAGATGATGCCCTCGGCCTTCTCCGGCCCGGCCGGCTGCAGCACCGCGCCGATCGAGGTCGAGACGCTGGCGAGGAATTGCAGCGGATGCCAGCCCATATCATAGGCCTTGCGGATCGCCTGGGCGCCGAATTTGGGCGTGCCGCCGTTGAAGAACACGTCGGCCCCGGCGCTTTGCAGGCTCACCACCTGGGAATCGACGGTGGGGTCGCTGGTCTCGTAGCTCGCGGTGGCGACGATCATCTTGTCGGCGCGCTCGCCCAGCGCATCGCGCAACCCCATGAGGTAGTCCTTGCCGTAATCGTCGTCCTGATAGAGCACGCCGATGCGCGCTTCGGGGCGATGCTCCAGGATGTATTTGGCGTAGACATGCGCCTCGGTCTGGTAGTTGGGCTGCCAGCCCATGGTCCAGGGATAAGCGGCGTAATCGCCCCAGGCGGTGGCGCCCGAGGCGATGAAGAGCTGCGGCACGCCGGCGCCGTTCAGGTATTTGCGGACCGACATGCTGGTGGGGGTGCCGAGCGTGCTGAACATCAGCAGCACCTTGTCCTGCTCGACCAGCCGGCGCGTCTGCTCGACGGTCTTGGGCGGGCTCAGCGCGTCGTCGAGCGTCAGCAGGGTGATGCGTCGGCCGTTGACGCCGCCCTCAGCGTTGATCATGGCGAAATAGGCGAGCTCCGAGCGGCCGATCGTGCCATAGGCCGACGCGTTGCCGCTGTAGGGCATGGTCTGGCCGAGCTTGATCTCGCTGTCGCTGACGCCGGGCGGGTACGGCTTCTGCGCCTCGACCGCGCCCGAGGACAGCGCGCAGGCCAGCAACAACGCGGCCGCTTGGACCTTCCTCCCGATCATCCGGCTCTCCTCCCGCTGCGGCGCTCTCGGTCGCCGGGGCTCGTCGGGCGTGTTGCGTCGCCCTATCCCCGAATGCTACGGCACCCGGTGCGGCGGGAGCCATGAAAAATAAGACTTGCAGGGCCTTGACGCTCAGGTATAACACCCAATCTAATCCGTACCGGAGCGGTCCCAATTAACCCTAAGCGGTTGAGCCAATTAGCGAAGCCGATGATTATCCTCAGCAAACTGGCGGATTACGCAGTCATCATCGCAACCCATCTCGGGGTCGAGGCGGAACGCCAGATGACGGCCGCCGCCCTCGCCAAGGAGTCGAAGCTGCCGCGCGCCACCGTCGCCAAGGTGCTGAAGGCGCTGGCTCATGCCGGGATCGTCACCGGCGCCCGCGGCGCCGCCGGCGGCTACCGCCTGGCGCGGCCCGCCACCGCCATCTCCATCGCCGAGCTGGTGGCGGCGATCGACGGCGCCATCGGCCTCACCCAGTGCACGAGCCACGTGCTGGCCTGCGAGCGCAGCGATTTCTGCCGCACCCGGCCGCACTGGCATCGCATCAACCAGGCGGTGGGAACCGCGCTCGGCGCAGTGACGCTGGCCGACATGCTGCCACCCTTTGCCGGCTTCGGCCCGCTTCCCTCCGTTGCTTCAGAAGAGACCGCCACCCCATGAGCAGCCCGGTTGCCGCCAAGAGCTTCGATGCCGTCCGCGAGGTCACGGGCGACGGCTACAAATACGGTTTCGTCACCGAGATCGAGAGCGAGAGCGCACCCCCGGGGCTCAATGAGGGCACCGTCGCCTTCATCTCCGCCAAGAAGCAAGAGCCGGAGTGGCTGCTGGAATGGCGGCTCAAGGCTTATCGCGACTGGCTCAAGATGGCGGCGCCGCAGTGGGCGAAGCTGCGCGTCGCGCCGATCGACTATCAGGGCGCGACCTACTACTCCGCGCCCAAGCGGCAGAACGCGCCCAAATCGCTCGACGAGGTCGATCCCGAGCTGCTTAGGACCTACGAGAAGCTCGGCATTCCCCTGGCCGAGCGCGCGGCGCTTGCCGGCGTCGCGGTCGACGCGGTGTTCGACAGCGTCTCGGTCGCCACCACCTTCAAGGCGAAGCTCGGCGAGCTCGGCATCATCTTCTGCTCCTTCGGCGAGGCGGTGCGCGAGCACGGCGATCTCGTGCGCAAGTATCTCGGCTCGGTCGTGCCGCAAGGCGACAATTTCTTCGCCGCGCTCAATTCCGCGGTGTTCAGCGACGGCTCCTTCGTCTATGTGCCGGAAGGCGTGCGCTGTCCGATGGAGCTTTCGACCTATTTCCGCATCAACGCCGCCAAGACCGGGCAGTTCGAGCGCACGCTGATCGTCGCCGAGAAGGGCAGCTATGTCAGCTACCTCGAGGGCTGCACCGCGCCGCAGCGCGACGAGAACCAGCTCCATGCCGCCGTGGTCGAGCTGGTGGCGCTCGAGGGCGCCGAGATCAAATACTCGACGGTGCAGAACTGGTATCCCGGCGACGCCGAGGGCAAGGGCGGGATCTACAATTTCGTCACCAAGCGCGGCGCCTGCCGCGGCGCCAATTCGAAGATCTCCTGGACCCAGGTCGAGACCGGCTCGGCCATCACCTGGAAGTATCCGAGCTGCATCCTCGAGGGCGACAATTCCGTGGGCGAGTTCTACTCGGTCGCCATCACCAACAATCTGCAGCAGGCCGATACCGGCACCAAGATGATCCATATCGGCCGCAACACGCGCTCGACCATCATCTCCAAGGGCATCTCGGCCGGGCGCGGGCAGAACACCTATCGCGGCCTGGTGCGCATCCAGCCCAAGGCCGAGAACGCGCGCAACTATACCCAATGCGATTCGCTGTTGATCGGGCACAAATGCGGCGCGCATACCGTGCCCTATATCGAGGTGCGGAACCCCTCGGCCCGCGTCGAGCACGAAGCGACGACGTCGAAGATCGACGAGGACCAGATGTTCTACTGCCAGCAGCGGGGCTTGAAGCAGGAAGATGCGCTGTCGCTCATCGTCAACGGCTTCTGCAAGGAAGTGCTGAAGGAGTTGCCGATGGAGTTCGCCGTCGAGGCGCAGAAGCTGCTCGCCGTCAGCCTCGAAGGCAGTGTCGGCTAGCGCGCTGGAGCTCACGGGGAGTCAGAGAATCGATGCTTGAGATCAAGAATTTGCATGCGCGCATCGCCGACGGGCGCGAGATCCTCAAGGGGATCGATCTCGCCGTCACGGCGGGCGAGGTGCATGCGATCATGGGACCCAACGGCTCCGGCAAGAGCACGCTCGCCGGCGTGCTGTCGGGACGGCCGGGCTACGAGGTGACCGAAGGCACCGTCCGCTATCGCGGCCGCGACCTGCTGGCGCTCGGCCCCGACGAGCGCGCGCGCGAGGGCGTGTTCCTCGCCTTCCAGTATCCGGTCGAGATCCCCGGCGTGAACAACATGTATTTCCTGCGCGCTGCGCTCAACGCGGTGCACCGCGCGCGCGGCGAGCCCGAGCTCGACGCCGGCCAGTTCCTCAAGGCGGTGCGTGCCAAGCTCAAGCTCCTCGAGATCGGCGACGATCTGCTGCAGCGCGCCGTCAATGTCGGCTTTTCCGGCGGCGAGAAGAAGCGCAACGAGATCTTCCAGATGGCGATGCTGGAGCCCAAGCTCGCCATTCTCGACGAGACCGATAGCGGCCTCGACATCGACGCGCTGCGCATCGTCGCCGGCGGCATCAACAAGCTGCGCTCGCCCGACCGCGCCATGGTGCTGATCACCCATTACCAGCGCCTGCTCGACTATATCGAGCCCGACCGCATCCATGTGCTGAGCGGCGGCCGGATCGTCAAATCCGGCGACAAGACGCTCGCCGCCGAGCTCGAGAAGAACGGCTATGCCGCTTTCGAAGCGGCCTGAGGCGGCTCCGTCATGATCGTCAACAGCGAGACCAAGCCTTATATCGACGCCTTCCAGGCCGGGCGCCATGCCGGCGCGCCCGACCGGCTCGCGGCCGAGCGCGAGGCGGCCTTGGCGCGGTTCGGCGCGCTGGGCTTTCCGACGCGCCGGCAGGAGGCGTGGCGCTTCACCAATCTGCGCGCGCTGGAGCGGCGGAGCTATCCGCCGTCCAGCGGCGGCGGCGGCGTGCCCGCTGCCGCAGCCGCGGCGCTGCGGCTTTCCGGCGCGACCTATCGCCTCGTGCTGGTCAATGGCCGGTTCGACCCGGCGCTCTCCGATCTCGCCGCGCTGCCCGCCGGCGCCTGGATCGCGTCGACGGCGCGGACGCTGGCGGAGCGGCCGTCCTTGCCGCTGCTCGATGCCGGCGATACCGAGGGGGCGCAGCCCTTCGCCGCGTTGAACGCGGCGCTCTTCACCGACGGCGTCGTCATCGCCCTCGAGCCCGGCGTGGTGCTCGACCGCCCGGTCGAGATCATCCATCTCGGCGGCGTCGAGGCGCCGGCGTCGATGCACCTGCGCAGCCGCATCATGCTCGCGCCCGGCAGCCGGGCGCGGGTGATCGAGAGCTTCGCCGGCACGGGTCCCTATTGGACCAACGCCGTGCTCGGCGTCGAGCTTGGCGCGGGCGCGGCGCTGGACTACGTCAAGCTGCAGGACGAGGGCGGCGAGGCGATTCACCTGGCGCTGACGCGGCTGCGGCTCGACGCCGGCGCCCGCTATGACGGCTTCGGCTTGACGCTCGGCGGTGCGCTGTCGCGGCACGACATGCAGGTCGAGCTCGCCGGCGAGGGCGCGCGCCTCGGCCTCAACGGCGCCTATCTGCTGCGCGGCGACCAGGAGGCGACGATCGCCACCGTCGTCGACCATGCCGCTCCCGGCTGCACCACGAGCGAGCTCTTCAAGGGCGTGGTCGGGGACCGCGCGCATGGCGTGTTCCAGGGCTCGATCGGCGTGCGGCCCGAGGCGCAGAAGACGGATGCGCATCAGCTCAACAAGAACCTGCTGCTGAGCCGGCGCGCCACGGTCGACAGCAAGCCCGCGCTCGAGATCCTCGCCGACGACGTCAAATGCAGCCACGGCGCCACGGTCGGCGATCTCGACGAGAACGCACTCTTCTATCTGCGCGCCCGCGGCATCGGCGAGAGCGAGGCGCGGCGGATGCTGATCGAGGCCTTTGCCGCCGATGCGCTCGACACCGTCGCGGATGCGGCGTTCCGGCCGCACCTTGCCGCCCATCTGCAACGCTGGCTCGGTCTTGGGGAGTCCTCGCGGTCATGACGTCGGTTACACCTTTGCGCCCCCGTCCCAGCGGCGCGCTCGATCCGCGCGCGATCCGCCGCGACTTCCCGATCTTCGAGCGCAACCCCGGTCTCGTTTTCCTCGACAGCGGCGCCAGCGCGCAGAAGCCGGCGGCGGTGATCGACGGCGTCGCCGAGTACTACCGCACCGACTATGCCAATGTGCATCGCGGCGTCTATCGCCTGAGCGCGCGCTCGACCGAGCTCTATGAGGAGGCGCGCGAGAAGGCGCGCCGCTTCCTCAATGCGCGCCACGCGAGCGAGATCGTCTTCGTCCGCGGCGGCACCGAGGGCATCAACCTCGTCGCCAACAGCTGGGGCGCGAGCGTGCTCAAGCCCGGCGACGAGGTGCTGATCAGCGAGCTCGAGCATCACGCCAACATCGTGCCGTGGCAGCTGCTGCGCGACCGCATCGGCTTCACCCTGGTCGTGGCGCCGATCGATGCCACCGGCGGCCTCGATCTCGCCGCTTTCGAGGCGCGGCTCAGCCCGCGCACCCGGCTGGTGGCGGTGACGCATCAGGCCAACGCCACCGGCGCGCTGCTGCCGGTCGAGACCATCGCGCGCCTCGCCCATGCAAGCGGCGCCAAGGTGCTGGTCGATGGCTGCCAGGCGGCGCCGCGCCTGCCGGTCGACGTCCAGGCGATCGATTGCGACTTTTACGTCTTCTCCGGCCACAAGACCTACGGGCCCACCGGCATCGGCGTGCTCTACGGCCGCAAGCAGCTGCTCGACGCCATGCCGCCCTGGCAGGGCGGCGGCGACATGATCCTCGACGTCACCTTCGAGAAGACCACCTTCCAGGACCCGCCGAGCCGCTTCGAGGCCGGCACGCCCGACATCTCCGGCGCCATCGGGCTCGGCATCGCCATCGACTATATCGAGGCGCTCGGGCGGGACGCGATCCTCGAGCATGAGGAGGCGCTTACCAGCTATGGCGTCGACCGCTTGTCGCGCATGGCCGGCGTGCGTCTCGTCGGCGCGGGGCAGCGGCGCCTCGGCATCCTCTCCTTCCAGGTCGACGGCATCCACCCGCACGACGTCGCCACCGTGCTCGACCAGCACAAGGTGGCGGTGCGCGCCGGCCATCATTGCGCCCAGCCGCTGATCGACAAGCTCGGCCTCGGCGCCACGACGCGCGCCTCGTTCGGCATCTATAACGACGAAAGCGACATCGATGCGCTCGCCGAGGCGGTGACCGCGGCGCAGAAGATGTTCAAGCGGTAGCAGCCATGGATCTGCGCGACCTCTATCAGGACATCATCCTCGACCACGGGCAGCATCCGCGGAATTTCCGCGCGCAGGAGCACCCGAGCCATTTCGCCCAGGGCCATAACCCGCTCTGCGGCGATCGGGTCACCGTCTATGTCACCCTCGCGGGCGACCGCATCGGCGATGTCAGCTTCCAGGGCCGCGGCTGCGCCATCTCGCAGGCCTCGGCCTCGCTGATGACCGAGATCCTCCGCGGCAAGACGCTGGCCGAGGCCGACGCGATGTTTAGAGGCTTTCACGCCAAGGTCACCGGCGCCGCCGCGTCGGCGGTGCCGGCGGCGCTCGAGGAGGAGATGGAGCGGCTCGAGCCGCTGACTGGCGTCAAAGCCTATCCCGCCCGGGTCAAATGCGCGACGCTCGCCTGGCACGCCTTCGAGGCGGCGCTGAAGAGCGGCGATGCCGGCGCCACCGTTAGGACGGAGTAGCCCCGTGCCGGCGCCCGAGGACAAGGACCTGTTCGATTTCATGCCGGAGGGCGAGGGCGAGACCGCCGAGGAGGTCGAGCGCCCGCAGCCCGATGGCGGCGATCCCGCGCTCCAGGAGCAGGTGATCGAGGCATTGAAGACGGTGCGCGATCCCGAGATCCCGGTGAACCTCGTCGATCTCGGCCTGATCTACGAGCTCATCGTCACCAAGGACGGCACAGTTTATGTCGAGATGACCTTGACGACCCCCGCCTGTCCCGTCGCCGGCGCGCTGCCGGGGCAGGTGCAGCAGGCGGTGGCCGGCGTGCCCGGCGTCCAGGATGCGCGCGTCAAGCTGGTCTGGACGCCGCCCTGGACCCGCGACCGCATGAGCGAGGAAGCAAAGCTCGAGCTGGGGCTGCTCTGAGGCGGCTGCTGTTGAAGCCATCGCTCTCGCCGGCTAGCGTGGGGGCGTCGGGGAGGGGGGCGATGCTTAGGATCTGGGGACGGACGACCTCGTCCAACGTGCAGAAGGTGCTGTGGACCTGCGCCGAGCTCGACATCGCGTTCGAGCGCGTCGATTGGGGCGGCCCGTTCGGCGGCAACAAGGATCCCGCCTATCTCGCCATGAACCCCAACGGCCTCGTGCCGACGGTCGAGGACGGCGCGCTCGTCATCTGGGAATCCAACACCATCATCCGCCATCTCTGCGCCACCCGCGGTGGCGAGCGGCTGCACCCCGGCGATCCCGCCCGGCGCACCGCGGTCGAGCGCTGGATGGATTGGCAGATCGCCTCGCTCGCCCAGCCGATGGGGGTGATGCTGATGGGATATTACCGCATGCCGCCGGAGCAGCGCGATGCCAAGGCGCTCGAGGCGGCGCGGCTGCGCGCCATCGAGCTCTGGAGCATGGTCGAGCGCCAGCTCGAGCGCGGCCCCTACATCGCCGGCGACGAGTTCAGCCTCGCCGACATCGCGCTCGGCATGTTCGGGCATCGCTGGCACGTCTATCCGATCGAGCGGCCGAGCCTGCCGCGGCTCAAGGCGTGGTACGAGCGGATCGGCGAGCGGCCGGGCTTCAAGGCGCATATCGCGGGGCCGGTGAAATGATCGGCTTTGTCACGCAATCGTGAAGGTTGAGGCGGGGGCTCGTCCTTATCATCACGCCACGGCGCGCCAGCCCCGGCCGGTGCGCAGACAAACAGGGAGCGACAGATGCGGCATGTTTCACGGATGGGCTTTGCGGCGGCGGCCGTGGCGCTGGCGATCGGCTTCGGCGCCGTCGGCGTGGTGGCCCAGGACAAGGAGGCGCAGATCCAGACCCGGCGCGACACGATGAAGCGCCAGGGTGCGGCTTTCAAGGCGATCGCGGATTACGTCAAGGGCGAGGGCGACCAGGCGGCCGCGGAGAAGGGCATCGCCGAGCTGCAGTCGATCGCGCCGAAGATCGTCAGTCTCTTCCCGCCCGGCACCGGCTTGGACGCCTTTCCCGGCAAGACCGGCGCCAAGCCAGAGATCTGGCAGGAATGGGACAAGTTCAAGGCGATCCCGGTCACGCTCGCGGGCGAGGAGGAGAAGCTCGCCGTGGCTGTCAAGAGCGGCGACAAGGCGGCGATCGGTGCAGAAATTGCCAATACCGGCAAGAACGGCTGCGGCGCCTGCCACACCCCCTATCGCGAGAAGCTGAGCTAAGCCCGGAAGCCGCTTCACGGTGCGGAGGGCCATGGCGCCGGCGCGGCTGTTCGCCGCGGTCCTCGTGCTGGCGCTGGCCGCGCTGACGGCGCGCGCCGCCGACGAGGCCCAGCTGAGGCGCGGGGAGGTGCTGTTCCAGGCGGCGGATTGCGCCGTCTGCCACACCGATGTGAAAGGCGGGGGCGCGCCGCTTGCCGGCGGGCGGCCGCTGTCGACGCCGTTCGGCGTGTTCTTCAGCCCCAATATTTCGCCCGACTGGCAGACCGGCATCGGCGCCTGGAGCGAGGCCGAGTTCAGCCGGGCGCTGCGCAAGGGCGTCGGCCGCCACCGCCAATACCTCTTCCCGGTCTTTCCCTATCCGGCCTTCACCGGCCTGACCGATGCGGACATCGCCGATCTCTTCGCCTATCTACGCACGCGCCCGCCGGTGGCGCAGTTGGACAAGCCGCATCAGCTGCGCTTCCCCTTCGGCTGGCGGCTGCTGCAGTTCTTCTGGCGCACGCTGTTCTTTCGTCGGGGGCCGCTGCTGCCGGTGGCGGGCGAAAGCGCCGAGTGGAACCGCGGGCGCTATCTCGCCGAGGCGGTGGTGCATTGCCAGCAATGCCACACGCCGCGCAACCTCCTCGGCGGGCTCGAGAGCGGCCGGGCGTTTGCCGGCAATCCGCAGGGGCCGGACGGCATGAAGGTGCCGAACATCACCGGCGATCGCGAGACCGGCATCGGCACATGGAGCGTCGACGACATTGCGACCTTGCTCAAGAGCGGCCAGACCCCCGAGATGGATTTCGTCGGCTCCGGCATGGCCGATGTGGTCAAGGGAACGGCGGCGCTGGCCGATGCCGACCGCCGCGCCATCGCCGTCTACATCAAGTCGCGGGCCGCCATCCGCACGGAGAAGAAGCCCGCCTCCTAGCCGACCGCGCAGCGGCCGCCTATCATGCCGGCAAAGGCAGGGGTGGAGGAGGCCATGGATCTCGGTATCGCCGGCAAGAAGGCGCTGGTCTGCGCCGCCAGCAAGGGGCTCGGCAAGGGCTGTGCCCTGGCGCTGGCCCAGGACGGCGCGGAGCTTGTCATTCTCGCGCGCGGCCCGGAGGCGCTCGAGGCGACCGCGGCAGAGATCCGCGCCAAGACCGGCGCCAAGGTGACCACCGTCGCCTGCGACATCACCACGCCCGACGGCCGCAAGGCGGCGCTCGCCGCCTGCCCGCAGCCCGATATCCTGATCAACAATGCCGGCGGCCCGCCGCCGGGCGATTTCCGCGAATGGGACCGCGACGCCTGGATCAAGGCGCTCGACGCCAACATGCTGACGCCGATCGAGCTCATCCGCCAGACGGTCGACGGCATGATCGAGCGCCGCTTCGGCCGCATCGTCAACATCACCTCGAGCGCGGTGAAGGCGCCGATCGACATCCTCGGCCTCTCCAACGGCGCGCGCACCGGGCTCACCGGCTTCGTCGCCGGCCTCTCGCGCAAGACCGTGCGGCACAACGTCACCATCAACAACCTGCTGCCGGGGGCGATGGATACCGACCGGCTGCGCTCGACCCTTGCGGTGATGGCCAAGAACCGCAACGTCACGATCGACGAGGCCGGCGCCGAGCGCGCTGCGGCCATTCCCGCCGGCCGTTTCGGCACCGCCGACGAGTTCGGCGCCGCCTGCGCCTTTCTCTGCAGCCAGCAAGCGAGCTATGTCACCGGCCAGAATTTCCTGGTCGACGGCGGCGCCTATCCCGGCACCTTCTAGCCGCCGGGCCGGCGATGAAATTCGGCGTCCTGCAGTTCTTCAGCTGGCCGGAGCGGCGGGTGTCGCTGCCGACGGTCTATGACCGCGCGCTGCAGCGGGTCGAGATCATGGACCGCGCCGGCTATGACGCGGTGTGGCTCGCCGAGCACCATTTCAGCAGCTACAGCGTCTGCCCGTCGGTCCACATGATGGGCGTGCACGTCGCCAACCACACCAGCCGCATCCGCATCGGCATGGCGGTGTCGCTTGCCGCCTTCTACCATCCGCTGCGGCTCGCCGAGGAGGTGGCGCTGCTCGACGTGCTGTCGGGCGGCAGGGTCAATTGGGGTGCCGGGCGCGGCTTCGATCCCACCGAGTTTAGAGTGTTCGGCGTGCCGCTCGAGGAGAGCGCCGCGCGCTTTCAGGAAGCGGTCGAGATCACCATCGCCGCCTGGCAGAGCGAGCGGCTCAGTTGGTCCGGCCGCTATTGGCGGTTCGAGGATGTCGAGGTGCTGCCGAAGCCGCTGCAGCAGCCGCACCCGCCTGTCTGGCTCGCCACCGGCTCGCCCGAGGCGATCGGCTGGGCGGCGCGGCATGGCTATTCGATCCTGCTCGGCCCGCATCAGACCTTTGCCGAGAACGCGGCGAACCGCGAGCGCTATCGCCGCGAGCTCGAGGCCAACGGCCACTCGCTCGCCGGCCGGGACCTGCCGATCGCGCGGCTCGTCGCCGTCGCCGATAGCGACGCAGCGGCCGAGGAGATCGCGCGCGCCGGCGTGCAGTGGATCGCCGGCTCCTACATCAATCCGACCAAGGCGAGCGGCATCACCTCGCACGGCCACGCCATGACCATGGGCGAGCGCGAGCGGATGGAGCGCTATATCAGCTCCTGCGTCATCCATGGCCGGCCCGAACGCGTCATCGACCAGATCGAGCGGCTGCGCACGGAGATGTATCTCGACTACCTCATGATCGCGCCGCTCAGCCATTCCTCCTTCATGATGTTCACCGAGGAGGTGCTGCCGCGGTTTCTGTGAGATTAGCGATCCGCCTCGACAAGCTGCCGCCGCAGCTCCGTCTTCAACACCTTGCCGTAATTGTTCTTGGGCAGCGCAGCAAGGAAGCGGTAGGCCCGCGGCCGCTTGAAGCGGGCGATCGACGCCAGACAGAGCTGGTCGAGCTCGGCCTCTTCGGCATGCATGCCGGGGCGGAGCACGACGAAGGCGACGACCTCCTCGCCCCAATCGGCATGCGCGCGGCCGACCACCGAGACCTCGGCGAGCGCGGGATGGCGCAGCAGCACCTCCTCGACCTCGCGCGGATAGATGTTGCTGCCGCCGCTGATGATCAGGTCCTTCGACCGGTCGCGCAGGGTGAGGAAACCTTCGGCATCGAGCGCGCCGACATCGCCGGTATGCAGCCAGCCGCCGCGCAGCGTCTCGGCCGTCGCCTTCTCGTCCTGCCAATAGCTGGGCATCACCGAGTCGCCGCGCGCCAGCACCTCGCCCGGCTCGCCCGTCGGCAGGTCGCGATCCCGGTCATCGACGACGCGCAGCTCGACCCCGGCGAAGGGCAGCCCGACCGAGCCCAGCCGCTCGCGCCAGCGCGGATGCGTCCGGTCCAGATGATGGGCGCGCGACAGCGCAGTGATGGTCATCGGCGATTCGCCCTGGCCGTAGATCTGCACCAGCCGCGGCCCCACCACCTCGATCGCCGTGAGCAGGTCGGCGACATACATCGGACCGCCGCCATAGGTGATCGCCTTTAGATTGCCGTGATCGGCGCCGGAAAAATCGGGATTGGCGATCAGCCGCGTCAGCATGGTGGGCGCGGCGAAGAGGCTGGTGCCGGGCCAGCGCCGCAGCAGCGTCGCGATCTCCGCCGGGTCGAAATGGCTGCTCTCCGCGATGACGTTGTTGGCGGCCTTCGCCACATGCGGCAGGCCGTAGAGCCCGGAGCCGTGCGACAGTGGCGCCGCGTGCAGGATGGCATCGGTCGGCGCGATCGGATCGACATCGGAGAAATAGCCGAGGCACATCGCCATCAGGTTGCGGTTGGTGAGCGTCGCGCCCTTGGGCCGGCCGGTGGTGCCGCTGGTGTAGAAGAGCCAGGCGGGGTCCTCGGGCCGGCGCTCGACCAACGCCATGCCGTCGCCGCCGAGGAAGCGGCGCCACTCCGCATCGCCCGCGACCACGATGCGCGCGAGATCCGGCAGCTCGCCGAGGAGCGGCGCCAGGGTCTCGGCGAGATCGGCGCTGGCAAAGCACAGCCGCGCGCCGGAATGACCGAGAATGTAACGGAATTCCTCGCGATGCAGCTTGGCGTTGATCGGCACCGCGACGAGCCCGGCATGCCAGATCGCGAACAGCGCCTCGAGATAGTCGGGCCGGTTGGTCATGGCGATCGCGACGCGCTCGCCCGGCTGATAGAAGGGCTGGCGGGCAAGCGCGCCGGCCAGCGCCGCGGCGCGCGCCGCCCATTGCGCGTAGGTGGCATGCACGGCCGCTCCGAGCGAGATGGCCGGACGGTCGCCGAAGCTCCGCCCGTTGCGCCGGAGCCAGGCGGCAAGGTTCATTGCCTCAATCCCTCCCTCGTACACGAGCATGCGCCGGCCTCGCGTCCTGCGCAACTTGGCGCTGCGGCATTTTTCACTCTCGACGGAACGCATCGCTTTGGAGTTTGATAGGCCGTCCCTGGCGCGCGTCTAGCGATCGCGCCGGTAAGCGTTTAGGTGGTGGCGATGCATATTTGGTGGCGGCGGCCAGGGGCCGGTGAGAATTACGGCATTGCGGCCGGTCAACGCTTCTGCGCGGTCGGGCGCGCCGCGGCAGTGTGGGAAGTGGTCAATGTCGCGCGCTATCCCGGCGATCTCGGCCCGCATGTGCGTCTGTCCCGCGTCGGCTCGCAGCATGACGGCAAGACCGTGTCGCTCGAGGTGCTGCGCGACCGGCGCTTTTATCAGCCTGCAACCTGATCAGGCTGCCGCGTAGAAGTGTCGTTAACGTTTCAGCGGCATCCTCGCGTGCATGACCGCGACGCCCTTTGCCCGTCTGGCCAACCGTGGATTGAGCGAGGCTATCGCTACCGCAACCCGCCACGGCGATCCCAGCACCGATTTTCGCGCCGCCATCTGCCGGTTCGAGGACGATCTCTTCGCCGCCTTTCCCGCCGGCCACCGGCTGTTGCGCTATGACGAGGCGGTGGCGATGGTCGGCGACATCTTCGCCTTGCTCGGCCGCGCCCCGCCCAGCCTCGCCCTGGTCGCAGGCTTCGATGATCCCCGCATCGGCGGCTTTGCCGATATTCGCAACCACCGCATCGCCATCGAGAAGGGTTATCTCTATCGCTTCCTGCTGCTGCACGAGGCGGCGCATCTCATCGTGCCCAGGGATCGCCGCCACGGCCCCGCCTTCACCTACATCCTCCAGCTCCTCTACCGCAGCTTTATCGGCATCCCCGAGGAGGCGGTACGCCGGTTTCTCGGCCGGCACGGCCTGCCGGCCTATACCGAGATCGCCGCGGACGTCGCAGCCTAGGCTGGCCCGTCCGCGCCGTTGTGCGGATGGGGACTTCCGGGCAATGCACCGCAGCATGGTTGCCAGCCATGAAAAATCGGCTCCGCCCGGGCACTTAGGCAGGATCTGCCCTTGACCCTGTGGCAGGAGCGAATTAATCAACAAGTGTGACATCTTTGCGCTATGGCTTGCCTCGGGCGAGTCGCCGCCGCGCCCGCCCCCCTGTCGCCGGTCTCGCGCGGCCGGATCGGTGCTTTCCCGCCGCTTTTCGTTATGCCCGTGATGCGTTTCTTGGGACCGAGTAGCTTGCTTTGTGCGTTCGCCTCACTGCGTGGCCGAAAAAGAGGGATCGAAGGCGATGCTCTACGAGACATATCAGGCGCATAGAGACGTCTTCGGGCCGGTCCGCTGGATGGCCGACGCGATGCAGGGGCTGCTCAACCAGCCCTGGCCGCTGGTGGCGCATCATCCGGTGATCCGCAGCGCCGCCGCCGCCTGCGAGATGGTGGCGCGGGCGGGCATGTGGCATGACCGTCCGGATTTCGGGCTCCGCAGCACCATCGTCGACGGCCGTGCCGTGGCGATCGACGAGGTGGCGCGGGTGCGCCACCCCTTCTGCACGCTGCTCCATTTCAAGAAGGATATCGAGGTCGAGCAGCCGCGCGTGCTGGTGGTGGCGCCGCTTTCCGGCCATTTCGCCACCCTGCTGCGCGGCACGGTGGAGACGTTGCTGCCCGAGCACGACGTCTACATCACCGACTGGGTCAATGCGCGCAACGTGCCGCTGCTCCACGGAAGGTTCGATCTCGACGATCATATCGATCTCGTCACCGCCTTCTTGCGCGAGCTCGGTCCCGACACGCATATCGTTGCCGTCTGCCAGCCCTCGGTGCCGGTGATGGCGGCGGTGGCGCTGATGGCGGCGGACAATGATCCCGCGCAGCCGCGCTCGATGACCTTGATGGGCGGGCCGATCGACACGCGGCGCAACCCCACCGCGGTCAACAAGCTCGCAACCTCGCGGCCGCTCTGCTGGTTCGAGCGCAACGTCATCGCCACCGTACCCGGGCGCTATGCCGGCCATTTCCGCCGCGTCTATCCCGGCTTCCTGCAGCTCGCCGGCTTCATGACGATGAACCTCGATCGGCACGTCACCGCGCATATCGACCTGTTCAAGCATCTCGTGCGCGGCGACGGCGAGAGCGCCGAGGCGACGCGGACATTCTACGACGAGTACATGTCGGTGATGGACTTGTCCGCCGATTTCTATCTCCAGACCATTGCGCGCGTCTTCCAGCAGCATTCCTTGCCGCTCGGCCGCTTCGCCGTGCGCGGCCGCAAGGTCGAGCCGCGCGCCATCACCCGCACCGGCCTGCTTTGCGTCGAGGGCGAGAACGACGATATCTGCGCCGTCGGCCAGACCGGCGCCGCGGTCGATCTCTGCAGCGGGTTGCCGACGGTGAAGAAGGCGCTTCACATCCAGCCCAAGGTCGGCCATTACGGCGTCTTCAACGGCAAGCGCTGGCGCACCCAGATCTATCCCGTGCTGCGCGACTTCATCCGCGCGAATGCCTAGGCGACCGCGCGCGGCGCGGTCGTCCGCGGCGGCGTCAGCGGTTGCGTCAGCAACCGCGAAAGCCGCACGGTGGCCGGCTAGCCCCGATTGACGCCGGCGCCGCCTTTGGTCAAATAACCCCTGCGGTAGAAGAAAAGCGCGTCGAGGAGAGGCCATGGCCAAGACCGGGAAGGTCATCATCACCTGCGCCGTCACGGGGTCGATCCACACCCCGACGATGAGCCCCTATCTGCCGCTCACCCCAGACGCGGTGGCGCAGCAGGCGATCGAGGCAGCGGAGGCGGGCGCGGCGATCCTGCATCTGCACGCGCGCGACCCTAGGGACGGCAGGCCGACGCCGGATCCGAAGGTGTTCATGCAGTTCCTGCCGCGGATCAAGCAGGCCTCCGACGCGGTGATCAACATCACCACCGGCGGCGGCCACGGCATGACGCTCGAGGAGCGGCTGGCGGCGCCGCTTAGGGCCTCGCCCGAGATGTGCTCGCTCAACATGGGCTCGATGAATTTCGGCCTCTACCCCATGCTGGCCAAGTACAAGGAGTTCCAGCACGATTGGGAGCGTGTCCATCTCGAGAACTCGCGCGACTTCATCTTCCGCAACACCTTCAAGGACATCGAATACATCCTGCAGCATCTCGGCGAGGCGCATGGCACGCGCTTCGAGTTCGAGTGCTACGACATCGGCCATCTCTACACCCTCGCCCATTTCCTCGACCGCAAGCTGGTCAAGCCGCCGCTCTTCGTGCAGAGCATCTTCGGCATCCTCGGCGGCATCGGCGCCGATCCCGAGAATCTCGCGCATGCCAAGCATGTCGCCGACAAGCTGTTCGGCCAGCAATACTGCTGGTCGATCCTCGCCGCCGGCCGCCACCAGCTGCCGCTGGTCACCATGGGCGCGATCATGGGCGGCAATGTCCGGGTCGGCCTCGAGGATTCGCTGTTCATCGGCAAGGGCCAGCTCGCCAAATCGAACGCCGACCAGGTGCGGCGCATCCGCTCGATCCTGGAGAATCTCTCGCTCGAGATCGCATCGCCCAAGGAGGCGCGCGAGATGCTGTCGCTCAAAGGCGGCGACGCGGTGGCGTTCTGATGATCGACAAGCGCGTGCGCTCGCTCGCCGAGGCGGTGGCGGGGGTGAGGGACGGGGCGACCGTGCTGTGCTCGGGCTTCGGCGCGGTGGGCGAGCCGGTGGAGCTGCTGAACGCCTTGCGCGAGACCGGGGTCCGGGATCTCGTCTGCGTCGCCAACAATGCCGGCACCGGCGACGAGGGCTTGGCCGGGCTGATCAGGGACGGCCGCGTGCGCAAGATCGTCTGCTCCTTTCCGCGCACCACCGACCCGCATTGCTTCGAGGCCGCCTACAAGGCCGGCAAGATCGAGCTCGAGATCGTGCCGCAGGGCACGCTCAGCGAGCGCATGCGCGCCGCCGCCGCCGGGATCGGCGGCTTCTACGTCAAGACCGCGGCCGGCACCAAGCTCGGCAAGGGCAAGGAGACGCGCGAGATCGACGGCGAGCTCTATGTGCTGGAAAAACCGATCCGCGGCGACATCGCGCTCTGCCGCGCCGACCGCGGCGACCGCTGGGGCAATCTCACCTATCGCAAATCGGCGCGCAACTTCAATCCGGTGATGGCGATGGCGGCGGATCTTACCGCGGTGCAGGTGCGCGAGATCGTGGCACTCGGCGCGCTCGATCCCGAATGCGTGGTGACGCCGGGCATCTTCGTCGACCGCATCGTCGTGGTGTGAGAGGGAGGAGGCGAGCATGAAAGCGCTTTCCCGCCGTCAGATGGCCTGGCGCGCCGCGCAGGACATCGCCGACGGCGCTTACGTCAATCTCGGCATCGGCCTGCCGACGCTGTGCTCGGATTTCATCCCGGAAGGGCGCGAGATCGTCTTCCACAGCGAGAACGGCATTCTCGGCATGGGCCCCGCGCCCAAGCAAGGCGAGGAGGATCCGGACCTCATCAATGCCGGCAAGCAGCTCACCACGCTGGTGCCGGGCGGCGTCTTCTTCCATCACAACGACGCTTTCCTGATGATCCGCGGCGGCCATCTCGACCTCGCGCTGCTCGGCGCCTTCGAGGTGTCGGAGACCGGCGATCTCGCCAACTGGACCACCGAGGACCCGAATTTCGCGCCGGGGGTCGGCGGCGCCATGGACCTCGCTGTCGGAGCACGCGAAGTGCGCGTCATCGTCGAGCACACCACCAAGGACGGTCGCCCGCGCATCCGCAAGGCCTGCGCCTATCCGCTGACCGCGGCCCATTGCGTCAAACGCGTCTACACCAACCTCGCCGTGCTCGATGTGACCAGGGAAGGCGTCGTCGTGCGCGAGATGGTGGAGGGGCTCGACCTCGCGGGCCTGCAGGCGCTGACCGAGGCGCGGCTGCTGCTGGCGAACGACTGGAAGAGGCTCGAGGCGCCGGCGGTGTGAGGCGTGCTCCGGCTCAGGCCGCCATGGCCGGGTTGGCGCTGCGGCACTTGCCTTCGAACTCGGCCGAGATGAATTCGGGCTTCTTGTAGTAGCCCTTGATCCAGCTCGCCAGCATGCAGAGCTCCTCGAGCTTCAGCACCTCGTTCAGCGTGTCGTCGGGAAAGCGCATGGCGAAGCTCTCGGCGATGGTGCCCATCACCTCTTCGACCTGCTCGGCGGTGAGGCCGACATCGGTCTCGAGCGCCGCCGTGCGCGTCAGCTTCGCCTCGTCGATCTGGTACTCGTCGCGGATGAGCTTGACGATCCAGCGGAACATGTTCATCCAGTTCTTTACGTCGTCGACGGGGCGCGACATGTCGGCTGGTCCTGGACAGATAAAATCAGTCTCAAAGTACCGCGAATAGCTTACGGATTTGCTAATTTAACCGACCATAGACGCATAGATTTTTCTAGCTATTTCAGCTAGTTGGTGGGTATTCCTCCGACGTTACAATAAGTGGCAGCCGCCGAACGGTTTCTATCGCGCGAGGCGCGCCTCGAGCCAGGCGCGCAGCTGTGGCGTCAGCGGCTGCGATCTGCGCGTCGCGTCATCCACCAGCACCATGATGCATTCCGCCGTGGCGGCGCAGGCCTCGCCGTTGAAGATGCCCTGGCCGAGGCGGAAGGAGCTGCGGCCGAGCGACAGCACGCGCGTGCCGATATCGATGGTGCCGGGATAGTAGAGCTCGGTGCGGAAATCGAGCTCGAGCCGGACGATGACGAAATTGGCGCCGGGGCCGCGCAGATCGAGGGCGTCGTCATAGAGAAAGCGGACGCGGCCGCTTTCGCAGAAGGTGGCGAAGACGGCGTTGTTGACATGGCCCTGCCGGTCGGTGTCGCCATAGCGCAGCGTGTCGCTGGCCCAGAGCGCATAGGAGGCGCGCGCCGTCGCCGGCGGCAAGCGGTCGGTCGCGGTCATGCGGTCAATCCTGCGCCGCTTTCTGCATCGTCGCGGCGACGATGCCGGACTTGATCAGCCGGTCGATCTCGGCCTCGCCATAGCCGGCTTCCAGCAGCACCTCGCGATTGGCCTCGCCGAAGCGCGGCGGCTTCAGGCGCAACCCCGGCGGCGTGCGCGACAGCTTGAGCGGCGCGCCGACGCCGCGATAGTCGCCCTGCTCGTAGATCATGTCGCGGTGGCGCGTGTGCGGATGGGTGAGCACGTCGGGCAGCTCCTGCACGAGGCCGCAGGGCACGCCGCGGTCGAGGAGCCGCATGGTCAAGGCCTCGCCGTCGATCGCCGCCATCGCGCCCTCGATTTCGGCGCGCAGGGCGGCGCGGTTGGTGACGCGGTCCTTGTTGTCACGGAAGCGCGCATCCTCGGCGAGCTCGGGCCGGCCGATCTCGGCGCAGAAGCGCGCATATTGCCGGTTGTTGCCGATGGCGAGGAAGATGCGCTTGGTCCGGGTGCGGAACTGGTCGTAGGGCGCGACGTTGGGATGCGCGTTGCCGGTGCGAAGCGGCGGCTTTCCCGACAGGAACCAATTGGCGGCATAGGGATGGAGCAGCGCCACGGCGCAATCGTAGAGCGTCGCCTCGACCAGCTGTCCCTTGCCCGAGCGCTGGCGCTCCTGCAGCGCCATCATGATGGCGAGCGCGGCGTTGAGGCCGGTGGCGAGATCGACCACCGGCACGCCGACGCGCAGCGGCTCGCCCTCGGCCTCGCCGTTGAGGCTCATCAGCCCGGCCATGCCCTGGATCGCCGCGTCATAGCCGGGATAACCGCCCAGCGGCCCGTCGGCGCCGAAACCGGAGACGCGGCAATGAACGAGGCGCGGGTAGCGCTGGCTCAGGACATCCTCATAGCCCAGCCCCCAGCGCTCGAGCGTGCCGGTCTTGAAATTCTCCACCAGCACGTCGGCGCCGTCGAGCAGCCGGAACAGCACCTCGCGGCCTTCCGGTTTGGCGAGATCGAGCGCGATGCCGCGCTTGTTGCGGTTGACGCCGATGAAATAGGAGGCGGCGTCGCCCTGGAAGGGCGGCCCCCAGCTGCGCGTCTCGTCGCCCTGCGGCGGCTCGACCTTGATCACATCGGCGCCGTGATCCCCAAGGATCTGGGTGCAATAAGGCCCGCCCAGCACGCGGCTGAGATCGATCACCTTGAGGCCGGCGAGCGCGCCGGGGGATGCGGTTTGCGTCATGTCGGTTCCTGTTGGCGGCGAATGTGTCAGGCGGTGAGGGGCGAGGCCGCGACCGGTATCCCGAAGACCTTCTCGGCGAATTTGGGATAGATCGCGGCAAGCTGCGGCGCGACGGTGCCGCGCAGCAGCGCCAGCGTCGCGGGCGGCGGCGCCGGCGTCGTTGGCACGACGGCGGGACGGTCGAAGGCGAAGCCGGTGGCGTCCAGCACCTCCTCGACGCTGTGGCCGGGATGGACGCTTTCCAGGCGGAAGCGGGCGCGGCTCTTGTCGAAGCTGAAATGGCAGAGCGGCGTCACCAGCGCCACCGGCCCGCCGCGGCGGAAGACATTGGGCGGGCTGATGCCGGGGGCGCTGATGAAATCGACCGTCTCGACCAGGGTGCGGCGCGAATGCTCGAGCCGGAAGAGGATGATGCGCGGGACCATAAAATAGAGATAGGCCGAGCCATAGGCGCCGGCGAAGCGCGCCTTGGGATGCGCGTAATCGCCGATGACGTTGAGATTGATGTTGGCCCTCCCATCGATCTGCGCGCCGGAGAAGAAGAACACATCGATGCGGCCCTGGCCGGCGCTGTCGAACAGCTCGCGCCCGCCATCGGTCCAGAGATTGTGCTCCGGGCTCTGCTGCAGCGAGACGTTGGGCGCCTCGGGCGCGAGCAGCTGCGCCAGGAAGGCGGCGGCGGCGGGGATCGGCGAGTTGGCGCCGACCGCCACGTGCTTGGCCCCGGCGATGAGCCGCAGCACCACGTCGATCAGCACCTCTTCCGGCTTTATGTCCGCCGCGGCGGCGCTCATCTCAGGCGGCGCGCCGGCGATGGACGTGCCGCTCGAGATAGCGGGCGAAGCCTTCCTCGGTGGCGGCCTCGGCGATGTAGTCGATGAGGTGCTGCGTGTCCTCGCCATAGAGCTCGCCCATCTTGAGCGGCCAGGCGCCGCGCGGCGCCAGCGCCACGGCGTCGATATAGAAGGCCGGGATGGTCGCTGCCGCCATCACCTCGTCCGCCAGGAGGTCGCCGTCATGGAGCGCCTCCACGGTGACGACGCTCCGGGCCGAGGCGTGTGCCAGAGTGAAGAGATCGCGCCGCCGCCCGACCCAGATATTGCCGTTGCGGTCGGCGAGCGGCGCGTGGAACAGCGCGACGTCCGGCCGGATCGCCGGCAGCAGGACGATGGGGTCGTTCTCGCCGAAGGGGTTGTCGATGACCTTCCAGTCCGAGCGCTGCTTCAAGAGGTCGGAGCCGATGATACCGCGCAGCGCGCCGAAGGGATTGCCCATCTCGGCGGCGCGCAGCGCCGAATGGATGGCGGGGCAGGTGGCGTCCCTCAGCGCGATTGTGCCGGCGAGGATGGCGGCGGTGAAGCGCGGCGCGGCGCCGAGCTCGCCGAAGCCCACCGCCGAGGTCTCGATGGTGGCGACTGAGCCGGCGCCGATCAGCAGCTCCGCCTGCAGCGAGGAGGCCGGCAAGGTCACGAGATGGAGCCGCCGCACGCCGCGCCGGATCAGCGCCCGCGTCGCCTCCATCGCCACGCCGGCGTAATCGGCGGGGACGGCGAGCTTGGTCCCGTCGGTGATCGCCGAAAGCGCCGTCTCCAACTCGCGGATCTTGCCCATGACTTCTCCAAGCTCTGCCGCCCGCCCTACGTCGATGGTGTACACCGGCGACAAAAAATCAGCCTGCGCCGGTGACGCAGGGGTCGGCGAAGACCGGCCCCGGACGCATGATACGCATGCACCCCTCAGCCGCCAAGGCTCGACGGACTTGACGACCGCCGGGGTCATGGGGTCATTGGTCGGCTCGGTTCAATGGCTCTCGTTGGCACATCTGTATGAACGGGAGCGCGATCGAACGGAAGCGCGTGACCGCTATGGCGAAGAGCAAGAACACCTCCATGAGCGTGCGGGTCATTGTCGGGCTCTACCGGCAATTCGAGCAGGTCGCCCGCGACTCCGACATCAGCCTCGCCCAGTACAGGATGATGCTCTTTCTGCGCAACGGACCGAAGCGCGCCGGGGCCATCGCAGCGGCGGGCGCCGTGAAGAAGCCGACGGTTTCGGCCATGCTCGGCACCTTGCGCGAGAAGGGCTGGATCGCGGACACGCCCGATCCGACCGACGGGCGGGTCGTCGCCGTGTCCCTGACCAACGCGGGCAGAGCACGCATGGAGGCCTTCGAGACCGCGCTGGCGAACAGCATTGCAAAGGTCGCGCCGCGCACCGATCTCACCCGCGTTCACGCCGCGCTCGGCGAACTCTATGCCGGCATGGCGGCAAGCCAGGACCAGCGCCTTAGGGACATCGAGGACAAGCTCCTCGGCTGAGCCCTTCGGACTTGACAGCGACCCCGCCGCAGCTATATAGTTAGGTCAATCGAACTAACTAATGGCGAGGACATGGGACAGCGCTATGAGCTTGTCGTCCGGGGCGGGACGCTCGCCGACGGGACCGGCTCGCCTCTGCGAGAGGTCGACATCGCGATCGCGGACGGCCGCATCGCCGAGGTCGGCGCCGTCAGCGGCTCCGGCCGCGAGGAAATCGCGGCGCGAGGCTTTCTCGTCACGCCCGGCTTCGTCGACATCCACACCCATTACGACGGGCAGGCGATATGGGAGTCGCGTCTTGTGCCCTCGAGCTGGCACGGCGTCACGACCGCGGTGATGGGCAATTGCGGCGTCGGCTTTGCGCCGGTGCGGCCGCGCGATCACGAGCGCCTGGTCGAGCTCATGGAGGGCGTCGAGGACATCCCGGGCGCCGCGCTGCACGAGGGGCTGGCCTGGAATTGGGAAAGCTTCGGCGACTATCTCGACGCGCTGGACAGCAGACCGCATGACATCGATCTCGGCGCGCAGCTGCCGCATGGCGCATTGCGCGTCTATGTGATGGGAGAACGCGGCGCCAAGCTCGAAGCCGCGACCATCGACGACATTGCGCAGATGAGACGGCTGACGGCCGAAGCCACGCGTGCCGGCGCGCTCGGCTTTTCCACCTCACGGACGCTCAATCACCGAACGGCGAAGGGCGATCCGACGCCGTCGCTGAAGGCCACCGAGGCCGAACTGCACGGCGTCGTCATGGGGCTCGCAGACGCCGGCGCGGGCGTGATCGAGCTGATTTCCGATTGGCCGGATCTTCGCGAGGAATTCGCGATGGTGCGGCGTCTGGTCGAAGCCTCGCGCCGTCCCTTGACGCTGTCGCTGACCCAGAGCCATACCTCGCCCGGAGGCTGGCGCGCGATTCTGGCTCTCATCGGCCGGTCGGCGGCGGCGGGGCTCCCGATCAAGGCGCAGGTTGCCCCGCGTCCCATCGGCACGCTTCTGGGCCTGCAGTCGAGCCTCAATCCCTTCTCTCTGCATCCGACGTTCCGGACGATCGCGGATAAAAGCCTCGCCGAGAAAGTGGCGGCCTTTCGCGATCCTGATTTCCGCGTGCGCCTCTTGGCGGAGAGGCCCGCACCGGCGGCGCGCGGCGGGCGGTTGTTCAACTTTGCCAGGATATTTCCGCTCGGCGAGCCGCCGGATTACGAGCCGGCGCGCGACCGCTCGATCGCCGCGACGGCCGCGCGGATGGGCCGCGAGGCCGTGGAGCTCGCGTGTGAGCTGCTTCAGGAACAGGAGGGACGCGCTTTCCTCTTCGCGCCGTTCGCCAATTATGCCGATTACACGCTCGATGCGTGTCACGAGATGATGGAGAGCCCGCACACGGTGATGGGCTTGGGCGACGGCGGCGCCCATGTCGGCCTCATTTCAGATGCCAGCTTCACGACCTATCTGCTCACCCATTGGGGCCGGGATCGCGCACACGGACGCCTCGATGTCGCGCGGCTCGTCAAGAAACTGACCTCCGACACGGCGCGCTGCGTCGGTCTCTTGGACCGCGGCGTGATCGCCCCAGGGATGAAGGCCGATCTCAACGTCATCGATCTCGACCACCTGGCCATCGAAGCGCCGGTCATGGCGTTCGACCTGCCGGCCGGAGGCAAGCGCCTGCTGCAGCGCGCCCGCGGCTATGAAGCGACCATCGTCTCAGGCGCGATCGTCTATCGCGACGGCGCGGCGACCGGCGCCTTGCCCGGCCGGCTGGTGCGCGGCCCGCAAGCGGCGCCGGCCGTCTGATCCCGCATAAGGAGAGCACCCGTGCCATTCATACCGCAAGTGTTGGAAACCCATGTCAACTGGCGCGCATCCGACGTGTGCGATCCAAGGCGATGGACGTTGGCGCTGACCGAGAGCGATCATCGCGAGCTGGATCGCGCGCTGCAGCATGCCAAGACGGTCTCGAACGATCTCTTGCACATCGACAAAGACGCCTTTCCGCTCGACAGGTTTGCGGCGAAACTCGCGGCGGCGGAGCGCGAGCTGATTGATGGACGCGGCTTCATCCGCATCAGCGCGCTCGATGTCCGCCGCTACGGCGACGACGACCTTACCATGCTTTACTGGGGTATCGGCACGCATCTGGGCGATGCCTGGCCGCAAAACAAGCATGGCCATGTGATGGGCGACGTGACCGATCAGGGTCGCTCGCGGAACGACCCGACGGCGCGCGGCAATGAAATGGGCCTGATCGGCCTCGACTATCACACCGACGGTGCGGACCTGGTCGGCCTGATGTGTCTGCGCAAGGCGAAGGCCGGCGGCCTCTCCTGCGTTGCCAATGTGGTGGCGATCTACAACGACCTCGTCCGCACACGACCTGATCTCGTTGCCGCGCTCTACGAACCGCTGCCCTGGGATCTTCGCGGCGAGCAGCCGCCGGGCGGCCCCAATTTTTACCGCCGGCGCGTGTTCACTGAGCACGACGGACGCCTTTTCGTCCGCTTCGTGCCCGGCTATATCAAATCGTCCCAGCGTCACCCCGAAGCACCGCGCCTGTCGCCGCTCGTCCTCGAGGCGCTCGACACCGTCAGCAGGATGGCGAACGAGCCGGAATTCAATGTCTACATGGACCTTGAGGCCGGTGAGATGCAGTTCATCAACAACTATCACGTGCTGCATGGGCGGACGGCCTATGAGGATGACGTGGCGATGGGGCACAAGCGCCATCTGAAACGGTTGTGGCTTGCGACGCGCTACCTCAGGAGCCGACCGCCGGACTTCACCAACGGTGCGCGCGGTCATTGGGCGAAGAACCGCTCGATCAGCCGGATCGCCGCCGTGGAGGGCGGTCGCAGCTTGGTTGTACAACGCGAGGATAGACAGGCTCACTGCTGGTCCGACGAAATACGACCAAGCCTCGTGGAGTCGACGGGGCTCTCGGAGCCGCTGCCCGCCGCGGAGCCTCGCCTGGGCCGGCGGACGGTCCTCACCTTCCCGCTGCCTCCGCCTCCGCAGAAGAACTGATCGCCGCCATCGGACTCGAGCCCCGACACGCCTACTCCAGGCGGCATCTCGAGCCTCTCCAGGACCTTTCCCGTTCGAGGATCGACTCGCCTCAAATCGCTCTCGTCACCTTCCCAGGTGCCGTGCCAGAGCTCGCCGTCGATCCAGGTGACCCCGGTGACGACGCGGTTGGACTCGATGGTGCGAAGAATCGCCCCCGTTTGGGGATCGACTTGATGGATCTTCCGGCCCCGATGCTGCCCCACCCAGAGCGTCCCTTCGGCCCAGGCGAGCCCCGAGTCACCGCCGCCGCCAGGCGCCGGGATCGTCGCGAGCACACGGCCGGTCTTCGGATCGATCTTCTGGATGCGATCCTCGGCGATCTGAAACAGGTGCTGACCGTCGAAGGCCGTTCCTGCATGCGCGGCGACATCAATCGAGCGTTGCACCTTCCCACTCGCCGGATCGAGGGCGTTCAGCTTGTCGCCGGACGCAAACCAGACGTGCTGACCGTCATACGTGACCCCATTCACGCGGTCGAGGCCCGGAAAGGGTCCATATTCATGGAGGATTTCGGCTGCTGATCGTTCCATATCTCCATCCTAGTCACTCGGTAGTGGACCGGGGAGTAACAAGAGTGTCGGGAATCCCGGCACGGGCGGGGTCATCCAACGACGCGCTCGCCCGCGACCGAACGACTGCACCTTGCGTGCTGCCGCAAGCGAATCGAGCGCCCGCTGCACGGTCCGCGGGCTGGCGCCAAGCGCAAGCGCCAGGGCCGAGCTCGACCACGACTCGCCGTCGGCGAGGAAGGCGAGCACCGCGGCATGCTGCTCTTCGACGGGCGGCGCCAGCACGACGACCTCGCGTGCGCGGCGCGGCGCCAGCGCAAAGCCTCGCTTGGTCGCGCTCACGTCTGCCAGCGTCCGAAGCTCCACGCGAAGCCGCCCGACTTCGACCCGCAACCGTGCGCGATGCGATTCATCGGCGTGCTTCGCCCGGAAGGCGCGCGCGACGAGCGTGCTCCTCGGCACGTCTGCGGGCCAGGCTTCACCCAGCGCGCGTGCAAGCGCGAACAATACCGGGCGCGTCGCGAGCGAGACCACCGTGCGTGCGTCACGCACGACATAACGGCACGCGTCCACGACGAGCGCCTTCGACGCCAGTAGCGCTTCAACCTCCACGAGCAGGAGGAGCCGCTCCTCGCCACGCGAAATCAGGCGCCCCGCGGGCGTGTTCAGGACGCGGGATGCGCTTTCGACCTCCGCCGTCAGCGCGGGGATGTCCGCCTCGCGCGCGGCGCGCTCGGCCCGAGCGAGCGCAGCGCGCGCCGCCTTCGTCTGCAAGCGCCGAATGGCAATTCCCGCAACCACCAGCTCGTGGGCGGCCCTCGACGCGGGTGGGAGCGGTGCGGGGTCGAGCTTGGCGAGCGTACGCTCGGCCTCGTCGAGGCGCCCGATCAGGAGGAGGCGCCGGACCTCGAGATTCCGCGCATGCGCGGCATTCACGCGGTCGCCGTGCGCTTCGAGCGTCGCCCGCGCTGCGTCGAGCGCCTTCGCAGGCCAGCCCAGGTCGCGCGAGACGAGTGCGATCTCGGCCTCGGCGACGACGCACCGCGCGCGGGCCACCGCCTCTTTCGGACCGAAGGCGCGCGCCGCACTTCGCAAGAGAGCCTTCTCTCGAACGAGATCCCCGAGCTGCGCCATCGCGATGCCTCGAAGCGCGAGGGCAGGCGCGTCGTCACGCAGGGCGACGCGCTTCAGTGCGCCAAGGGGATCACCCGTTGCGAGTGCACGCGCCGCGGCCGTGATCAGCGAGTCCATCGGAATCCCGCCATACTTGTCACTCCCACCGTTCGATACGCCGGCGCTAAGTCTAGCTCACGACCACCAGCCAGCACGTCGTATCGAGAACGGAGCGAACGACGAACTGTCGTAACCATGGAGGAGACCGATGCAAGAGGCCCTCGTCGTCCGCCGCGAGACGCACATCGCGGCGCCGCCCGCCGCGGTGTTCGCCCTCCTGACCGATCCGGAGAAGATCCTGCGCTGGATGGGAACGGAGGCGGAGCTCGAACCGCAGCCCGGCGGGCTCTATCTCGTCAATGTCGCCGGGGCTCGCGTCGCCCGCGGCTCCTTCCGCGAGGTGGTGCCGGTGCACCGCTTGGCCTACAGCTTCGGCTGGGACGGCAGCGAGGCGGTGCCGCCGGGGTCGAGCCTGATCGAGATCGACCTGATCGAGCAGCCGGACGGAACGCTGCTGCGCCTGACCCACACCGGCCTGCCTGATGCCGAGCAATGCGCCGGCCATGCAGAAGGCTGGGCCCATTACCTCGGCCGGCTGGCCGAGGTTGCAGCCGCGCGCGACCCGGGCCCGGATCCCCGGCGCGGCTGCACTGGCCGGGAATGACTGCCTTCCGCGCTCGATATCGCCGCTGCGCCGAGGGGAGCGCGCGCCGCGGCGGTGATCAGCGAGTCCATCGGAATCCCGCCACACTTGTCACTCCCGCCGTTCGATCGCCGGTACCAAGTTAGCTCATGACCAACAACGAGCGATCGGCAGCGATGGAGTCGCGCTTCAGCCCGAAGGCCCAGGAGCTCGTCTAATTCGGAGGTTGCAACGACCATGACTAAATCACCTGAGAACGACCGGAAAGGCGGACAGCTCGCCATGCACACGCCACCGATCGTTTCGCCGCAAGCGTGGGAGGCTGCGCGCCAGCAGCTGCTCGTGAAGGAGAAGGCCCAGATGCGGGCCCATGACGCGCTGGCCGCCGAACGCCGGCGGATGCCGTGGATGGCCGTGGAGCAGGCGTACGCGTTCGAGGGGCCGACGGGCACGGCGAGCCTGCTCGACCTGTTCGAAGGCCGGCGTCAACTGATCATCTACCGTGCCTTCTTCGAACCCGGGGTGTTCGGCTGGCCCGAACATGCCTGCCGCGGCTGCTCCCTTGGGGCCGATCAGGTCGCCCACCTCGCCCATCTGAACGTCCGCGACACCACACTCGCATACGCCTCGCGCGCACCGCAGGCGGACATCGCGCGCCTGAAGGCGCGGATGGGCTGGGAGATGCCCTGGTACACCATCACCGACAGCTTCGACGCCGACTTCGGCGTGGATGAGTGGCACGGCCATAATGTGTTCTTCCGCGACGGCGAGCGCGTGTTTCGCACCTACTTCATCAACAACCGCGGCGACGAGGCGATGGGGAGCACCTGGAGCTACCTCGACGCGACGCCGCTCGGCCGCCAGGAGACGTGGGAAGACTCGCCGGAGGGCCACCCCCAGAGCCCGCCCTACAAATGGTGGAACTGGCACGACAATTACGCCGCCGAGGCCTCGCCCGACCCGAAGTGGGTCGAGGTGTCGGACGCCGGAGAGGCCGCCTTCCCGAACCTCGACGCAGGCGCGAAGGCATGATCGAGGCCTATCACGCCAACTCAACCGGCGGTGCGAGCTGTGATGACGAGGGCGCCGCGGCCGTGCTCGGCATAGCCAAATGGCTACGTCTCGCGGCTACGCCGACCTTCGCAATCATGGCGCTGATGACGGGTGTTCTCGGCGGGGGCCCGATGGATATGCTCTGCTCGGCCGGGCATGGGTCTCCGCTGACCGGAATGGTCCCGATGTACATGCTGATGAGCGCCTTCCATTCGGCGCCTTGGCTGAAGCTGATCTCCAGCCGGCGAAGCGGAGCCCATCGGAATCCCGCCACACTTGTCACTCCCACCGTTCGATGCCCCGGCGCTAAGTCTAGCTCACGACGAGCCGGGCGGCACGCCCAGGCGCGCAACTCAGTCCCGCAATCAGAGGAAAGATGATCATGGCAACCAGCGATTTGTTCCCGCCGAAAGTCGTTTCGCGCGAGGAATGGCTTGCCGCCCGCACGGCGCTTCTCGCCAAGGAGAGAGCCATGACGCACGAGCTCGACGCGCTTCGCGCCGAGCGCCGTCGGCTGCCCTGGGTCGCGGTCGAGAAGCCCTATTTGTTCGAAGGGCCTCAGGGCAAATGCACGCTCGCGGATCTGTTCCGGGGCCGCGGCCAGCTGGCCGTCTATCACTTCATGCTGACGCCGGGGTCCGATCACATCTGCAAGGGGTGCTCCTTCATCGCCGATCATATCGATGCGGCGCGGCAACATTTTGAGCACGCCGACCTTTCATTTGCCGCGATCTCGCGCGCGGCGCTCGAGCGGATCGAGCAGGTCAGGCGGCGCTTGGGCTGGACCTTCCCTTGGGTTTCCTCACACGGCACCGACTTCAACTTCGATTTTGGAGTGTCGTTCAAGAAGGAGGACATCGCCGCCGGCCGCGCCATCTACAATTACGGCACGCCGATCAAGAGCAGCGAAGACATGTTCGGCACCAGCATCTTTGCCAGAAACGCGCGCGGCGACATCTTCCACACCTACTCGACCTACCACCGTGGGGCCGAGCTGCTGATGGGTGCCTTCAATTGGCTCGATCTCACGCCCAAGGGCCGCAACGAGGTCGATGGCGTCATGAGCTGGGTGAAGCTGCACGACGAATACGAAACGGGCGACAAACACAAACACGACTGCTGTCGCTGATATCTCGATATCGAATTGTGCCCTGCGAAGGGCCGCTGGAAACGGAGCACAGCATCATGTCTGACATGACGTTCCTTGCCAACAATCTCGGAGGTGTCGCCTCCGGCATCGCTGACGCTCGCATGGTTTCCGAGCGAGCTTCCCAGCGAGCCTTCTTCGGCGTCTCGGCTCTGCTTTTTGCCACCGGCGCGGCGGGCACGATCGTCTGGTGCGCGTCCATGTCGGCGATGGGCGAGATGCCGATGCCCGGCGGCTGGACGATGTCGATGGCGTGGATGCCGATGTGCGATCGTCCATAACGCTCCGGCTGATGCGGCCTCGGTCGTCGTGTGATCGACGCTGCGCAACCCGGGACGCGGTTGGAAACGGGTCTTGGGGCAGCGGGCTGCTCTACGCTAGGTTACATGTAACCTTATAGGTCAAGACATGACAGCTTCAGCACGCGGCAGGCCGTCGCGCGACAAGGTCCGGGCGCACCGGGAACGGCTGCGCCGGCAGGGTCTACGGCCAATTCAAATCTGGGTTCCTGACGTACGCGCGCCATCCTTCAAGGCGAAGGCGCATCGGCAATCTCTCGCCGTTGCCAAGAGCCCGCGCGCGAAGGCGGACCAGGATTTCATCGACGCCGTCTCCGACCTGAGCGGCTTTTGGGACGCTGAATGAAGCGCGCTGAGATTTGGACCGTCGCTGCCGGCACGGGTTATGCGCGCAAGCCGCGCCCCGTCGTGATCCTGCAGCACGATCGCTTCGACGCCACGGATTCCCTCACGATCTGCAGCCTTCACGACCGATCCGACCGACGCGCCGCTGTTCCGCCTGCCGATCGAGCCGAATGATACGAATGGCCTCAGGGCGCCGTGCCGCTTGATGGTGGACAAGATCACGACCGTACCCAAGGCGAAGATCGATGCGCGTATCGGGCGCCTCGGACGACGAAGATGTCGTGCGTCTCAACCGCGCAATGCTCGTTTTCCTGGGAATGGCGGGAACCGCGAGCAACTGACGAATAAACTGAGCATGGCGACGGGAAACCCGGCTTGTTGGCGAGCCTACTCCGCCTCTATCCTGCCGCCCATGACCGCCGACCGCATCGCCGCGCTGGAGCAGGACGCGACGCTCGACCCCGAGAATCCCAGCCGCTATCGCGTGCTGGCGGCGGCGCATCGTGAAGCGGGCGATGCGGTCGCGGCGATGGCGGCGGAGCTGGCGGCGGCGGCGCTCGAGGCGCGCGCGCCGCTGGCGCTCTGCAACATCGCCACCGCCTGCCTTCAGGCCGGCCAGCGCGCGCAGGCCAAGCGCTGGTATGGGCTGGCGCTGCGGCTCGACCCGGCGCTGGTCGCCGCCCACCGCAATCTCGCGGCGATCCTCGAGACGGAAGGCCTTCTCGCTGAGGCGCGGCGCCATCGCGACGAGGCCTATCGCCGCCAGAGCGTGTTCGTCGAGCCGGCGGCGGTGGAGGCGCGGCGCGTCCTGCTGCTCGCCGCCTCGGGCTATGGCAACGTGCCGGTCGAGGATCTCTTCCCGCCGGCGACGGTGACGCGCATCACATGGTTCGTCGACTATGCCAAGCCCGGCGAGGCCGATCGCTTGCCGGATTTCGACCTCGTCTTCAATGCCATCGGCGATCCCGACATGATGGGGCCGCTGCTGCCGGAGGTGGCGGGCTTCCTCTCGCGCCTCGAGAAGCCGCTGCTCAACCGGCCCGAGGCGGTGGCGCGCACCCGGCGGCATCTCCTGCCAGCGCTGCTGGGCGATATCGCCGATGTCGTGGTGCCGCCGGTGGCGCGGCTCGCCCGTGCCGAGCTTAGCGATCCCGGCCGTGCTGCGCGCGTGGGATTTCCGCTGATCCTGCGCCCGGTCGGCGCGCATGGCGGCCAGGGCGTGAGCCTGATCGAGACGCCCGACGGGTTCGCCGCCGCCGCCCTCGGCGAGGCCATGGATTTCTATCTCACCGCCTATCGCGACTACCGTTCGCCCGACCGGTATTTCCGCAAATACCGCGTCATCTTCGTCGACCGCGAGCCCTTTCCCTACCACCTCGCGATCTCGCAGCATTGGCTCGTGCATTATTTCTCCGCCGACATGTTGCAGCCTTCCTGGAAGCGGGCGGAGGAAGAGCGCTTTCTCGAAGCGCCCGCGCAGGCGCTCGGACCGAAGGCGATGGCGGCGCTGGCCGAGATCGGCCGCCGCCTCGATCTCGATTTCTGCGGCATCGATTTCGCGCTCGACGGCGCCGGCAATGTGCTGATGTTCGAGGCCAATGCGACGATGGCGGTGCATCTGAAGGATGCGCCGCAGGCATTTCCCTACAAGCACCGGCACGTGCCGAAGATCTTTGCCGCCTTCGCGGCGATGGTCGCGCGACGAATTGCCGCTCAGATGCGCTGAAACAACCAGACGGGTCGGCGTGCTCTCGTCGAAGAGGGGTTGGCTCGGTCGACCACCTCGGGAATTTCAATTTAGGCGTGTGCACGCGACCACGTCGATGGTACACTGTTTCATTCAGCAAAATCGCCAGGCTTTGGCCACGGCAGCAGCTTGACATCCAGACCAACGGTCAGGAGGGAGGTCGCTATGATGAAGCGCGCACTCGTGCTTGCCGTCATGTCGATGGGCTTAGCGGTTCCAGCCTTTGCCCAGCAATCAAGTCCGATCACGGAGCAGCAGAAGCAGGCGATTCAAGCGGTGAATGAGAAGTACATCAAGGCGTATGACGGCAAAGACGCTAAAGGCCTTGCCGCCTTGTATGCCGATGACGGCATGGTTGTTGGTTCCTTTGAAATGGTGATGGGAAGACAAGAGATCGAGAAACACGTTACCGATCTTATCCAACAGGGGCAGCTTGGCTCGGACCTCGCGGTCGAGGTCGACTGGAAATCGGTTGCCTCGCTCGGAAATAATTTGATCCTCGGTGCAGGCACCTGGGCCGCTACGCTTCCCCTACCTCCGGTCGCGCAGAGCACCGGTCAGCCAACCGCAGCGCAGGGATCGAGCCAGCAACAGAGCGGGTCCAGCGCGCCGCCGTCTCAGTTGAACCTGAAGCCCGGCGACAGAATGCACGGCAGCTACACATTTCTCGACGAAATACGCGGCAACGACGTGCTGATTCGCTCGCTCAGCTACAACGTGGGCGTCGCAGGCCCTACCAAATAAGGCTTCCGAACGTCAGCAAGCGCGCCCGGCATCGCATCGCTGCCGGGCGCTGCCTGGATGTGATCCCGCCGAAATGACAGAAACACCCGGGGCAGGGCAATCGCATATGCCGCCGAGCCGCTGGGCGGGAAGGATTGACCACGGAGACACGGAGGACACGGAGAAGCGAAGAATGGCGCGCTTCGCGCGCGCAACACCTCTTCTCCTCCGTGCCCTCCGTGTCTCCGTGGTGAACTCCATACGATCATCACACGCGCTGAAACAGCCAGACGCCGTCCTCGCGCTCATGGCGCGCGATGCCGCCATCGGCGATGGCGCGGGCGAGATGCGCCATGGTCTCGCCGATGGCGAAGCCCAACTGATGGCGGTCGAGCGTGCGGCGGAACAGCACCGGGACGATCTCGGCGCCGGTGCGCGGGCACTCGCAGGCGGCGACGATCTCGGCGACGCGCTCGGCATGCAAGAAGCGCAGCTCGCCGCTGCGCGCATGGAGGCCATAGAACGGCAGATTGTGCGACGGCAGCACGAAGGCGCTGGCGGGCACGACGCGCTCGAGCGTCTCGAGCGACGCGATGTAGCTGCCGAGCGGGTCCTGGTCGTCGCCGCGTGGCCAGAGGCTGATGTTGGGCGAGATCTTGGGCAGCACCTGGTCGCCGGCGATGAGCAGGTCGAGCGCGGGGCAATAGAGGCAGGCATGCTCCGGCGCGTGGCCGCGGCCGATGATGACGCGCCAGCGGTGCCGGCCGACGGCGAATTCCATGCCGTCCTGGAGCAGCCGGTACTGCTCCGGCACCGGCGAGACCATGGTGCGGTAGCTGCGCGGCCGGCTGGTCCTGACGGTCTCCTCGACATCGCCGAAGCCGATCTGACGATAGAAGTCGAGGAGGTCGGCGTGGAAGGTGCCCGGCGGGTCGGCGATGGCACGGCGCGCATGCTCCCATTCGCCGGCGGTGGTCCAGAGCTCGATGCCGAGCCGCTCGGTGAGCCAGCCCGCAAGGCCCATATGGTCGGGATGGAAATGCGTGCAGATGAGCCGCGTCACGGGGCGCCCGTCGAGCGCCTCGGCCAGCACGTGCTGCCACAATTCCTTGGTCTCGTCGGTGTTAATGCCGGTGTCGATGATCGCCCAGCCGTCGCCGTCATCGACCAGCCAGAGATTGATGTGGTTGAGCTGAAACGGCAGCGGCATACGCAGCCAGCGCACGCCCGGAGCCACCTCCATCGCGGTGCCGGCAGGCGGCGCCGCCGCGTGCGGGAAGCGCAACGCGGCGAGGCCGCCCGCGGCCGAGCTCATGCGGTGCCGAGCCGCTCGAACACCGCGGCGATGCCCTGGCCGACGCCGATGCACATGGTGACCAGCGCATAGCGCCCGCCGGAGCGGTGCAGCTGCCGGATGGCGGTGAGCGCGAGGCGCGCGCCCGAGGCGCCGAGCGGATGGCCGATGGCGATGGCGCCGCCATTGGGATTGACGCGCGCATCGGCGAAATCGACGTCGAGCAGCTTGAGGCAGCCCAGCACCTGGCTGGCGAAGGCCTCGTTGAGCTCGATGACGTCGATGTCCCTAAGGGCGAGCCCGGCGCGCTCCAGCGCCTTCTTCGAGGCCGGCACCGGGCCGAGCCCCATGACCCGCGGCTCGACGCCGGCGATGGCGGCGGAAACCACGCGCGCGATCGGCGCCTTGCCCGCCTTCTCGCCGGCGCGCTTGCTGCCGATGATCAGCGCCGCCGCGCCGTCATTGATGCCCGAGGCATTGCCGGCGGTGACGACGCCGTTGGCGAAGAGCGGCTTCAGCTCGCTGAGCCGCTCCATCGTCGTGTTGGGGCGCGGATGCTCGTCCTGCGCGATCACCGTCTCGCTGCCCTTCTTGGCGCCGGGCACGCTCACCGCCAACAGCTCCTGGTCGTAGAAGCCCGCCGCCTTGGCGCGCGCGTATTTCTCCTGCGAGGCCAGCGCGAAGCGGTCGCTCGCCTCGCGGCTGATGCCATGGTCATGGGCGACGTTGTCGCCGGTCTCCGGCATGGTGTCCTGGCCATAGGCCTTGGCGATCCGCGGGTTGGGGAAGCGCGCGCCGATGGTGCTGTCGAACAGCTTCATCTCGCGGCTATAGGCGCTCTCGGCCTTGGCCATGACGAAGGGCGCGCGGCTCATGCTCTCGACGCCGCCGGCGATGAACAGCTCGCCCTGGCCGCAGCTCGCGGCGCGCGCGGTGTCGACCACCGCGGCAAGGCCGCTGCCGCACAGCCGGTTGACGGTGAGCCCGCCGATATCGGTCGGCAGGCCCGCCAGCAGCGCCGCGTGGCGCGCGACGTTGCGCGCATCCTCGCCCGCCTGGTTGGTGCAGCCGACCACCGCATCCTCGTAATCCCTGGGCATGAAGGGATTGCGGCCCACCAGCTGCTTGATGACGCCGCTCAGCAGATCGTCCGGCCGGACCGGCGCGAGGCCGCCGGCATGGCGGCCGATCGGCGTGCGCAGACCGTCATAGACATAAGCATGCTCCATGGCTCTTCCCCTTGGTCTAGCGGGCTTGCCGGGCGACATAATCTTTCGCCGGATTGCGGCGCAGCGTAGGCCGGGCAGCACCCATCGGCAAGCGGCTTTGGCGGCATGGCTGCGTTGAGCGCGCGACGCGGCGCCGGCCGGGCGGTTAGGGCTATCGCATATGCCGCCGAGCCGCTGGGCGGGAAGGATTGACCACGGAGACACGGAGAGCACGGAGAAGAAGAAACCGTGGAAACGTCTTCGTCGCCCCGGCGAAAGCCGGGGCCCAGGAGCAACCGAGCGGTGCTCGCCCTGGGTCCCCGCTTGCGCGGGGACGGCGGTGGTTTGGTGGGGGTAGGGCGCTTGGAACATGCGCCAAGCGCGCCTGCCTTATGCGCACATGCGATGGCCCTGGCCGGGCGAGGGGCCTTGCCCTCGCTTGCCGCCGGTGCCATGGATAGGCGCGTCAGGAGCCAAATTCCCGCCTCGGCGCGGGCATTCGGGGAAACGCATGCGTGATTTTCACCAGCCGCGCCGTTCGGCGGCGGTTGCGGGCGAGGCGATGGCGGCGACATCCCACCCGCTGGCGACGCTGACCGCGATCGAAATGCTGCGCGCCGGCGGCAATGCCGTCGATGCCGCCATCGCCGCCTCGGCGGTGCTGTGCGTGGCCGAGCCGCATATGACCGGCATCGGCGGCGACTGCTTCGCGCTCTATGCGCCCAAGGCGCAGGCGGCGCCGCTGGCGCTCAACGGCTCCGGCGCGGCGCCGCTCAAGGCGACGGTCGAGTGGTATCGCGAGCACGGCTTCGCCGAGATCCCGGTCGAGAGCGTGCATGCCGCGACCGTGCCCGGCGCGGTCGACGCCTGGTGCACGCTGCTGGAGAGCCACGGCACCAAGGATCTGGCGGAGCTGCTCGCGCCGGCCATCAAGCTCGCCGAGGACGGCGTGCTGGTGAGCCCGCGCCCGGCCTGGGATTTCTCGTTCCTCGCCGGGAAAATCAGTCGCGACGCCGGCGCCGCGCGCGTCTTCATGCCGGCGGGCCGCATGCCGGCGATGGGCGAGCGGCTCAAGCTGCCGGCGCTTGCCGAGAGCTTGCGGCGCATCGCCAAGGAGGGTCGGCGCGGCTTCTACGAAGGGCCGGTCGCGGCCGATATCGTCAAGCGCTGCGCCGAGCTCGGCGGCTTGCACACGCTGGAGGATTTCGCGCGCCAGCGGGCCGAGTGGGTGAGCCCGATCTCGGCGCGCTATCGCGGTCACGACGTGCTGGAATGCCCGCCCAACGGCCAGGGGCTGGCGGCGCTGATGATCCTGCGCACGCTCGAAGGCTTCGACCTCTCGGATGGCTGCAGCGAGACCGATCGCATCCATCTCCTCGCCGAGGCGACCAAGGCGGCCTATCGCGCGCGCGACGCGTTCTTCGGCGATCCCCGCCAGGTGCCTGTGCCGGTCGAGCGCTTCCTCGCCGACAGCTATAGCGACAGCGTCCGCCGCCGCATCGATCGCGGCCGCGCCTCGGCGCCGGTGGCCTGGGACGAGCCCGAGCACAAGCACACCATCTATCTCTGCGTCGTCGATCGCGACCGCAACGCCATCTCCTTCATCAACTCGCTGTTCCACGAGTTCGGCTGCGGCGTCTTCGCGCCGGAGAGCGGCGTCATGCTGCACAGCCGCGGCGCCATGTTCCGCACCATCCCCGGCCATCCCAACGCGATTGCGCCGGGCAAGCGGCCGCTGCACACGATCATTCCCGGCATGCTGGCGAAGGACGGACGCACGGTGATGCCGTTCGGCGTCATGGGCGGCAATTACCAGGCGACCGGCCATGCCGCGGTGATCTCGCGCCTGCTCGACCAAGGGCTCGACCCGCAGCAAGCCGCCGAGGCGCCGCGCAGCTTCGCCTTCGACGGCAAGCTGCAGCTCGAGGCGACGATCCCCGCCGCGGTCGAGGCGGAGCTGGCGCGCCGCGGCCATGTCATCGAGCGCCTCGTCAAACCGCTCGGCGGCTGCCAGGCGATCTATATCGACCACCGCCTCGGCGCGCTGATCGGCGGCTCCGAGCCGCGCAAGGACGGCTGCGCGCTGGGGTATTAGGTCTTAGAGCACGTCCCGCTCAGCAGGAATTACGGGCGGCATATGTCCCTCTCCGCGCGATAGCGGGGAGAGGGAGGGGACCCATCGCTCGCAGAGCGATGGGTAGGGAGAGGTGTGTCTCCGCCACTGGATCTTTCCGCCATCGGCGCCCACCTCACCCGCTCGCTGCGCTCGCGCCCTCTCCCCCCGCAAGAGCGGACGGCGAGGGCGCTGAGCG
>JBKQTR010000547.1:0-7227 GCA_052143095.1 Allostellaceae bacterium
CAGGTCGCCCGCCCGCGCCTCGGCGGCGTGCCCGACCAGCGCGTAATCGCCGCGCCGGCGCGCGAGCTCGAGAAAGACGCTGCGCGCGCCCGGGGGTGCTACCGGGATGTCGATCGCGGTGAGGATCTCGTCCGGCGCCAGCGCCGTCTCGTAGAGCCCGCGGAAGAAATCGCGCGAAGCGACCACGCGCTCGCCGCGCCGGCTCGCCAGATGCAGCACCGCGTCCAGCGCCACGACGCAAGCCGGCAGCTCCGCCGCGGGGTCGGCCTGCGCCAGGCTGCCGCCGAAACTGCCGCGGTTGCGGATGGCGGGGTGCGCGATATGCGGGATCGCCTGATGGATGAGCGGCGCCAGCCGCGCCACCAGCGGAGAGGCTCCGACCACGCTGTGCCGCGCCAGCGCGCCGATGCGCAGCATGGTGCCGCGCTGCTCGATGCCGGCGAGTGCCACGAGGGGATTGATGTCGATGAGCAGGCGCGGCTCCGAGAGCCGCATGTTGAGCGCCGGCACCAGGCTCTGCCCGCCGGCGAGGATGCGCGCCTCCTCGCCATGCTCGGCCAAGGCGTCGAACACCTGGTCGAGCGAGGAGGCCCGGAGATAAGCGAGGCTTGGCGCCTTCAGGACATCCTCCCAGTTTCTTTGTGGCCTTTGCCAGATGCCATCGTCGATCTCCTGGCCGCGGAGGGGCCCTCCGTCGCTGGTGTACACCGGCGACACAAAATCAGCGTGCATCGATGACGTAGGGGGCGCCGAAGAAAGGCTCCGGACTCATGATACGCATGCACCCCTCAGCCGCCAAGGCTCCGTCCCCTGTGGACAGCGCCGCGGGCGGATCGCACAATACCGCCGCGCCGGCGCTTGCCCCCGCCGGGCGTTGACAGAGGGGGTGGCGAGATTATTGTTTATCCAGGGATAAATTACCGGATGTCCGGCGATGCCTCAGGCGACCAGCGCTAGCGCGGCTCCGCCCTCCTTCGAGGAATTGCGCCAGCGCGCCGCGGCGCTGGTGCCGGTGCTGCGCGAGCGCGCGGCCAAGACCGAGGCGCTGCGCCGGCTGCCCGACGAGACCATCGCCGATCTGCACCGCTCCGGCCTCTTCCGCATGCTGCAGCCGGCGCGGGTCGGCGGCAGCGAGCTGCCTTATACGGCGCTGGTCGAGCTTGCCGCCATTGTCGGCAGCGGCTGCGGCTCGACCGCCTGGGTGCTCAACAACCTCGCCAGCCATCACTGGATGCTGGGCTACTGGCCCAAAGCAGCGCAGGACGAGATCTGGGGCCCCTCGCCCGACACGCTGATCGGCTCGGCCTTCATCTTCCCCGGCGGCCGCGCGCGCAAGGTCAAGGGCGGCTATCGCCTGAGCGGGCGCTGGCCGTTCTCGAGCGGGGTCGATGCCTCCGCCTGGAACATGATCGCCGCGGTGGTGCCGGACGAGCAGACCGGCGCCGGCGAGTACCGCGTCTTCCTGGTGCCGGCGAGCGATTACAGTGTCGTCGACACCTGGTATGTCAGCGGCCTCGCGGGCACCGGCAGCAAGGACGTCGTCGCCACCGACGTGCTGGTGCCGGAGCACCGCACGCTCGCGACCGAGGCGGGCAAGGGCGGCCCGCATCCCGGCCACGCAGTCAATCCCGGCGTGCTCTTCCGCCTGCCCTGGTTCGCGCTGTTCGGCTTCGTCATCGCCAGCGTGTCGCTCGGCATCGCCAAGGGCGCGATCGAGCAATATGTCGCCGCCACCCGCAGCAAGCTCGGCACCTATACCGGGCGCAGCCTCGCGGATTTCTCCACCATGCAGGTCCATGTGGCGGAAGCCGGCGCGCTGACCGATGCCGCCGAGGCGGTGATGCTGCGCGATTGCGAGGAGGCGATGCGCTTTGGCGAGGCGGGACAGGTGCCGCCGATGGAAGACAAGGTCCGCTGGCGGCGCGACGGCGCCTATGCCGCGCGCATGTGCAGCAAGGCGGTCGACATCATCTTTGCCGCGGCGGGCGGCGGCGCCATCTATGAGAGCAACCCGCTGCAGCGCGCCTTCCGCGACATCCATGCGGCCAACGGCCATTTCGGCGTCAACTGGGACGCCAACGGCATCAATTACGGCCGCGTCGCGCTTGGGCTGCCGCCGGACTCGGCCAATCTCTAGCTAGGGACGCGATGTCGCACTCCAAAGATCCCGCCATGCCCGATCCCGCCGCCGAGCCGGCGCCGGCCGCCTTCGACACGCGCGACTTCCGCACCGCGCTCGCCACTTTTGCGACGGGGGTCACCATCATCACCGCGCGCGGCCGCGAGGGCGAGCCGGTGGGGCTGACGGTCAACTCCTTCTCGTCGGTCTCGCTCGAGCCGCCGCTGGTGCTGTGGAGCCAGTCGCTCTACGCGCAGAGCCTCGCCGCCTTCCAGGAAGCCTCGCATTTCGTCGTCAACGTGCTGGCGGCCGACCAGGTCGATCTGTCGCGGCGCTTTGCCGGCGCCCATGACAACCGCTTCCTCGACGTCCAGCACATCGTGCCCGAGCACGGCGCGCCGGTCATCGTCGGCTGCGCCGCGCATTTCGAATGCCGCAACGAGGCGCGCTATTACGGCGGCGACCACGTCATCTTCCTCGGCCGCGTCGAGCGCTACATGCATACGGCCAAGCCGACCTTGATGTTCTGCCACGGCCGCTACATGCGCGGGCGCCCGCTCGAGGCGATCGCCGAGGAGTGAGCCGGGCGGGCTGAACGCGCGATCGCCAGGACGGATAGAGCCGGCGGCCGCGCTCACTCTGGGCGGCGGCGGAAATTCGGCGCGACGAGGGCGAGGGCGGGCTGGCAATGCGGTGCGTCTTCGGCCATTCTAGCGCGCGCTAATAAGCAACCCCGGTCGCGTAAGAAGCCGGGAGCGGTGTCGGGAGGACAGGATGGGGCGGCGGCGTCTTCATGCGATGAACGCTCGGCTTGCGGCGGCTTTCCTTGCGGCAAGCCTGTTGTCCGTAGCGGCGAGCGCGGCGGAGCCGATCAAGATCGGCTTCGGCATGGCGCTCACCGGCGGGCTTGCCGGCAACGGCAAGGCGGCGCTGGTCGCGATGCAGATCTGGGCCGAGGAGGTGAACGCCAAAGGCGGCCTGCTGGGGCGACCGGTGCAGCTCATCTATTACGACGACCAGACCAACCCGGCGCTGGTGCCGGGCATCTATACCAAGCTGCTCGACGTCGACCAGGTCGATCTCGTGGTCTCGGGCTACGGCACCAATCTGCAGGCGCCGGCGATGCCGATTATCATGCAGCGCGGCATGACCTTCATCGGCCTGTTCGGCCTCGCGGTGAACGACCAGTTCCATTACGACCGCTTCTTCCAGATCCAGCCCAACGGGCAGAATGCCAAGATCTCGTCGATCGAGGGCTTCTTCGCGGCGGCGATGACGGCGAAGCCGACGCCCCAGACGGTGGCGATCGTCGGCGCCGATGCGGAATACCCGAAGGTGGCGACCGAGGGCGCGCGCGAGATCGTGCAAAAGCTCGGCCTCAAGATCGTCTATGACCGCTCCTACCCGCCGACCACCGTCGACTACACGCCGATCGTCCGCGCCATCCAGGCGACCAGCCCCGACATCGTCTATGTCGCGTCCTACCCGCCGGACAGCGCCGGCATGGTGCGCGCCGTGCACGAGGTCGGGCTCAAGACCACCGTCTTCGGCGGCGGCCTGATCGGGCTGCAATTCGCCGCGTTGAAGCAGCAGCTCGGCGAGATGCTCAACGGCATCATCTGCTACGACATGTACGCGCCGGCGCCGACCATGAACTTCCCGGGGATCACCGAGTTCCTGACCAAGTACCAGCCGCGCGCCAAATCCGAGGGCGCCGACCAGCTCGGCTTCTACCTGCCGCCCTTCGCCTATGCGGCGATGCAGATCCTGGGCCAAGCGGTCGAGACCACCAAGGGGCTCGACCAGGCGACGATCGCGCAGTACATCCACGCCACCGCCTTCAAGACCGTGGTCGGCGAGGTCAAATTCGCCGACAACGGCGAATGGGCCAAGGCGCGCGTCATCTTCGTCCAGTATCGCGGCATCGCCGGCACCGATCTCGAGCAGTTCAAAAAGCCGGGCGCGGAGGTCATCGTCGCGCCGGATGAATACCGCACCGGCGACGTCGAGGCGCCCTACTCCGACATCAAGCATTGATGCCGCCGGGACGGAATCGCCGCAATGCAAGTCTCCCTCGATCTGCTGCTGGGCGCCGTCGTCGCCGGCATCCTGCTCGGCGGCTTCTACGCCGCCGTCTCGGTCGGCGTCGCCATCTCCTTCGGCATGCTCGACATCGTCAACATCGCGCATCCCGCCTTCATCATCCTCGGCTCCTACGCCGCCTACATCATCAACAGCAGCTTCGGCCTAGATCCCATCATCACCGCGATCATCATGCTGCCGGTCTTCTTCGTCCTCGGCGCCGCGGTCTATGAGATCTACTACACGGTCTTCGAGCGGCGCGGCGACGAGGCGCTGCGCGGGCTCGCCTTCTTCTTCGGCCTGCTGTTCATCGTCGAGGTGGCGCTGATCCTGGTCTTCGGCGTCGACTACCGCTTCGTCGAGGCGCGCTATATCGGCCCGACGCTGCATTTCGGGCCGATCGACCTGCCGCTGCGCATGCTGGTGCCGTTCGTGGTGTCAATGCTGCTGATGGCGGGGCTGCAGCTTTATCTCTCCCGCACCTTCACCGGGCGCGCGATCATGGCGGTGTCGCAGGACCGCCTGGCGCTGCAGCTCATGTCGGCCAATCCCAGCAAGATCAAGCGCATCGCCTTCGGCATCTCGATCGCCACGGCATCGCTGGCCGGCGCCTTCCTGATCATCATCCAGCCGGTCGAGCCCTCGGTCGGGCGCGACTATATCGGCCGTGTCTTCGCCATCACCGTGCTGGGCGGGCTCGGCAGCTTTCCCGGCATGCTCACCGCGGCGATCCTGCTCGGCGTGGTCGAGAGCATCACCGCGACTTTCTATGGGCCCTCCTGGTCGCCGGCGGTGGCCTTCGGCTTCCTGCTGCTGACGCTCGCCTTCCGGCCGTCCGGCATCATGGGGCGGCGCTAGGCGATGCGCCCGATCGGCTTCTGGCTCGCCGCCATCGCCGTCGGCGCCGCGTTCTTCGGCCTCTCGCTGCTGGTGCCGAACCAGTATTATTTCCAGGCCGGCTATGTCGTGCTGCAATACATCGTGCTGGCGACCGCCTGGAACATCCTCGGCGGCTATACCGGCTATGTGAATTTCGGCACCGCCGCGTTCTTCGCGCTGGGCGCCTATAGCAGCGTGGCGCTCTATAAGCTGCTGCCATTGCCGCTTCCCGTGCTGGTGCTGATCGGCGGCGTCGTCTCCGGCGTCGTCGGCCTCGGCATGGGCTATCTCACGCTGCGGCTGCGCGGCGCGTTCTTCTCGATCGCGACGCTGGCGCTCGCGGTGGTGATGCAGACGCTGATCACCAATTGGGATTTTGTCGGCGGCTCGCGCGGCGCCTATATCCTGCGGCCGGCGCAGGTGCCGCTGCTCGGCAACTACATCGTCTATCTCTTCCTGGTAATGCTCGCGCTCTGCGTCGTCGCCATCGGCATCGCGCGCAGCATCGAGCGCTCGCGCCTCGGTTTCGGTTTCGCCGCGATCCGCGACGACGAGCAGGCGGCCGAAGCGGCGGGCGTGCCGACGCTGCGCCTCAAGCTGGTGGCGACGACGCTGTCGGGCGCGCTCATGGGCATGGCCGGCGCACCGCTGCCCTATTACGTCACGTATCTCGATCCCGCCTCCGGCTTCAACCTCGCCTATGCCGTCAACAGCATCGCCATGCCGCTGATCGGCGGCATGACCAGCTGGGTCGGCCCGCTCATCGGCGCGCTCTTCCTCGGCACCATCCAGCAGCTGGCCACCGTCACCATCTCCTCGGCGCTCAACCTGCTGATCGTGGGCCTGCTGCTGGTCGCCTTCGTCGTCATCGCGCCCAACGGCATCGTCGGGCTCTTCAACTCCTTCATCGCCCTGCTGCGCAAGCGCGGCAACCCTGCGGAGTGGCGGCGCGTCGACCGCGGCGTGGCGCCCCGGGAGAACTCGCGATGACGGAGGCGCTCCTCGAGGTCGCGGATCTCGGCAAGCATTTCGGCGGCTTCACCGCGCTCGACACCATCAACCTCAGGGTCGCTGCCGGCGAGCGCGTGGGCCTCATCGGCCCCAACGGCTCCGGCAAGAGCACCCTGGTCAATTGCCTCTGTGGCACCTTGCGCAACGACAGCGGCAGCGTGCGCTTCGACGGCCGCGTCATGGACCGGCTCGCCGCCCATCAACGCACCCGGCTCGGCATGGCGCGCAGCTTCCAGCTGCCGAAGCCTTTCGGCAGCCTGTCGCTCGCCGACAATATCCGCATCCCGCTGCTCTACACGGTGAACGCGCGGCGCGGGAAGCGGCTCTCGCCCTCGGAGCTCGACGGGCGCTGCGGCGAGCTGCTGCAGCTCGTCGGGCTTGTGGTCCAGGCCGAGCGGCGGCCGCGCGACCTGACGGAGGTGGAGATGCGCAAGCTCGGCGTGGCGCGCGCCATGGCGGCGGAGCCCAAGCTGCTGATCGCCGACGAGGCGATGGCAGGGCTTTCCCATTCCGAGGTCGACGACATCCTGGCGCTGCTCAACACGCTCAACCAGCGCGGCATCACCGTCATCCTCATCGAGCACATCATGCGGGCGGTGATGAGCTTCTCGCAGCGCCTCGTCGTGCTGGTCGCCGGCCGCAAGATCGCCGACGGCCCACCGCAGGAGGTCACGCGCAACCCCGATGTCGTGAGGGCCTATATTGGCGAGTAGCCTCTCCCTCTCCGGCGTCAACGCCGCCTATGGCGCGGTGCGCGTGCTCGAGGACATCACGCTCGATGTCAGGCCGGGCGAGACCGTGGCGCTGCTCGGCACCAACGGCAACGGCAAGAGCACGCTGATCAAATGCGTCATGGGCATCGTCCGCCCGACCTCCGGCACGATCATCGCCGAGATCGACGGCAAGCGCCACGAGCTCGTCGGCATGACCACCGAGGCGATCGTCGATCTCGGCATCGCGCTGGTGCCCGAAGGCCGCCGCCTCTTCCCCAAGCTCACGGTCGAGGAGAATTTGCTGCTCGGCGCCTTCCGGCCGGTGGCGCGGGCCGATCTCAAGAAGAACCTCGCCTATTGCCTCGAAGCGTTTCCGGTGCTGGCCGAGCGCAAGAAGCAGCTCGCCGGCAGCATGAGCGGCGG
>JBKQTR010000548.1:0-3418 GCA_052143095.1 Allostellaceae bacterium
CCGAGGCCGCAGGCCTCGGGCAGGTGGGGGGTCGCAGGCGACGGGCGTCAAGAATAGGCAGCATCATACCCTCGTTGTTTCCGAGCGCCTTGTTGCGGCGATCGCGGCATGCCACGGAGCCTGTGGCCACCCCCCACCCGGCAGCGCGCGCGACGAGCGCTCCGCGCTCGCGCGGCCGCCGCCGACCTCCCCCTCAAGGGGGGAGGGGCTAGATGTGCGCTTTTCTGGGCCGCCGTGAAGCTGAACTACAAAGCATTGCAGGACGATCTGCGCCGCACCGGCTATATCGCCGATGACAGCCTGGCGATGGCGCTGGCGCTGGCCATCGGGCTGAAGCGGCCGCTGCTGCTCGAAGGCGAGGCCGGGGTCGGCAAGACCGACGTCGCCAAGTCGCTTGCCGCGGCGCTGGCCACCCGCCTCATCCGGCTGCAATGCTATGAGGGGCTCGACGCCAACGCCACGCTCTATGAATGGAACTACCAGCGCCAGCTGCTGGCGATCCGCGCGCATGAGCGCGACCAGCTCTCGGCCGACGAGATCGAGCATCACATCTTCTCCGCCGATTACCTGCTGCGCCGCCCGCTGCTCGAGGCGATCTCGCAGCCGGTGCCGCCGGTGCTGCTGATCGACGAGATCGACCGCGCCGACGAGGAATTCGAGGCCTTCCTGCTCGAGATCCTGTCGGATTTCCAGGTCACCATTCCCGAGCTCGGCACCATTCGCGCGCAGTCGATCCCGCATGTCGTGCTGACCTCGAACGGCACGCGCGCGCTCTCCGATGCGCTGCGCCGGCGCTGCCTCTACAGCTATCTCGATTTCCCCGACGAGGCGAAGGAGCTGGCCATCCTGCGCGCGCGGCTGCCCGGCATCGACCAGCGCCTTTGCGAGCAGATCGTCCGCTTCGTCCAGCTGCTGCGCCGCCAGGAGCTCGAGAAGAAGCCGGGCATCGCCGAGACGCTCGACTGGGCGAACGCGCTGACCGGTCTCGATTTCCGCGCGCTCGACGGCGATCCCGCGGCGCTGCAGGCGAGCCTCATCTGCCTGCTCAAGACCGAGGCCGATCTGAAGGCGGTGCCGGCGGAGGTCGCGGCGCAGCTCGTCGGCAAAGTGGCATGAGCGCCGCGCTTGCCGGCCCGGTCGCGCGGCTCAGCGGCTTCATGGCGCATCTGCGCCGCAACGGCTTCACCGTCGGGCCCGGCGAGACCGAGGCGGCGCTGGCCTTCCTCAGCGCCGGCGATCCGACCGACGCGGCCTCGGCGCGGCTCGGGCTCAAGACCATGCTCACCGGGGATCGCGGCCAATGGCAGCGCTTCGATGCGCTGTTCGACGCCTATTGGTTCGGCCACGGCGTCCGCACCGCACGCCACCTCGAGGCCAAGGGCGGCGCGCGCCAGGCGGTGCCGCGGCCGGAGATCTGGAGCAAGGCGCTGCCGGCGGAGGACCGCGCCGAGACGACGGCGACGGCGTGGCCCGGCGCCGCGTCGGGCGAGCCAGCGCTGCCCGCCGGCACCGGCCGGCTGGTGGCGAGCCGGCAGCAGGCGCTGGCGCGCGCCGATTTGCGCAACCTGGTGAGCCCCGAGGATATCGCCGCGGCCGAGCGCCTGGCGGAGCGGCTGGCGCGGGCGCTGCGCTACCGGCTCAGCCGGCGGCGGCTGCCGGCGCGGCGCGGCGATACCGTCGATCTCCGCCGCACCATCCGGCGCAATCTCAGCAAGGGCGGCGAGCCGGTCGAGCTGTTGCGCAAGCGCCGCCCGGAGCGTCCGGTCAACCTCGTGCTGCTGCTCGACGTCTCGGGCTCGATGCGGCTCTACAGCCGCTATTTCGTGAGCTTCGTGCGCGGCCTGCTCGGCAGTTGGCTCCGCGTCGACGCCTTCGTCTTTCACACCAGGCTCGTCCATATCAGCGACGTGCTGCGCGAGCGCGACCGGCTCAGGGCGATGGACCGGCTGTCGCTGATGGTCGAGGGCTTCGGCGGCGGCACCGAGATCGCCGGCGCGCTCAAGGCGTTCAACGACCGCTACGCCCGCGCGACGCTCAATTCGCGCAGCATCGTCATCGTGATGAGCGATGGCTACGACACCGATCCGCCCGAGCGGCTCGCCGCCGAGCTCGCCCGGCTGAAGCGGCGCGCGCGCCGGCTGGTGTGGCTCAACCCGCTGCTCGGCTGGCGCGGCTATGCGCCGGTGGCGCGCGCCATGGCGGCGGCGATGCCTTACATCGATTGCTTTGCCGCGGCGCATTCGCTCGAGAGCCTGGCGGCGCTCGAAAGCGAGCTGGCGCGGCTGTGACGTGGAGGAAGCCATGATCCGTCCGGTCGAGGATACGCTGACGCTGATCGCGACGCTGCGCCAGCGCGGCGAGGATTTCTGCGTCGTCACCGTGGTGCGCACCGAGAACGCCACCTCGGCCAAGGCCGGCGCCAAGGCGGTGGTGATGCGCGACGGCGCCATCCGCGGCTTTCTCGGCGGCGGCTGCGTGCAGGGCGCGGTGCGGCGCGCCGCCGCGGCGGTGCTGAGGGACGGCACGCCGCGGCTGATCCGGGTCAAGCCCAAGGACGACGTCACCGCCGGCGTCGATGTCGACGGCACCGAGCTGCACCGCAGCGCCTGCCCCAGCGGCGGCACCGTCGACATGTTCGTCGAGCCGATGCGCCGCCCGCCGCGCCTCATCCTGTGCGGCGCCTCGCCGGTAGCGGACGCGCTCGCCGATCTCGCCCGGCGCCTCGGCTATCGCCTCGCGCTCGCGGCGCTGGCGGAGGATCTTGCCGACTTCCCCGAGGTCGAGGAGCGCGTCGCCGGCTTCGATCTCGCGACGCTGGGGGTGACGGCGGAAGACTGGATCGTCGTCTCGACCCAGGGCAAGCGCGACCGCGAGGCGCTCGGCGCGGCACTCGCCAGCGAGGCCGGCTACGTCGCCTTCGTCGGCAGCCGGCGCAAGGCCGAGACGCTCGTGGCGCAGCTGCGCGGCCAGGGACTGAGCGAGAGCCGGCTCGCGCGTCTCAAGGCGCCGGCCGGGCTCGACATTCACGGCATCGAGCCGGCCGAGATCGCACTGTCGATCCTGGCCGAGATCGTCGCCCAGCGCCGCTCCGGCATCCGCCCGGCCGGCGCCGCGGCGCGCGGCGCCGCCTGACCTAGCCGGGGCGCCCGCGCCCCCGCGCGCCGCCAGAATTTCGTCTTCCGGACGACCGGACGGCGTCCCTATCCGCCTGCGCGAAAATCTCCCCCGCCGACGAAGCCAAAAGTCGTCGATTCTCACCCCAAAGGGGGAGTGGCGATATCTTTGATGCGCCGTGCCACAAAGCTACAGTCGGATGTTATTTCACCAGCCAAGTAGAGTCGCGCGGGAGAGTGCTGATGCCTCGGACCAGCAAAGCTCATATGCAAGTCTCCCTCAAGCGCGGCCGAGCCGGGCAGCA
>JBKQTR010000549.1:0-22035 GCA_052143095.1 Allostellaceae bacterium
TCGTTCACGGCAAGATCGCCTTTGCCGGCGGCTCCGCCGAGGAACTCAACAACAACGAGCTGATCCGGAAGTTTTATCTGGGGATGTAGGGTATGCCCCTCTCCCGCGAGAGCGGGAGAGGGGCTGCAGCGGAATTGGGGGGAACACCCTAGAAGCTATGGGCAGCGCCCATCAGTGTCTATCGATGGTTGTGAGGCGAGGATTCTTAGGAAAAATCGCGCAGCGGCCTGTTCCCATTGCCGCCATTCCCGCGTAGGGTAGCGGCAGCGTCGGTATCGTCAGGCTCGGGCGACCGCGGACAATGCAGGGACGCCATCTACGCGCGAGCGCCGGCGGAGAGGTCGGCGCCCGCGACAATCGAGCCGGTTCGCGCCTTTCCGGGGGACAAACGGGAGTGTCGGGCATGTCGACGATGTATCGCTATGCGCTGCCGGTGGAGCTGACGGAGTGGAAGTTCGAGAGCAGCGTCGAGACCCGCTTCACCTGGGAATATGACGACGCGCGCGAGGCGCTGCTGCAGCTCTACGACAAGGGCAAGAAGCAGCAATGGGACGCGGCGCTGCGCATCGACTGGGCGCAGGATCTCGACCCCGAGAACCCGATGCTGCTCGACGACCGCGCCATTCCGATCCACGGCTCCGACATCTGGCGCCGGCTGACCGACAAGGAGAAATGCGAGGTCCGCCATCACCAGCAGGCGTCGTCGATCTCGCAATTCATGCATGGCGAGCAGGGCGCGCTCATCGCCACCGCCAAGATCGTGCAATCCGTGCCCGATCTCGACAGCAAGTTCTACGCCGCGACCCAGGTGATGGACGAGGCGCGGCATGTCGAGGCCTATTCGCGCCTGCTGCACGAGAAGTTCAAGCTGGCCTATCCCATCACCCCCGGCCTCAAATCGCTGCTCGAGACCGGGCTCAGCGACAGCCGCTGGGACATGACCTATCTCACCATGCAGATCCTGATCGAGGGCCTGGCGCTCGCCGCCTTCCAGCGCATCCGCGATTTCGCCGGCAATCCGCTCGCCGCCGCGGTCAACGCCTATGTCATGCAGGACGAGGCGCGCCACGTCGCCTTCGGCCGCCTGGCGCTGCGCGACTATTACCCGCAGCTCACCGACGCGGAGCGCGACGAGCGCGAGCAGTTCGTCGTCGAGGCCTGCTACCACATGCGCGACCGCTTCAACCAGTGGGAAGTGTGGGAGCGGCTCGGCCTGCCGGCCAAGGAATGCGCCGAGATCGTCATGACCTCCGAGAGCATGGCGCAGTTCCGCACGCGCCTCTTCACCCGCATCGTGCCGACGGTCAGGGATATCGGCCTCTGGGGCCCGCGCGTGCGCAAGGCCTATGAGGATATGGGCGTCATGGGCTTTGCCGACACCGACGCCCAGGCGATGCTCGAGAATGACGGCCGCGTCGCCGAGCAGTTCGACGCCAAGAGGCGCGTCGCCGAGGTGACGCAGAACGCGGCGGAATAACGGCGAACTCGCGAAGCGAGGTCGTCCGCGGCGCGTTGCGCAGAGGAGGCGAGCCATGAAAGCTGCCGTGCTGCACCGGGCCAACGAGCCCTTGACCATCGAGCAGGTGAGCCTGACGAAGCCCGGCCCGCGCGAGGTGCTGATCCGCACCGCGGTGGCCGGCATCTGCCACAGCGACCTGCATTTCGCCGACGGCGCCTATCCCCATCCCATGCCCTGCGTGCTGGGCCATGAGGCCGCGGGGATCGTCGAGGCGGTGGGCGAGGACGTGACCTATGTGAAGCCCGGCGATCATGTCGTCACTTGCCTCTCGGTCTTCTGCGGCTATTGCGAGCAATGCCTGACCGGCCATCCCTCGCTGTGCCAGAGCGCCGAGATCAAGCTGCCGCCCGGCGTCTCGCAGCGCCTCTCGTGGAAGGGCGGGCTGATGCACCAATTCCTCAACCTCTCCTCCTATGCCGAGCAGATGCTGGTGCATGAGCACGCGCTGGCGAAGATCCGCCCGGACATGCCGCTCGACCGCGCCGCGCTCATCGGCTGCGGCGTGCTCACCGGCGTCGGCGCCGTCTTCCACACCGCCAAGGTCGAGCCGGGCACGAGCGTCGCGGTGATCGGCTGCGGCGGGGTGGGGCTCGCTTGCGTCAACGGCGCGGCGCTGGCTGGCGCCGGGCGCATCATCGCCGTCGACACCATGCCGGCGAAGCTCGAGCTCGCGAAAAAGTTCGGCGCCACCGATGTCGTCGATGCCAAAGCCGGCGACCCGGCCAAGCAGGTCACCGCGCTCACCGGCGGCGGCGTCAATTATTCCTTCGAGTGCCTGGGAGCGAAAGCGACCGCGGAGCAAGCCTTCCGCATGCTAGCGCCGGGCGGGACGGCGACGATCATCGGCATGATCCCGGTCGGGACCAAGATCGAGCTCCACGGCCCCGATTTCCTCCGCGAACGCAAAATCCAGGGCTCCCTCATGGGCTCCAACCGCTTCCGTGTCGATATGCCACGGCTCGTCGAGTTCTATCTCCAGGGCAAGCTCCAGCTCGACCACCTCATCTCCGGGCAGCTCGAGCTTGAACAGATCAACGACGGCTTTGCCGCGCTGCGCGCCGGCACCGCCGTGCGCAACGTCATCATGTTTGCGCCCTGAGTCGCGCCGCAGCGGCGCCAGGCTTTGGCGCAATGCCTTGCTCTTGTCCCGTCGCTTTTTCATGTCTGTTCCCCCGGCGAGCGCGGTCGCTCGCGGCAGGAAGTGTCGCGCGCGGAAGTTAAGATTCCCTCTGCAGCGCCAAAGCGGCGATGGCGGCAGGAACGCCGCGGCGGCGACGCCGCATCACGCGTTTTCGGTCAGCGCGCCTGGGCGCTTTGCTGCTGCCAGCGCTGGAACTGGTCGAAGAGCTGATCCTTCTCCTGCGACGACAGCGCGCGGCCGCCGGCGAGGCGGCTGCGCTCATCGAGGAATTTGGCGAAGATCTCGTGCAGCTCCTTCGGGCCGAGCGGCGGCGCGGCGGCGACGGCGTTGCGCTTCAGCCAGGCATCGGCCGCCGGGAAGCGCTTCCAGCCCGGCAGCTCCGCGGCCAGGTTCACCTCCTGCCATTTCGCCTGGTGCGGCTTCTCCAGCAGGTGCGGGAACTGGGTGAAGAGCGCCTCGACGAAATTCTCGAGGTTGCGGTAGCGCTCGGTACCGGGCGTCAGATTCGCCACCATCAGCGCCGTGCCGACGGCGACGGTATCGACCGGGGCATCGGCGGCGACGAGGCGCGGATAGTCGGCGGCCGTGAGCCGCGCCGGGACATAGGCCTCGGCAAGCGCCGGCGTCATGGGAACCGCGAGGAAATGCAGCCCCTCGCCGGCGGGCGCATCGAAGAGCGGCGTCGGCTTGGCGGCGACATAGGCCATCGCCGCCACCTCGCCTGCGGCGAGCTTCTGCAGCGCCCGCGCGCGGTCGTCGAACACCGGCTCGACCTTGAGCTTGAGCAGGCCGAGCACCGCCGGCCCGGTGATGCCGGCGCCGCCGGCGAAATCGACCTTCTTGCCGGCGAGATCCTCGATCCGACCGATCTCCGCCCGCGCCAGCAGGTGCAGCTCCTCGTCATGGAGCTTGGTGATGTAGGTGAACACGCCATCGTCCGCGGCGAGCGCGGCATTGCTGCTTGCGGCGGCCAGCACGTCGGTTTGCGCGATGGCGATGTCGACGCCGCGCAGCGCCTTGAGGTCGACGAGGCCCTCGACCGCGTCGCGGCCGATGACCGGCAGTAGGCGCCGGGTCGCGCCGTCATCGAGCACGCCGGCGAGATCCTGCGCCATCGCCATCGCCGCGGCGTCGCCGGGGATCATCAATTCGACCAGCCCGCGATTGGTGCGCTCGGCGAGCTTCTCCGCCGCCGCGCCCGGCCCCCCGGCGCCGAGCAGCAGCAGCGCAGCGGCGCCGCCGATGACCCGGGAAAACCGCGACGACGCCGGCATCATCGTCCACCTCCGGGATCGCTCGAGACCGTGGCGCCGAGCCGCTCGAGCCGCGCCTGCGCCTCGGCATTGCCCGCCGCCGCGGCGCGCCGATACCAGACCAGCGCCGTCGCGGCGTCGCCGGCGAGGCCGACCGCCCCGAGCTGGCGCAGCACCAACGGGTCGTAGCTCTTGGCGAGGCCGCAGGCGGCGGCGGCATCGCCGGCCAGGGCGGCGCGCTCGAAGAAGCGCCGCGCCGAAACGATATCGCCGACGGCGAGCAGCTGATCGCCGCGCCGGACCATGAGGGTGGCTTCGGCGTCCGATATCTCAGGTGCCGGATGCGGCGCCGGTGGCGACGGTTCGAGGGCCGCGCTCTGCGCCGGCGGCGCGGCCTGCTGCGTCTCCGGCACCGCCGGTGCAGTCTCGCTCACCACCGTCGGCGCCGGTGGGGTCTCACTCGCCGCCGACGGCACCGCCGGCGCGGTGTCGCTCGCCACCATCGGCGCCGCCGCGGGCTCGCTCGCCGCCGGCACCGCCGTTGCGCTCTCCGGCGGCGCCGCGACCGCCGCGGGCGCCGGCTTGGCGGCGCTGGCTTCCGAGGGCTGCAGCACGGCAGCGGCGGCCGGCGATGTCGCTGGAACCGCCACGGCCGGCACCGATGGCTCTTGTGCCGCGCTCTCGGGCGGCGCGGCTGGCTGCGTCTGCGCCGCGCTCTCGCTTGCCGCCGGCAGCGTCGCTGGGCTCTCCGGCGACGCGGCGACGGGCGCAGGCGCCGCCGTGGCGTCGTCGGCTTGCGATGAGTGCGGCGCGGTCGCCGCGACCGGCGGCGCCGCAGGCTGCGGCTCGCCTGGCGCCAGCAGATAAAGCAAAGAGAGGCCGGTGAGCGAGACCGCCGCGATATAGAGGCCGGCAGCCAGCATTGCGGGCAGGCGCTGGCGACGCTGCGCCGGAGCCTCGGCGGGCGGCTGCGGCGGCGGCGCGAAGCTCGCCGGGGCTTCGATGCGCGGCGGTGTTGGCGGCGGTGCGGGCGCCAGGGCGGCCGGCGGCGGCGCGAGCAGCGGTACTGCCGGCGGCGGTGTGGGTACCAGTGCTGCCGAGGGCGCTGCGGGCACCAGTGCTGCCGGCAGGGGTGCCGGCACCAGTACCGCCGGCGGCGGCGCGGGCAGCGGTGCTGCCGGCGGCGGTGTGGGCGCCAGTGCTGCGGGCGGCGGCGCGGGCATCGATGTTGCCGGCGGCGGTGCCGGCACCAGTGCTGGCGGCGGTGCGGGCAGCGGTGCTGCCGGCGCCGGTGCTGCGGGCGGCGGTGCCGGTGCTGCCGGCGGCGGCCGTACCGCCATGCGGCTGCTCTCGGCAGCTTCCATCGCCTGCCGCATCAGCCGATTGACGGCGGCGGGGCTGCCATCGGCAGCGAGGGCGATGGCCCGCACCGTGTCCGGCGCGACCGGCAGGCTCGCCGCGGCGTCGAGCGCGTTGAGCTGGAAGCGGATGAAGCCGCTGACCTCCTCCGGCTCGAGCCGTTCGAGCGGGATCCGGGCGGTGAGCAGCGAGCCCAAGGCGGCGGAGAGCGGCGCGTCCTCCCCCTCGGCAAAGCCGGACGAGGCGAGCAACATCACCGGCATGACGCGCGGCTGGTCGAGCTGGGTGAAGCGCAGCAGCTCGTCGACGCTGTCCTGCGTGAGCATTTCCGCATGGGCGAGGATGAGCACGCGCGTGGCGCCGTTGCGCGCCTCGTGCATCAGATACGACAGCAGGCTCCAGAGGCCGCTGCCATCGGCCTCTTGCGGCAAGCCGAGCTGTCGGTTGTAGGCGCGGACGACATCGTCGAAATCCATGCCGGGGCGGCAGCGCACCAGGCTCGTCCGGTAGCGCGCCTTGCCTTCCTCGTCGAGGAACCGCTGGAGGAGCTCGCCATCCGCTGCGGTCACGCCGTTGACCAGCAGGAAGCCGCGGCCCTCAGCCAGGTGCCGGAAGATGGCGGCGGCGAGAAAGCGGTGATGATGGTCGGAGCGGAAATAGGCGAAGCCGGCATCGTCCTCGGCGAAGGGCTTGAGGCGCGGCGGCGCGAGCGCGGCGCGCGCGGTTTGGCTGCTGGGGGCCATCAGCTCCGGCATCGCCATTGTCATCCCGACACCTACGCGTCATGGCAAATAGGAGAGAACTTTCGCCGGCCCATGGTTAAATTTCACCGCCCAGTTGGCGCCGGGCGAGTCAGAAAATTGCAGGATGAACGTAAGCCTTTGAATGCGCGCTGTTGTTTTTTTGTTCTGTTTCAGGCGTGGCCGCGCGCAAGCCGCGCAGCCCATGCCGCAAAGCGGATCAAATCACCCCGAGGCGAGCCTAGCCAACCGCCGCCGGGGCCTGCGGCACGTCGCGCCAGAAGCGGTCGTCATGGCCGAAGAAGATGCGCGCGCCACCGGCCTCGAGCTGCGCCAGCTTCTCCAGCGAGGCATGCATCTCGGCGCGGTCATGGACGTTCTTGGGCAGGCGGCGCTCGCGCAGCGTCTGGCAGAAATAGCAGGCATCGCCCGCCAGCACGACATCGCCCGAAGCGAGCCTGAGGCGCAGCGATTGGTGACCCGGCGTGTGGCCATGCGTCGGCAGGCAGAGGACGCTGCCGTCGCCGAAGAGATCGTGCTCGCCCTCCACCAGCCGCAGCCGGTGGCCGAGATCGAAATCGCGCCGGTTGAAGCCGCGCCGCGCGGCCAGCTCGGGGTCCATGCCGGCCGCCCATTCGCGCTGCTGCACCACCACCGTGGCGTTGGGCACCAGCGTATTGCCGCCGACATGGTCGAAATGGAGATGCGAGTTGACGATGAAGTCGATGCGCCGGGGATCGCGGTCGATCGCTTCGAGCCGCGCGCTCACCTCCTCGCCGGGGCTGTAGTCGAAGCGGAACAGCCCCTCGATGCGCCGGCCGACGCGCGCGACGGGATCGCGCTGGCAGTCCGGATGCATGCCGGTATCGAACAGCGCCGTGCCTTTGGGATGCTCGATGAGGTAGGCCGGGATGGGGAGCCGCGCCTCGCCTTCGCCGCCCTCCATGAGATAGCCGAGCGGCCCCGTCAGATGGCCGCAGGTCATGGCATAGAGCTTCACCGTCATGCGCCCCTCCTCGCCGCCTTCAGCCCACGCCCCAGCGCCGCGCCCAACCGAGGCCGGCGCGCGTGCCGGCGGCGGGGCGGTACTCGCAGCCGACCCAGCCGTCATAGCCGAGGCTGTCGAGGAGATCGAGGAGATAGGGATAGTTGATCTCGCCGCGATCGGGCTCGTGGCGCTCGGGCACGCCGGCGATCTGGATATGGGCGATCCGCCCCAGCAGCTCCTGGATATGGCGCGCGAGATCGCCGGCGACGATCTGGCAGTGATAGAGATCGAGCTGGAGGCGGACAGCGGCGCGCTCGACGCGGTCGAGGATCGCCACCGCCTGACGCGGCGTCGTGAGGAAATATCCCGGAATGTCGCGCGGATTGATCGGCTCGAGCAGCAGCTCGATGCCGTGCGGCGCGACGAGATCGGCGGCGCGGCGCAGATTGGCGATGAGCACGCGCGCGCCCGCCTCCTTGTCGCGCCCCTCGGGCCAGACGCCGGAGAGCACATGGATGCGCCGGCCGCCGGTGGCGAGCGCATAGCCCAGCGCCTGCTCGACCCCCGCCATGAAGTCACGCTCGCGGCCGGGCAGCGCGCCCAGCCCGCGCTCGCCGGCCTCGCGATTGCCGGGCGGCAGGTTGAAGAGCGCCAGCGTCAGGCGGTGCCGCTGCAGCCGCTCGGCGATCGCCTCGGCCGGCGCCTCATAGGGAAAGAGGCATTCGACGCCGCGGAAGCCGCAATCGGCCGCCGCCGCGAAGCGGTCGAGAAACGGCAGCTCCTGGAACAGGAAATGGAGGTTGGCGGCGAGCTTGGGCATTTGTTCCACATCCCCACTGATTTGGCCATTTTGCATCTCCCATCTTGCAATGACAAGGGCTAAGATCTATCTTCCTGGTTCCACAATTGGTACACAATATGGACTAAGAGGAGAGCTTGAACATGACCGACCCAACCCCCAGCACTGAGGCCAAGCGGAAGGCGCCGGTCTCCCTGGACCTGTCGGGCGCCGTGCCGGAGACCGCCTGGAACGTGATCGAGCCGCGCAACGGCACCGAGCCCGGCACCCTGGACGAGATCGGCGATCGGAACTGCACAGGGCTCTATCTGCGCCTCTACAGGCGCGCCGGAGCGCCCACGTCGCGGACTTGGTACTTCCTGTTCCGCAAGCCCGGCGAGGCAACGCGGCACCGCGTGAAGCTCGGCACCGCCGGTACGCCGGCGCTGGGCTACATCGAGGCGGTCGAGCTGGCCGACGCGCACAAGAAGGGCCTACAGAAGACTGAGGCGCAGATTGTGGACGGCCGCGCCCGCTCGGTGGCTGCGCCGGTCGATCCCCGCGACGCCAGGACGATCGTCCCCGCGGCCGGCATCTCGATTGCCGACGCCGTCCGGGAGTATGTCGAGACGCTCGGCGCCCTCAGCCGTAACGCGCGGCGCGACAAGACGCGGCTCCTCGGCCGCTGGCTTGCGGGGACGCCGCTCGGCTATGACAAGCCGGCGGACATGCCCAAGGATGCCAAGACGCCCGGCACGGTGCTGGACATCATCCGGAAGGGCAGGAAGCCTCTTCGGGATATGACGCTGCCCGACATCGCCGGGATTCGCAACGCCGCCCAGAAGGTGCTGGGCAAACCCCAAGCTCGCAAGCTAGGGTCGGCTGTAAAGGCGGTCTTCAATTGGGCGCGCGATGAGCAGGGCTACTGGCCGCAGAACGTGCCCCTGCCGCTGCCTGGCAAGGCATGGGGCGAGGATTCGGAGATCGATGTCATCGTGCCGCTAGAGGGCCTGCGCGAGCTGGTGCCGGCGCTGCTCAGGGAGAGCGAGCATTACGGATCATGCCTGCTCGTCATCCTGGCGACTGGCGCCCGGCCTGGCGAGGTTATGGGCATGCGCCGGGGCGAGCTGGACCTTGAGGCCGGAACCTGGACGCTGCCGTCACGCGCCAAGGGTCAACCTGATGCGCACAAGGGCCGGGCCAAGACGAAGACCGGCCGGACGATCCCCTTGAGCCCGTTCACCATCGAGGTAATCCGGGCGGCGATGCAGGAGGGGGACTATGTGTTCTCCTCGAAGCACGGCAAGAAGCCGATCACGCGGCTCGATACGGCCGCCGATCGCATCGCCGCGGACTGCGGCGTCACGGGCTGGTCGAAGACGAAGGACGGCAAGGAGAACCCCAAGGGAACGCAACCCTGGACGCCGCACGATCTGCGGCGCACCTTCGCGACGCTCCTGGTCGACGAGCTGAAGTTTCCGCCTCACGTCGCAGATGCCGCTCTCGGCCATGCACTGCCGAAGGTGCAGCGGACCTACACCGTCAATCCGCTCGACGTGACATCGGCGTTCATGAAATGGGGCGAGCTGCTAGAGGGCCTGCGGGACAGGCGGGCGCTGCCATCGCCGCAGCTTGCACTGCCGGCGCCGGAGCTGATCGACGCGAACGACTAAGCCTCTCAGCCGCTGGGGAAGAACGTATAGGACGACACCGACCCGGAGCTTGTCGTCGTCCGGGCATATGTTTCGGCCCTCGGCGGCTGAGAGTTCGGCTCCGGATCGTGGTCGTGATCCGAAGGGGGAAGCACGTCGAACCTGATCAGCACGACGCGAGCGGCGTCCAGAGACAGCAGCGGCATCGTGTCTTGCTCCAAGTACCCCAACGATAGTTCATGAGCGAACAGCAGCAATGCGAGCGCGGCGATTGGCAGCCGGTGAAGGTTCAGATAGACGATCATTTGGCAAAGTCCTGCGGTTGACTGTGCCAGTACTAAAACAGAAAGTGCCGGGGCGCAAGGCGCGGCGGCGCTCAGGACGATCTCAATAGGTGGCGCGGGGGTAGGAGATCGCCGCGCACTTCGCCATCAGCGGTGCGGCGGCTCTTGCCCGTATACGCCCTCATGCGCCATTGGCGCACGGGACCGTTGAACCACTCCTCAAGCCTCGCCTGCTCGCTCGCGGGGATCATTCCGCGGACAGCCCTCGATTACATCCGACGCGCCGTGAGTGTAGCCGCGTCGGTACGATCTTTCCGGATCGTTCCTGTCTTCGTAAGCCATTTCGCGCTCCTTGGGTGCCGCCTCACGTTAAGTGACAGGTAAGCTAATTTTGGCCGCACTTGTAGGCGCTGACGACCGCCATGACCGCCACTAAGCCGGCCGTGTTGTTCGTTACCTCGGGATGAGATCGAAGATAGTTCGTGAACAAGGTTTTGGTCTCGGGGACACCAAGCGATATCTCGCTCGGCATGCAGGTTTTAGTGCCTCGATCTGCGAGCCTTTGCATAACGTACAGAGCGTCGCTCAGCCCTAAAAAGTATGCCGTGCACGCCGCTTCAGCTTGATCACGAACTGCCTTTGGGTCTGATTGATTGGGGGTGCAAAGGCCGGCGAGACCCGACGCGGTGACGTTGCCATCCGCTCTGGCGCTAAAGGGTGCGCATAGAAGGACTGCCGCAGTTAGCCCTAGCCGGAAGATATTCCCCATGGCATCTCCCCCTTGATTGACGAGCCGCGTGCGCGGATGCTGCGGCAGGCAGATAGACGCCGGAAGTTCAGCGGTCAAATGATTTCACGGAGTACGGCATGGATAACGAGGCATTGCGAGCGAAGGTGCACGCTGCATCCACGGAGTTCGATGACATCATGTCCTTGCATGAGGCATGGAAGCCGACGGCCTACGATCCGGCGTTGCACGAGCGCATTGGTCACTCCTACGCTGCTAACACTTTTCTGGTGATACGGCGCGCGCTGCGCCGAGAAATGCTCTTGGGACTGACGCGACTGTGGGATGATGACTTTCCCGATCGGGCCGTCTCGATGAGTTCCATTGGCAATGATCTCGCCGACCGAAACACCGTCAACGCCTTGGCAGCGGAGTGCGCCGCGCAGTGGGGCGGCCTTCAGGCGATGCCTGACCTAACCGGAATTCCGGAGAGCGAACACGCCGAGTTCGTCGCTGCATTTCGCCGCAGTGAGGAGGCGTTTGGTCTTCAGGTGAGTGCCGATCTGCGCAAATTCGCCGACCAAGCCGTCGAGATCATCCGCAAATATGGCCAGGGCGGCGCCTGTCACCCCACACTGAAACGGCTAACGACGCTTCGTAATCAGCACTTAGCGCACCGGCAGCTTGAGCCTACGCCCGCTGAGGTTCGCGGCGGTGATGCTACCGACGCGGAAATCGAGGCGTTCTATCAGGACATGTCGACGCTGATCCGCCTCTTGCTCCACGTCGTCCTAAGAACTTCGTACGAACCGAAAGAGGGCGCCGGGGTATTCGGCCACTACGCCAAATTCTTTTGGGCCGCAGTGCGCGGGGAGCGGACCGAGGGACACCCAAACTATCGGCCGCATCCGACGCCTTCGTGACGCCGCTGCCGGCGTCGGCAGTGACGTGCCTATGGCGGATGCCGTGGGTTGCTGACGCTCGGCGGGTTCGACGCTACGCTATCGCTGCTGGGCCGTTTGGGAGCGGCGATTGCTGGCGATCGTCGAGCCGGGCGAGCGCAAGGTGATCAAGCATCCGCGGGCCGCTGGAGGGGGCGCATGAGGTACGTGACTTTCGACTGAGATTAAGCGCGAACCTGTCGAGCCATGGAAGTCCTCAACGAGACTCACTTTGACCTTTGGGCGCTGATCCATAACGCTTTCCACCCGCAAAAGGCGCCGGCTGATTTCCATACCGCAGTGATGAACTGGCTGCATTATGAAGCTCGGCGCATTCCGCGGCGTCCGCGGGAAGTGACCATCTCCGACGAGGTGGAAGGGCAACGGGCTAAGTATCCCGCCATAGATAAAATCGCCTCCGAGTTTAGAGCCGGCGGCGACCTCACCCCGTGGCTACATGATCCAATTCGCGACCGCAAAGCCGATCACGCGGCGGACATGATGTTCAACGACTGGCAGGTCAATCACCTTCACCTGGGCGACGTGCTGGAAAAGCCCGGCAAGATGAAGAGGACGGGCGACTTGTTGTTCGCCTATGTTACGGGCGCTCGTGCCATACTGCTCGATGTCAAGCCGCATCGCGCATGGGCAGATCGCGATCTGCTGCGGATCCTGCGCCGCGTGAGCCCGCAGGATATGGACCGTTTCCGGCTTAAGGGAATCGTTGCCGCCACAGAGACCTACACGGACGCGGCCATCATGAATCTGCGGAAGAACCGCATCACCGCAATGATCAGCCTCGACGGCGATACGTTCATGGCGCCCGGCATGGGGATTTCGTCGTCTGGACATTCGACGCGGTTTGTCCGGTATGCGGATTGGCTGCATCGCCAGATCGCCCGCCTGCTCGAAGAAATCCGATACAACGCGCTACCAGTTGATGTCCGGGTACAGCTAGCCCAGAAGCCGGCAACGCTTGTCCGGCTGGGCGTCCGCATGGAAGCCGGTGAAGTGGTGCTATACGATAAGAACCGGAACCTAGAACTGTATCGGATGCAGTGCGTGGCGTGATCTCGCGCAGCGGGCCGCGCTCTTGTCGATCATGACGAGAGCCGCGATCATCTCGCCCCGGCGGCCGTCGTCGTTCTCAGGTTCCGGTTCGACGCCTCGCGTACCCGCATCCTATCCGCTTCTCGCTCGCGACGGCGGCGCTTGCGGTATCGGTTCGCCTGTCTTAGCGTCGCGCGAGTTCAAACCCTTGAAGGAAGCGGACATGCAACCCGATGAAGTTGTCGTTGTGAACCGGTTGCGCGAGGCAGTTGAGCGCGCCGAAGAGGAGCGAAAGCTCGCGTGGCAGACGCGCGATTGGGATCTGCTAAGGCGGGCTGCTGATGCAGTTACCGCTGCGGAGGCTGAGCTTGTGATTATCTCGTTGGCCAACGTCGCGACCGCGCGCTGAGGCCGCTTGGGGCTCGACGGCAAACCGCCCGGCCATCCACTTCGCCGCCGCCGATCCCAGCGCGCCAGCGGTTTGCAACCGTCCGGGGGAGGGCTACAGTATGAGTTCCTCGCGGCTATCAACGCGAAGAGACGCGGCACCTCTTCCATAGCTTCCTCGCGCCCGGTGCCGCTCATGGAGTGGCCCCTGTACCGCGTTTCCGGGCTTGATAGGCCGGGCGCCGGGGAGACCTCATCATGAAAGCCTTGGTTATCGCAGCAGCAATGCTGACCGCTTCCCCAACCTATGGGCAAAGCTCGCAATCGCTCGCCTTGGTTTCTGGCGCGATCACCTGCCAGGACGAGACGAGCATGCGCGTAGCCCTCATGCCGGGCGTTGATCCCAACGCCATAGAAAGCATGGGATGCAGCGAATGGGCCGATGGTGTGCCGATCGAGCTCGCAACAGTGCCAAGCGGCATGGTTCGCGGCATCGTGGCGGTACGGATCCACGGCAAGATGCAGTGGACATCGCTGTCCATGATCCGACGAAACTAGGAGGCGGCGATGAAAGCGCGCTCGCCAATGATCGGCGAGCCCACTTTTGCTTCGTGGGCTGTGCGAAGTGCTACGCGGCGCGGCGCCGCCGAGTGGTGCCATTTGCGCGCCGAAGGCGACGGTTTTCTTCGCGTATCTCCTTGGCGTACCGAATGCGGCCTGTCTGGTCGTGCAGCTCTTCGATCAGGGGCAGCGCTGCATCCCTTCCCTGCTCTTCCAGCGTGATCAGGATCTCCCAGGCACGGTTGTTGAAGTAGGTGGCGACGGCGTTGGTCATCTTCGGCGGTGTCATGTGCTTGCGCTCCTTCACCGCCGAGCATGACCGGCGGTTGTAGGATTGATGGCTAAATGCGCGCGAAAAGGCAACACAAAAAGCTCACAAACCCCTTGTGCCGCAGCGGTTTTCGCGCTCTTGAAGTAGAAGATTTCGCACTCGGCTATTGAGAGCGGATCAAGCCGCGCGAGGCGGCGGCTCGTCGCCGGTGAACTCTACCGTCCGGCTATGGCCGTGCTCATCGGTCACGGTGACGATGCCGCCGAGCGAGCCAGTGGCATCATCGCCGGCGTCAGGCACGATCCAGTCCGAGGCGTCCGGCTTCACACCCTGGCGCCGATTGCGCATCGCGATCCGCCAGCACAAGCGATCGATATGCGGGCTTTCGCAACCGTAGAGGCTCAGGACCGCAACGCCATCCTCGATACGATCGAGGAGCGACCGGAGCCCAACACAGCCAACGTTGTCGCGTTGCCGCGCAAGCTTGTCCAGGGTGCCCGATACCATCGAATAGCAGGCTTCCAACCCTTCCGCGACAAGATCGAAATCGACCGCGGCGACATCCGGCTCAACCACCCAGGCGAAGGCGATCATGGCCCGCCCAGCGGCTTCCAGATCATCCATCGTCTCGGCAGCGCTGAAGCGCGCTCGTGAGAACTCCAGCCAATAGCGGGGGTCGGCGAGCTGCGCGGGCGTGGTCATGAAAGGCTCTCCAGGATCAACGGCACAATGTCGGCGAGATCGTGCTCGACGGGGACGCGGACAGCGCGTTCGGCGTTTTTGAAGTGCGCGACCAATTCGCCGTCCTCCAGCTCGAAACCCTGGAAGTCCATGCGCTCCCCCTTCTGCGCCCAGACGCAGGCAGAGAGCATTTCGACAAGATCGAGCACGGCTTGGCGTGGGTCCGGCTCGACGCGCATTAGGTCGGCGATAAGTGCGTCTTCATCGGCATTGTCGAGCGGCATGGGGTTCTCCGTCATCCGAGGATCGACAGCAGCGCGACGAGCGACAGAATCAGCGCGAAGCCGGTGAGCGGCCCCGAAACGTCACAAGGGATACGGCGCCGGCTCATGACGAAAAAGTCGCCGCGATGGGCGGGTGGCGAACCGGCGCAGAGCGCGCGCCGGAGCTGCTCAAGGCGGCATGGGCGGCGGCGAGCACGCGCGACGCGGTCGGGCTGCTGGCAACGTGGCTCGGATGGATCTGCGCGTAGGTGGTAATGCGCGCTGGCCTCGCACCGTTCGCCGATACCTGGCGGGTCACGTGCGACGTGCGCAGCTCGATCCCGCCGTTGGGCAGGGGTGACGCTCCGGCAAACTTGGTGCTGCCGACGACGTGGCGTAGCTGATCGGCAAGCTTCGCGGCCGCGGCGTGAGCGCCCGTGACCGCTGCGCGGAATGCAGTGCGAACCCGGCCGTCACTCGAACCAGTGGAGCGCGCGGCATCTGCTGCGGCATGCTCGATCGAGGAGCCGGAGGCGGTCCACCGGCCTAAATTGTCTCTGTCCTCTTGAGAAACGTCGTGGGCCTTGTTGTAGAGCTGCGACCGGCCGAGCTTCCGATTGCGCCTGGTGACGAGATGGCCGCCCCTGTTCAAGATTGCATCGGTGGTGGCATGCGCCAAGGTCGGCCGGCGCTGGTCGCCGTTGGCATAAGCCTTCAGGAACTCGATTGCGTCATTCTGGTTCATCACAAATCTCCTGGCTTCCGAAGGCCCGATGCCGCGCGCTGGTGAAACGCTGTTGCGCACGCTGCACGTCGCCCTCAAGACGAGCGAGACGAACCTCCGCCGCGTCGGCGTCGCGCACGGCGCGGTTGGCAATCCTGCGGGCCTTCGCCGTAAATGTCTGGGCCGCGGAAAACTCGGCCGTCGCCACGCGCAACGCTTGAGCGCAGATATCCAGCTCGGACAACATCATTTCTCAACTCCAAGAATTAAGTGGGCCGGCGCCGCCGAGGAGGATGAGACTCAACGGCGCCGGCCGTGGCGCCCGGTTCCCCAGTCGCCGGTATCGATCCCGCCGTGCCGGCGGCGAGACCGAATAGGGCGCGGCCGGCGATCACCCGCTAAGACGAAGCCGGCCGCTTGCGCCGCAGGGCCGCACTCATTCCACGGTGACGAGGAAAGGTCGAGCGCGGCTTGTCTCGGCGCATTCAGATTCAGCATTTTCCGTCCCACCCGGCCTTCCGGAGCTTCTTGTACAGGTCGGAGTGGATGCTGTAGGCCTTCGTTACGGCGGTGGCGTCGGACATCGGCTTGCCGGCCGCCGCGCTCTGGACGCGCAGTTGGTCGGCGGTCGATCGCATTTGCTTGATGCCTTCGGCCATTCCCAGATTGCTGTGATCCTTGTTCGAGCCGATACCGCCGTCGTCGTTGGTGTACGTGTGATTGCCGGAGGCTGCGTCTTCGGAGACATCGTCGGGCGTGTAGAGATCGGTGGCGTTGCCGAGCGCGTCGCCGTCCTCGTCCGCGCTGTAGTCCTCGTCCGGATCGCCGTCAGCGTGGTTGGTGACATCGCCGGCGCTGCCGTCTTCGTCGTGGCCCGGACCTTTGACGCGGCCATCGCCGGTGCGCCTCTGCATGTCGGCGACGGGCACGGCGAAGTGCCCGAGTTGCCGAAGTGCCTTATAGAGATCGGCGTTCGCCGGGTCCGCCGCAACCTTGCTCCAGGCTTTCTGGAAGGACATCCCGGGGTGCGCGGCCTGCTCGGCACGGGCTGCGTCGTCGAGCGTCGCGGCGGCCTTGCGGACCATGACATCAATATCATTCTGCTTGCGCTGCTCGTGCTTCACGCCCTTGAATACCTGTCTGACCATGTCGTGCTCCAGTGCCGAGAGTGATGCGCCGCCGAAGACGCGTTTGAGGTAGCTGTCGAACTTTTCGAGCTTGCGCGGGCGGCTCACGAACGCACGCTTGAACACCGTTGCCAGACGCTCACCGTCGACCGGCTCGTTGAGCTTCTCAATGATCTCTTCATTCGAGATGTGGTCTCCGATCAGCCCGTCGTCGCGGGCCTTTTCGACTACTTCGTCGGTGAGCATTCCGAGCTTGCCGAGCTGAACTAGCTCCTCGACGCCAGCAGCCTCGGCGGCGGCGCGGCTTTTGGCGATCTCGCGTTCGTTGCTCATCTTCTCAACTCCTACTCGCATACCGCTGCCGCCGATGCTCAGTTCAGCAAGGTGGCCGGCTTCTACCATCTTGAGTACGTGGGGGTTCTCCACGCGGACGCCGACAATCCAGCATTCTCGGCCGCCGGGCAGATTGATGCCGAGCGACTTGGCCAGCTCCTCGGACATGACGCAGCTTTCCACGACGCGGCCCGCGGCGAGCGCCTTGCCCGTCTCCGGGTCGGTGATGTGCATCGCGCCGGCCTGGCGGCTGTCGAGCATGAACTGGTGCGCGGCTTTGCGCAGAACATCCACCGGAACGTGGTCGCCTTGAAGATCGAAATAGGGTTGACCGTTGATCGTGCTGGTAACCGCGATCCCCCAGAAAGTCTTGTCCGGCATGTCGACGTGCTGTTTCAGGAGACGCACGCGCGTTTCGCTCGGCGCGGCGTGGCTCTTCCGCAGGACGATGCGCGAGCCTTCCTGCGCGCCCTTGTCGACGGCGGACAACTCTTTCAGCGTCATGGCGCGAAGTACGTGGCGTTTCGGGAACAGGCTCATGTCGATCTCACTTCATCAATTCGATCGAAGGTTTTACGCGCGTTAACTTTTCGGGTCGACTCGACCCATTATCGGATCGGGCTCGGCTGCGGGGGTGGCCAGCGGCGCCTTCAAGAACGTGACGCGGCGCGATTGGGCAAGCGCTGCCTTGTTCTTCCAGGCGGCGCAGATATCGGCAGGGATGAATGTACCAGCGCCGTAGACGACACCGCCCGTCGACAGCGAGCGCAGCACAAGCGCGCCATGCTGGCCCAAGGATGCGTCGGCGGCGGACGGTGCAGATGGCGAGGGCGCAGTATCGGCGCCCCTGGCGCAATCCAGGCGGCTGTCACGATGCTGGCGCAGCGCGAGGGCTTCGGCGGCGAGCGCCGGGCTGTAGGTCGGCGCCGTCATGATGGCTTCCTCGTCTGAGCAGCGCGCACCGATGCGGCGCCACGCCGCGCGAGATCGGCGAAGCTCTCGCGCTGGCTTAGTGGCACGTGGTTGCCGCCGAGAAGCTTCTGCACCGCGGGGCCGGCATTGGCGACGGCCATATTGAGGCGGGTTGCGCTCGACAGCATGTCGAACGTCGGCATCTGGATACGGAGATCGCGGTAGTCGTGGAGATCGCGCGACTCGGTGAGATAGATGTGCGCGGCATCGTCGAGAAGCTTGAGCGCTGCGTCGATCTTCTCGCTCGCGGACACGAGCACGTCCCACTTCGCTTTCAGCTCCAGGACGCGAGTGTCGCGGCGATCGGCCTCGGCAACGGCGATTGCATCGCTGAGCTGCCGCTGCGCGGTCACCAGCTCGCGCCGGAGATCGCCGGCCTCAAAGGCGAGAGCCGTTCGATCGTTGCGATTCTGCTTCAGGCGCGCCGCAGCGGCGCGGTCCTCTCCTGAGCGCACAAGGAGCTGGAGTTCATCGGCCTTGTGCTCCAGGTCCGCCATCTTCGGTTCCGTCGCGGCGATGTCCGCCTCGATGCCGGCAATGCGCTTCTGGGCGGCCTCGATCGCCTGGGAGCTGAGCGCGGGCGTCGCGGGCTGGGGGGTGTATGCCGGGCGCGAGGGCACGACGCGGAACTTGCGCTGCTCGACGTGAGCGGCGACGGCATCGGCGGCGCGCTCGGCGGCGGACCTTAGATCGCCGGGTTCCGCAGGGGGAGGAAGGTGCTTGGCGCGAGCGCGCTCCTCAAGATCGAGCGCGGCGTCGCGGGCACCGTGGCGCAGGAGGCCGGCCGCTGCATCGGCGTCGAGTGCGCCGGAGGTGGCAAGGGCTTCGATTTCGGCGGTGGTGAGCTGGCGGGCTTCGTTCGGCATAGGAATGTGCTCCTCGCGTGGCGCGGATTTCGATCGGCTTCTGTGAAGCTGATCAGCAAGAGTATCACATCTAAAAGGACCCTTGTTCCGAGGGGACCTTTGCGTGCTCGACGATGTCGGAAACAGCGGCGCCACAGCGCTATCCTGCATCAGGCGAACGCTGGCGGCGCCGAGGGTCTACTTGCGCCCCGGCGGCCTCGGCGCACGAGCTGGGAGGGCTTCCAGAGCCGGGGCGAGTGCCGTACAAGATGCAGGTTGGAGCCGGAGCGGCTGTACGCGAGAAACGGCAGAAACCCGTCAGTCGACTGCAAGAGCGCAGTGAGCGTGTCGCCCGGCGAGGGCTCTTCCCGGTTCACACAAGGAAACTGCGGCTCTTAGGACTGGTTTCGTTCGAAACTGTTGTAGTTTGTCAACCAGTGTCCAGAAACATCGATACAGGGTCCGGTAAAAGTAGTGCTACTAACACTGCAACCGATTGAAATTGCTCGCGGATCAGGTCGCGACTTTAGGGGTGTGGGATGCGGCAGTCTGTGATAGAGATTTGTCACAAGGTCGCACCCATGTCTAGAAAAAGGCACTTCGTGCGAGATGAAGCCGGAGGATAATTCTATCATTAAGGACGATAATCGATGCCGAATTGGCCTGCATCTCCTACGTCAGGAGCACGATCTGGGCTCGCGCCGATCGGCAGGCTGCTCAGATATGCCAAATTACCAGGGGTTTCCGCTCAACAGCAGATAGACTCGACGCTGGCGCCTTAGATTGTGGAACTGTTGTGGAACAGAACGCTTATTCCAGGTTGCGCGCCGGGTGCGACGATTCCGGCTTCTGGCGCGGCCGGCTGCCTGTCCACGGCGGGACGACCCCTACGCGCGCCGCCACAGTCAGGTGTTTGACCCTGAACAGGTCTAATTGCCTTCCGCGCCGAGTGGATCTCCTCGGCACGCCCTACCAGCTCGTCAAGCGCTTCACGTGGATCGAGGTGGCGCGCCGGTCGTCCAGGAGAGGGCTGGTCGTCGGTGCGCCGGGCGCCGGGCACAGTTGCCGGGGTAGAGGCGGCGCCGCGTGCGTGGCGCTCGATCCGGGCGGTGTGAGCCCCTTTTCATCGCCGGCGCTGGGCACTCTGTTGCCGGGGTAGAGCCGGGCGTGGTGGCGATGGTGGCGATTGGTGGCGATGTTTTGCACCGCCCTAGCAAACTCTTCCTATTAGGTCATTTTTCCTTAGGCCACGTAGAACATGGCCACCAATAGCCACCATCGCCACCACGGCTTTAAGCCGCCATCGTCTTCAGCTGCCATCTACGTTCACCACGGCTCACGGTCGCAGTCGCGATGCAGCGGCCATCTGACGGCCGATCTTTGTACGCTCTCAGCCAATAGCCCACAACGCCCGTGTCGAGCTTGCCGCCCTTGGCGCCCGTCGCGTCCGCCAAGGCATCGCGAAGCCGCTGCCTCGCCTGCTCTACCTCCGGACCATCGTCAAAGGCTTCCCGCTCGCTCCGGTTGTCCGGATGGCCTTGGCAAAGCTCCTTCGTCGTCAACGGCACGCCGACGCCGAACACCTCACCCCATGCCTGAACGACCGCACCATGCGCGATTAACTTAGGATCGTCGGCAACTTCGATCGTGTCCTTTGCGTTCGCGCATCCGAGCCATGCCAGCGCACCGACAATCCACCCATACCAAACCTCGAAGGAGCCAAGCGTGCCTTCCGGCTTCGGGCGCCCAGCGACGTGGTAGGCGCGAAGAATGGTCAGGGCCGCGGCGACGAACCGCGCGCGCTGCTTGATGACCATGTCGACGGGGTCGAAACTGAATTGCCGATCCCACGGCTTCTCCATCCTTGCATCGATGCGAATGCGGATGGTGCGCCGGCCAAGCTCGGACAGGATGGTCAGATTGTTCCCGGTGAGCGTGGTCAACATCCCCGTTGGCGTCATCACCGACCTACTGAAGCCGAGCAGGCGGCACTCGACCATGGCCTCGGTCAAGACCGTGGCGAGCCGAGCGCTGTCGATCGGCTCGATGATGTTGTCGATCGAGATGATCGGAGCACCGCGGATCAGCGCGCTATCGATGCGCTTCTCAAGCTCGATCGGATTTGCGGCAGAGAGCGGGATGGCGACGTGACCCTCGGCGAGCGCCGCCAGGATCGACTGAAGCTTGCCCTTGCCTGATCCCTGCGCCGGCGCGTCGAGCGCGAAGGCTGGCGCATGCGGCAGTGAGCGGCGCGCACACGCCGTCAGCATGGCGGCGAGCATCGCCGATCGCGCAGTCTCATTGACGAAGGGGAACTTGGCGATGGGCTCGGCGAGAACTGCGAGCGCGCGCAGCGCATCCTCTCTTGTCGGGTTCTCCGGGATCACCGGAAATTCGACGCCATCCGGCTCATAGATCAGCCGTGTCGTTTCGTCATATCCGGGTGTCTGAAGGATCGAGCCATCAGCCCGCAGCGTCGGCGCGCTGATGACGCCTAAAAGCGTCGGTAGCTTCCACATCCCAACGCGCGACAAATAGCGGTCGGCCATGTCCTTGCTGGCGTGGATGCACTTCCAGTTCTTGCCGACGAAATGCTGGAGGATGGCGGCCTTGTCCATGTGTTCCATCATGTCGTAAGGACTGACCGGGATGATGCGCTTTGCCTTCACCGATTTCTGGCCGGCCAGCGGCTCATCGCTCCACGCCGGGCGCACGATCAGGCCGCCGCGCTGGTACAGCCCAAGCTCGGCTGCCATCATCGCCTTTTCCGTCTCGGTGATCACGGCCGGTATGTGCTCGGCCTTGACGTAGATAATCGGCCGCTTGTCTTCCTTGCTGCCCGGACGCTTGTGGCGCGCGGCTTCTTCCTGCTCCGCCGCGGTCATGTCGATCGGAGGAAACTCGTCAGCAGAGATCGGCGACTCGTAATCGGGGTTTTCGGTGCGCGCCACGCCGGCGAGAACCTCCCAGCCGATCGTGGAGGAATTGATTGAGTTCCACGTATACTCGACATTCTCCACGGTGGCGCTCGGATAGCTCTTCGCCCAGTCCCAGAATGCCGGCCATCCGTTTGTGCCGGCGGCGCCCTTGAAGGCGAACGCTATCTTGATCCAACGCGCGCGGCCCTTGGTATTCGGGAGCGCGTTCAGCGCCGCCACCGCAGCGTCGAGCGACGGCGCGTCGCCTTCGGCCGCGATCTCTTTCGCTCCTTCACCAGCGAAAGCATTCCGCGCGTGGGAGCTTTCAATGATCTCGTAGCCCCTGGCGAGCGCGATTTTCTCGCACTCGGCGAAGAACAGCGAGAGCGTCGCGCTGTCGACGCCCGGCAGGCTGTCGACGCCGTCGAGGAAGGGATTGAACCCGTTCTCCCACCCGTAGGGCTCGCCATCGGGGTGCATTCCCTCGATCAGACATTGGCCGCTCTTTCCCAATATCTCGA
>JBKQTR010000550.1:0-7153 GCA_052143095.1 Allostellaceae bacterium
CGTTTGCCCGCACGATGGCACGCCAGGAGTCTCATGGCGAAAGATCATGTAGAGATCCGTTGTTCAAACTGCGGCAGGAGGATGCTGATCGCTTGGCCCACGCCGCGCGAGCGGCATGCACGGGCCAGCTGTCCCGGCTGCGCGATGGACTTCCCACTAGCCGAGGCGGTGGAGCGGACTGTTGTCGGCGCACCCGACGATCGCGACCTTCACCTAGTGCGGATGAAAAACGATCGATCTGCCTAGGCGGCGAAGAGGCACGCGCCTTTATTCGCAGTCCCGCTGTTCTCGCGATCACGCTTCATCCTCGGGGCCAGTGCGTGGATCATGCAACGATATGCGGGGCACAATCGAACTCACTCAGTTCGCCGCCAATTCCAAACAAGCTATGCCCCGTTTCCATGGAACAGGGCGGCGGTGAGCGGCTCGGGCGGGCTCGGGTCGTCGAGGCGGACGCGCAGATAGTCCTTGGGATTTTCCCCCTAAATGGTCTCAGTTCTCCGCATCATTCCGATGGCGGTCAGCGCGGCGGACGCCGCGACAGACGGCACCGAGGAATTGGAACGCGGCTGGCGCCACAGGCGCGCCACAATATTTGATGGCCAAGGCCGTTGATCGGCAGGCCGCTCAGAAGACGACCGGCGCAGCGCCTCCTTCGCCACTCGGCGGTCGACTGCGGCGGCGATCTCCCAAAAACGATCGGCCGCGCGCGACAGCTCGTGGCGGCTATGGAGATCGTCGGTCGCGTCGGCCTGCGCGCGGTACCTGGCCGATCGCGCCCTCAGATACGCTGCGTCCATTTTAGCGTCTCCCACCCAACCCCCAGCAGATACGCAGATGATTGCGGTTTCGAGGTGTGGGAACGGTTAAACCCCAAGGTGATCCCGGCGATTTCTCGTCGGCTCAGCGAACTTTGTCGTTGCAAGAAACCGCACAGCGGGAGCCGTCAGATCGCAAGATATTGGCGAGGAGGCGCAAACAATATCTTCCGATCATTTATGATAAATCCCATCATAATCAGTGATTTATCAGAACGCCATTTAGAGGTTATTGAGAAATTACGCCGCAATCTTGAAGAAACGATTCCGAAATTTTTTATGAGCGTGGCGATGTCGGCATTCTTATTCGGCTTGTTGGGCCACGGCGCGCAGACAGAAGATGTAAAGCCGGGCTGCAGCTATCGTCGTCAGCACGGCGGCAATCTGACCGAGACGGCGGCTGTGCTCGCCGTGGATAACGACGCGCTAGGTATCCCGCATGTGCGTTTCACCGTCGCGTTCGAGCGGCCTTGGACCCCGCGCCTCGACCATGGCCCTCGAGTCTTGGCCCTCTGCTCTTTCACCGAGACCTATCGCGAACGCATCTCGTGAAGCCCGCAGCACAACGCTCTGCTGGCGCATCTCGACACCGCAGATGTGGCCGGCATCGGCAGCGGAAACGCGGCGGCGTTCGGCGCGGGAGCCTCGACGGCATCGGCGACGCTGATCGGCTCACTGCAACTGCACCATCCGCCGGTTAGTGCCCGCGCCGGGCCGCCGCTGGGACGCCCACCGCGGGGCCTCTAGGCATTTCGCCCGCTCGCGTCGGGGGTGAGGACTTCCCCGGCGGCATCGAAGATGTCCTGTGCCGTTCCGGTCAGCTCCCCGTCCCGCCACGCAGCGAACGCGGCCGCGTAGACGTGCTTGTCTGCGCCCTCGTCTTCCGCTGAGCTGATCTCTTCCGTCTGCTCGTCGCGGACCAGGGCGCCTAGGTCGATCGCCATCCCCTCTATGGCGTCGAGACGGTCTTGGTGTGCCTCAGCATCGCGCTTGACGGTACTCATCGTCGCTCTCTCGCTTCGTTGCGTGCCGTGCTCTCCGCCGCGCATCATACCGGAGCGCGCGCGGGATGGCGACACCGGGTCGAGCTGCCGCTCGGCGTGACACCTAGCCGCTCGCTATTCCTCTGATGTCCACTGTAGAATGCTCCCATGCCAGCTTCCGATCTCGACATCCGACGCGCCGCCCATAGCCTGATCCAGCAACACGGCGAGAACGCCACGGCCAAAGCCCGCGAGCGGGTCGAGCAGATGCGCCGCAGAGGCGACGCCGAAGGGGCGGACCATTGGCTGCGCATCATCGTGGCGATCGGCACGCTGGGCGCGGCGCCGACCGACGTGCGGAATTGAGCGCGTCAGCGGCCTGCCGGAAACGCAGACAGATACTCGGGCTGTCGTGTCGCGTGCTAAACTGTCACCATGCCTTCCAAGCCGCCGGTGGCCCGAGGACAACGGTTCCGGGATACGCAGTTATCTCTGTTCGGTCGCCCCGGATCTGAATGGATCGTGGAGCGAGTCTTTGTCGGGGTCGACGGCCTCTGGCACGCTTCGATCGTCCTCGCGTCGGACATCACCGAGCGCAAGACAATGACAGCCGCCGTACTTACCGACCGCCGCCGGTTTATTCCGGTCTAGCGAGAGCAGCGCATACGACGCGGGTAGCTCCTCGCGCCGCGCTCTAGTCGACATGCCAAGTCCTATCAGGCGGCTTCACGTCTAAGCTCCACTCCCACGGACGAGGTGGGCTCACCGACCACCGTTATACGTGGGGAGGGCCGCCGCTCAAAGGCCAGTCCTCGCGCAGCTTATCAAACTTCGCCAGGGCGCCCCGGCGGATCGGCACGCCGCCATGCCCCGTCGCCGCGGCACAGGCCGGGGATCGCCATGCGCGCGATCGGCTCCTCCTCGGGCGCAGGCCGGGCGCCGCTTGACCTACTGTCGCCATCCTGCCGCGGCCCCATATAATGCTTACCGCAAAGCATCCGGAGGGCTGGAGTGGGATACGAAATCACGTCGATTTTCCCGGGCGGTGAGCAACAGAAGGAATTTCGCGACAGCGCTCAAGAGGCTGTCGCGTCGGCAATGGGATGCGTCGATCGACAGCACAAGGATGTTCAGGTGAAGGATCGGAAGACCAACCGGACCTATCGCGAACAAACGCTCATCGATCTTCATCGCGAGATCGAGGGGAAGCCGGATGCCTAAGGCACCACGAGGCGAGAAGCGCCCCGATGTTATCGGCAGCAAGAGCAGGGGATGGCGATGCGCGACCAACGCGAGGACAGGGAGATTCTGGGGCTACTGGCGCAGAAGCTGAAGGTTGACCGAAGCGCGGGCGTCATAGCTGGCACGCTCAGCGTCGACGAGAATGCCCACGACACCGAGATCGATGTCGCGGTCTATCACTGCGGCCCGCTTCACCTGCTCGTGGCGGGCAGTTCACTTATCGAGCGGGCCATCGAGTTGATGGCGGCAATGCTTACGCCACCGACGGATGTCATCGACAAGGCCGAGCTGGCAATCGTCCTAATCGCTACCGCCCTCGCCGGTGAAGACGGCGATGACGAAGGTCCTCCGGTGAAGCTGACCTAGGTATGCAAGGCTCGGATCAAGACTATCGTCAGTCCGAAGCCGCCCTTCTGAAGCCACCGTTGTGCGGGCGCTAGTGCCGAGACGGCGTCGGCGGTGACGTGAGCCCCTGAAACTCGGCCAGTATGAGGTAGAGTCCGTCGTCCAGAGGCAGACGGACGATGACACGATCGAACGGCCGCTTGGGTCCGACCATGAAGCTGAATCCGCAAGACCTAAAAAAAAATCGCCGACCTCACGCTGGAAGGTTACAACCAGCATGCCCAAGATTTCTGGGAAGGCACGCGCGATCACAACGTCAGTCAGAACATCGATGCGCTGTTGCAATACATCGAGGGTAAGCCGCCGTTCACGATACTCGATTTCGGCTGCGGGCCGGGACGCGACCTCAAGGTGTTTGTCGAACTCGGTCATCTCGCGATAGGTTTGGAAGGCGCTGCGCGCTTCGCCGTAATGGCGCGCGTTTATAGCGGCTGCGAGGTATGGCAGCAGGATTTCCTCAAGCTCGATCTGCCGCATAGGCATTTCGATGGTGTGTTCGCCAATGCCGCGCTGTTTCATGTACCTAGCCAGGAGTTGCCGCGCGTGTTGCTGGAATTGCACGCAACCCTAAAACCGCGCGGTGTGGTGTTCACCTCGAACCCGCACGGCCATAACGAGGAGGGCTGGAACCGCGAACGCTACGGCGCATATCATAGTCTTGAGACGTGGCGCCGCTATATGTCAGCCGCCGGGTTCGTTGAGCTTGTTCACTACTATCGGCCTGCCGGCCTGCCGCGCGAACAGCAGCCTTGGCTGGCGAGTGTCTGGCGCAGGTTGGCATCCTGAAGAACATCAATCCAGACGCAAGGTTACGCCCAGAAAATGGGCTCTACCGATCGATCGAGAAAGTGAAGGAGCGCTGCGCGCGCTATGTCAGGACGTGACGATCAGAGCGGGCCGGCGCAAGGCGGCTCCGCCGCTGCCAACTCCCTCACCTTCTGCTCGAGCCGGTGCAGCGGCCCGTCGACCAGGCCGAGCCGCGTCAGCTCCGCGACGGTGTTCTCGAGATATTGCCGGCAGGGGCCGCGCGCGCCGATGCCCTGGAGAATGAGCCGCGCCGTCTCCTCGAGCGACAGCCGTCCGCTATAGTTGTGGCGGGTACGGTCGACGACGAAGGCCTGCGCCGTCACCCGGCCGCGCGGCGTCGCCAGCGGCAGCGCGCGCAGGCGATAGCTGCGGTAGGTCATCTCGCGCTCCCAGAGATAGTGCAACGCCGCCGGCACCTCGGCGCGCGGCACGCGATAGGCGATGCCCTTGCAAGCGCCGCCGCGGTCGAGGCCGAGCACCAGCCCCGGCCGCTCCGGCGTCCCGCGGTAGCCCCGCGAGTAGACGCAGAAGCGGCGGTGATAGCCGCGCAGCAGGGCCGGCTGCGCCTCGACATGGGCGAAGCCGGGATCCCACATCAGCGAGCCATAGGCGAACACCCAGACATCGGAGCCGCGGGCAATGCACTCGGCGATCTCCGGCGCCGGCATCGGCGGCAGGGTGGTATCGGGTCCGACGGCGCTCTCCCGTTCCATGGCTCAGTCCCGCTTGCCCTTTCGTGGGGATCACCGGCGCTGCGCCCGGCGCGGCCAGCTCCAGGCTGGCGCCGAAGAGCAAAAAAGCCATTAACGCCGCCGCTGGAGCGGCCGTTGCGCGGCAAAGTATCTGGCGACCGGCGCCGCGGCCACAAGCGCGGCGCGCGCATTGCCGGTCTGCGCTTTCGCATCGACGGCGCCGGCCGGCCGGCCTATAACGCCGGCATGCGCCGCCTCGTTCTGTCGCTCCTCCTGGTATCGGCCGCGCTCTGCGCCGGCTACACCGGATATTGGGTCTTCCTCGCCCATCGGCTCCAGGCGGAGATCGGCCCCTGGGCCGAGGCCGAGCGGGCGCGCGGCACGGCGGTCGGCTGGGACAGCCTCGCGGTGGAAGGGTTTCCGCTGGTCATCGGCCTGCGCTTCACGCAAGCGACGGCGAGCGGCGAGAAGCCGCTGCCCTTCACCGCCGCGGCGCCGCTGCTGCTCGCCGAGACGCGGCTGTGGGACGGGCGGCACTGGCGGGTGAGCGTGCCCGACGGCGCGCGGGCGGCGCTGCCGGGCGCGGCCGGCGAATTTGGCGCGGCGAGCGTCGACGGCACTGTCGGCCTCGACCGCGCCGGCGGCGCCGCGATCGACCTCGCCGCTCGCGCGCTTGCCGGCAGCGGCATCGCCGCGGGAACCGGCATCGCCACGGCCGAGCTGCAGCTGACGCTGCCCGACCGCGCGCCGGCGGGTCATCTCGACACCGCCTTCGCGGCGTCGCTGCGCCTCGCGCACGTCTCCTTGCCGGTGACGCTGCCGAGCTTCGGCAAGGACATCGAGACGCTGACGCTGGCGGTGACGCTCAAGGGCGCGCTGCCGCCGGGCAAGCTGCGCGACGCGGTTGCCGCCTGGCGGCAGGATGGCGGTACGATCGAGCTCACCGACGGCAGCTTGCGCTGGGGCGCGCTCGAGGCCAGCGCCAACGGCACGCTCGCGCTCGACGACCAGCTGCAGCCGGTCGGCGCGCTCACCGCCACCATCGAGAACCACAACGCCATCATCGACGCCGCGGTGGCGGGCGGCACGCTGCGCGCCGGCGACGCCAACCTCGTCAAGCTCCTGCTGGGACTGATGGCCAAGCCCGGCGCCGACGGCCGCAAGCAGCTCACCTTGCCGGTGAGCCTGCAGAACGACCGCCTCTATCTCGGCCCGGCGCAAATCGCGGCGCTGCCGCGCATCACCTGGGAATAGCCGCTCAGGGCTGCGGCGCCTCAGCGCGGTCGTGCAGGCCGTATTGGCGCACCACCTCGACGACGCTCAAGCGGTAATCGGCGAAGATCTCGGCGCGGCCGCGCGCCTGCGCCCGCCGGTGCCGCTCGTGCTCGCGCCAGCGCGTCACCGCCGCTTCATCGCGCCAGAAGGAGAGCGACAGGATCTTGCCGTCGCTGGTCAGGCTCTGAAAGCGCTCGATCGAGAGGAAGCCGTCGATCTGCTCGAGCTCGGGCCTGAGCGCGGCGGCGATGTCGAGGTACTCTTGCTGGCGCCCCGGCTTCGGCTGCACCTCGAAGATCACGGCATACATCGCGGCACTCCTGCGTTTTGGATCCGGACAGGCTCCTAGAGCAAGCTTCCGCTGGATCGACTCGGTGCGTCCTTCGACTGCTCGCTACGCTCGCGCTCAGGATGAGGTAATTTTCTTTGCGCCAACACCAATCTACCTCATCCTGAGCCGGCGCGCGCAGCGCGCCTGTCGAAGGACGCACCGGCGTCCCTCCAGCGGAAGCACACGCTAAGCGCGCCAGAACGGCTTCTCGCATTCACGCGCCCGATCGGTCCCGGTGATGCCGATATCGGCGAGCATCCGGTCGTCGAGCGCCGCAAGCAGCTTGCGCTCCCGCGCGCGCCGGCGCCAGCGCCGCAGCACGCCGATGAGCCCGCCGCGCGGCTCCGCCTGCCGTGGTGCCGGCGCCGGATAGAAGGTCCATGACGAGCCATCCATGACGCTCTCCTAGTGCTTCCTAAGAGAGAAACATGGGCTCGGGCGCGCGGCCTGTCGCGCGGGAACGCTACGCTGGCGGACGAAGTGTCCCGGGGCCGGCGACAACGCTCCGCGTTGCGCTGGGCCTGCGGCTCGCCGGCACCGCGCGGGCCGGATCAAGTCCGGGGCGCTGGCGCCCGCCGGCGACGGACAACCCGTTCGATC
>JBKQTR010000551.1:0-3332 GCA_052143095.1 Allostellaceae bacterium
GATCACGACGGCGAGAATGCGAATCCAGCGCATGGCGATCCCTCCCGGAGGGAAGCGATGCGGACGGTGCGCGCGGCCGTCGCCCCCTGTCAAAGCGGATATGGCCGACCGACCGTCGGTCGTTTGGTGCCGGGTGAGGGGATTGAACCCCCGACCTTCGGTTTACAAAACCGCTGCTCTACCGCTGAGCTAACCCGGCAATCTCACGTCCGTGCGCTGTCGCCTCTCGAGCCAATACTATAATTCGCGCTCGAGCGCCACTTCGAGAGGCTGCCGGCGGCGCTGCCGGAGGGCAAAAGCGGGGCCGCCGCCGGCGATTGACCGGTGCCACGGTTAGTGGTCTGGTGTCACTCGCTCCCCGCCGCTGACTACCACGCTCGCAGGCCGCGATGATCGAGACGCGCAGGATAGAGACGGCACCGGGCTTGGTCTTCGACGTCTCGGTCGGCGGCGCCGAGACCGCGCCGCTCGTGCTCCTGCTGCACGGGTTCGGCGTCTCGCGGCATTTCTGGGATGCGCAGGTAACCGCCTTGGCGGAGTCCGGATTCTTCGCCCTGGCGCCGAACCAGCGCGGCTATTCCGCCGCGGCGCGGCCCGATCCCGCCGATCTCGACGCCTACCGCGTCGACCGGCTGATCGAGGATGCGCTCGACCTCGTCGCGGCGACCGGCCGTCGCGACCGGCGCTTTCATCTCGTCGGCCATGATTGGGGCGGCAGCCTCGCCTGGGCGATCGCCTATCGGCATCCCGAGCGGTTGGGCTCGCTGACCATCCTGTCGCGGCCGCATCCCTTGTCCTTCGCCCGCGCGCTCAACCTGCCCGACGGCGAGCAGGCGCATCGCTCGCGCCACCACACGGCGTTTCTCGACCCCGGCGCGGGACCGCGGCTGCTGGCCGAGGATGCACAGTGGCTGCGCGCGCGCCTCGCCGCCGGCGGCGTGCCTGAGGCGGCGATCGCCGCGCATCTCTCCGTCCTCGGCAATCCGCCGGCGATGGAGGCGGCGCTCGCCTGGTATCGGGCGCGCGGCGAGCGGCAGCTGCTCGGTCCGATCACCGTGCCGACGCTCTACATCTGGGGCGATGCCGACGATACCGTCGGCCGGGTGGCGGCGGTGGGGACCGGCGCCTGCATTGCCGCGCCCTACCAGTTCGAGATCCTTCCCGGCATCGGCCATTACGCCGCCGATCAGGTGCCGGCGCAGATCAGCGCGCTGCTGCTGGCGCATCTTGCGCGCTATCCGATCTGATGGCGGGCATGCCGCCTCAGGAGGCAGGCGAGACCGGCGCGAACAGCGCCTGGCGGCGCGCATGCATCAGCACCGCGGCGAGATCCCACGGCGCCACGCGCTGCTCGGCGGCGAGCGCCTCGGGGGTGAAGAGGCGGAGGTCGGCGCCCTCGCGCAGCACCAGGCCGTCGACATCGCCCGGCGCGATCGGCACGGCAAAGAAGGTCATGCGATCGGTGCGGGGCACGGCGAAGGGCAGGTCGATGATCAGCTCGATGAAAAAAGCGGCGGCGCGAGGGCGATAGTCGATCTCCTCGAGCAGCTCGCGGTAGAGCGCCGCTTCGGCGGTCTCGCCGGGCTCGATCGCGCCGCCGAAACAGGACCAATGGTCGGGCAGCATGATGGTGGGAATGGCGTCGCGCAGCTGCATGAGATAGCGCCCGTCCGGCGTCGCCAGGAGCGCGACGGCGACCGCGCGCGCGATCGGGCGGGGATCGCTCATCCGCCGCGCCGGCTGAGCTCGTAGAGCGCGATCGCCGCCGCGTTCGAGACGTTGAGCGAGGCCGGCTCGCCGCGCGTCGGCAGACGGGCGAGAAGATCGCAGCGCTCGCGGGTGAGCCGCCGGAGCCCGCTGCCTTCGGCGCCGAGCACCAGGGCGATGCGGCTGCCGGCGTCGATCTCGGCCAGCGTCTTCGCCGCGCCCTCCTCGAGGCCGAGGCACCAGAACCCTGCCTCCTTGAGCCGGTCGAGGGTGCGGGCGAGGTTGGTGACGCGCAGCAGCGGCACCGCCTCGAGCGCCCCCGAGGCGGCCTTGGCGAGCACGCCGGTGACCGGCGGCGCGCCGTGCTCGGGCATCACCACCGCGCGCGCGGCAAAGGCCGCGGCCGAGCGCAGGATGGCGCCGATATTGTGCGGATCGGTCACCTGGTCGAGCAGCACGACGATCTGTGGTCCGGTGGCCTCGGAGATGCCGTCGAGCACGTCGTCGATGTCGCGCGCCGGCAGCGGCTCGGCGGCGAGCGCCATGCCCTGATGCACCGCGCCTTGCGGCAGCAGCAGGTCGAAGCCGTGCCGGTCGAGCACTTCGGGCGCGCCCGGCGGCAGCCGCGCGGCGGCGGCGGCGGCGAGCGTGCGCAGCTCGCCGGCGGCTTCTTGCGACGCCACCAACCGGCGCACGCGGCGCACCGGATTGGCGAGCGCCGCCGCCACCGCGTGGCGGCCGTAGAGCCAGGGACCGTGATCGCGCGGCGGTTGCGGCGCAGCCGTGACGCGGGGTTGGGGCGCAGCGTGCGCGGCGGGCGCGTGGCGAGGGGTGCGTGGTTCGACGGCAGCGCGCGGCCGCTCCGGGCGGCGAGGGGTGCGTGCTTCGGCGGGAGCGCGCGGGCGTTCCGGGCGGCGAGGATGGCGCTCCTCGGCGCGAGCGCGCGAGCGCTCCGCATGGCGGGAAGGGGTGCGTTCGTCCGCGGGAGCGCGCTTGCGCTCCGGGCGGCGGGGAGGGGGACGTCGGGGCATGGCAGAGCTTTAGCACGAGCCGTGCGCAACAGTGAAATCGAGCGCGGGCGGCAGGCCCGCAATTGTTGACAAAACCGACCGGAGACCTTAATACCCGCCATCCGCTGCGCCGGGCGGCAAGCGATCGCGGAGGGGTTGCCGAGCGGTTAAAGGCAGCAGACTGTAAATCTGCCCTCTTCGGAGTTCGCTGGTTCGAATCCAGCCCCCTCCACCAATCGCTCGACGGTCGATGGGACGCATCTTCGGCAGCGGCGGTACGGGTAAGGCGCAAGGTAGGGCGGTCTCGTGGGCGGGTGTAGCTCAATGGTAGAGCTCCAGCCTTCCAAGCTGGCTACGTGGGTTCGATCCCCATCACCCGCTCCAGCCCCGGCGGGCGTTATGGTTCCAATTTGACGGAAAGCCGCAAGCGATGTCGAAGGCGAGGTTTCAGCGGACAAAGCCGCACTGCAACATCGGGACGATCGGGCATATCGACCACGGCAAGACGACATTGACGGCGGCGATCACCAAAGTGCTGTCGAAGACCAATGCGAAGGTGCAATTCCGGGCGTTCGATTCGATCGACAACGCGCCGGAAGAGCGCGAGCGCGGCAT
>JBKQTR010000552.1:0-14916 GCA_052143095.1 Allostellaceae bacterium
GCGGCGCCTGCACGCTGTCCCGGGAGCCGTATCCCTTTCCGGACATTTGGGACCCGCTTGCCCGCGTGTTCGATGCCTGGGGTTTCGATCGCTGCTTGTGGGGCACGGACTGGACGCGCGCATTTGCTGTCGTCAACTACGAGCAGGCCGTCGAGCCCTTTCTTAGCACCGACCGCCTGAGCGACACTGAGCGGGCAATGCTCATGGGGGGCGCCTGCGCCAAGGCTTATGGCTGGTCGCCGCGGACGCCCTTGTAAGTCCACCGGGGTGACGAGGCAGCATCTGCAAATATCGCTATTGGCCGCGGCCCCCCGACAATCGGTCTTGTGATGGCCGTGAGCGGAAGGGCGGCTTTCGGGCGGGCCTAGGTGAAAAGCGGCCATTCCCCAATTTTGGCCACTCGGCAGCCCCCGACCCTTCTCGGCCACTCAGCCTTCGCGCTGGGAATGGCCCTCCCGCCTCCACCTGGAAGGCTGTTCCAGGCCAGCGCATGGTACGACGGCTCAACATCGACGGCGATGTCAAGGAGATTTGATATGGAAGACCGAGAGATTCGAGCGGCTCTGGATCGCCACTGGGCCGCCTCCGATGCGAACGACCTCGAGGGGGAGCACCAGATTTACCGAGAGGACGCGGTGCTCGAATATCCTCAGTCAGGCGAGCGCATCCGCGGGCGGCGAAAGATTCAGTTGTCTCGCGCCGCGCAGCCGAACCGGAAACGCTTCACAGTGCGGCGGACAATCGGCGCGGGCGACCTCTGGGTCACTGAATATGTCCTAACCTATGACGGGCGGCCGTCTTACACCGTGAGTATTATGGAGTTCGTCGATGGGAAGGTGGTCCGCGAGACCCAGTATTTTGGCGATCCGTTCGAGCCAGGGATTTCGCGCGCGCAATGGGTCGAGCGGATGCCCTGAAACCTGGCCGCCGTAAGGATGGCCATCTGCCGCTCGCTCTCTCGCTCGGAGCTGCCGATTGATACGGTCTCTCTCGCCCGCTATCTCATTGGCAAAGTATTGGTGCGGGAGTTGCCTGAAGGCGTCGCCAGCGGTCGTATTGTTGAGACCGAGGCGTATGTCGTCGGCGACGCCGCCGGACACGCCTACCGGGGAATGAGTCGGCGTAATCGTTCGCTCTTTCTCGAGCGTGGGCACGCCTATATTTATCTCGCCTACGGCACCTCATACATGCTGAATGTCTCAAGCGAGATGCTCGGGATCGGAGCCGGCGTCCTGATCAGGGCGCTCGAGCCGCTCGAAGGCATCCCGATCATGCGGGTAAATCGCGGCGTCGAGCGCCTGCGCGACTTGGCGCGAGGACCAGGAAGGCTCACCGCGGCGTTGGGGGTTGATCGTCGGCTCGATGGGCTCGATCTTTGCCGAGAAGGCCCTCTATGGCTCGGACGCGGTGACCACGAACCCGGCGAAATCGGGAAGAGCATCAGGATCGGCATTTCGCGGGATGCGAACCGCCTCCTGCGATTTTATCTTCGGGACAGTCCGTTCGTCAGCGGCCCAAGATCGCTCAGGGAATAAAATCCGCCTTGCGCGACCAAGTCAGATACGGGGACATTGGGACGATGACATCGTCGCCTCGCCAACGGGCTCAACGAGATGTCAACGGCGGGTGCTGCGGTAGCGCGCTCTTGCCTGCCCGCACCCAGGCATCCCATGGCCCGACTCCGGCTGCTTTCAAGTGGACAAGAACCTCGCCCTCGCCCGGTATGGGTTGAGCGATTTCCTCAAAGGTCACAACTTTCGGCGGCCCGAAGCGATGGATCCGAATCGCCTTTATCATCCGCGACCCGCTCGTGCTGATTGGCGGTGACGCTAAATTATCGCTCGCCATGTTATTACCTCCTTGTGGACGTGTTCGGCTGCTCGCCCGCGGCGGCGCGACAATTGTCGTGGCGTTTGCAACTCGACAATCGAGCAGCGGGCGGTGGCCATGATGAGCTGCGGAGGACGCAATCACTCATTCGGAGCCGATGTGAGCGCCTTTCTCCGCCACCGAACGTTTCATAATCAGAACCACGAACACGAGCACAAATGTCAATGCGGCGAACATCCAAAAGCTGTCGAAGTAGGCAAGCGCCGATGCTTGCTGCTGGCGAAGATTTTCGAGCTCCTGCCAAGCCAACTGCCGCGCCGCGATCGGATCGCCGGTCTGCTGGAGGAAGAACGCCTGAGCGCGGCCGATGAAAGATTGCGCGGCCGGGTTGAAGGGATCGAGGTACTCGTTGAGGCGCAGGCTGTGGAATTGATCGCGCCGCTCATGGACGGTCTGGGCGAACGAAATCCCGACGCTGCCTCCCTCGTTGCGCAGAAGGCTCAATAAGCCGACAGCCGCCCCACGCAACTCCTTCGGCGTATAGATGTAAGCTGCGACATTCGCGGGCGCAAAGCACACCGCCAGTCCTGCGATCAGCACCACCCGGGGCCAGACGGCCTCGCCTGGGCTGATGTCCAGGTTCATCTGAGACATCCAATAGTTCCCAGCGGTCATGCCCAACAGCCCTGCGGCGATCAGCCACCGCGCATCCGTCTTCCGACCGAGAAGGAAGCCGACGACGGGCATTGCCAGGACCGCAAAGAATCCAGCCGGCGACATGACCAGCCCGGCGCTCAGCGCGTCATAACCAAAGAGGGACTGAAGCAAGCCGGGCAACGACCCGCTAGCGCCGTAGAGCGCAAGATAAGCGCAAAAGATGATGAGGCAGCACGCGGCGAAGTTGCGTTCGCGCAACGGCCGAAAATTGACCACGGGGCTGCGGTGACGCAACTCCCAAAAGACGAGCGCAACGAGACCCACCGCAAAGAAGACGGCCAACGTCTGCACACGCCAAAATGGATCGCCGAGCCAGTCCCACTCCTGGCCCTTGCTGAGCATCACTTCCCAGGAGACCATGACAATGACCAGTAGTGACAAGCCGATCGAGTCAAATTGGAACGGCCGCTTCCTCAGCTCCGCGCGCTGCGTGGTAAGATATTCTGGGTCGCGGAGTAGGGCATAACATCCGGCAAGTGCCAGGAGACCGACGGGCACGTTGATCAAAAAGACCCAGCGCCACGAGTACTGGTCCGTTATCCAGCCACCCAGGGTCGGACCGACAACTGGCGCAATCAGGGCAGCCAAGCCGAACAGTGTCATCGCGATGCCCTGCTTTTCCGGCGGGAAGGCGTCGAGTAGCACTCCCTGACTGCAGGGCTGCAGACCGCCGCCCGCCAGGCCCTGGACTACGCGGAACAGGATCAGCTGACCGAGACTGCCGGCGATTCCACATAGTGCGGAACTGAGGGTGAATACGGCTATCGACAGCAGGAAGTAGTTGCGTCGACCCAGATGCGCGCTCAGCCAACCGGTGATCGGCAGGATAATGGCGTTGGCAGCAAGGTAGCTGGTGATAACCCATTGACCATCATTGACCGTCGCCGACAGGCCACCGGCGATATAGCGCAGCGCCACCACCGCGATCGTGGTGTCGAGCACCTCCATGAACGTCGGCACCACCACGATGGCGGCCACCAACCACGGGTTTCCCGCCGCGTAGGATCTGGAGGGCGAAAGTGCCGCGTCTGTCATTTGTTGGCGGCCGGCGGGCTCGGGAGCGAACCTGTGGTCTGTGATTGAGGCAGGTAGGCTTGTAGAAACTTCCCGGCGTCGGGTCCGGTGGGCGGCTTGTTAGTGTAGACGTATGGAACAACGGAAGTACCGATGAACAGAGTGTTGCTGTTTGGGTCGTATCCTTCGAGGTCGATCCGGACGGGTAGACGCTGTACCACTTTGACGAAGTTGCCGGTAGCATTCTGCGCCGGCAGCAACGCCAGCGTCGACCCCGTCCCCATCGTAAAGCCGGCGACCCGACCCTTGAATACGTGTCGGCCGCCGTACATGTCGACATACAGGTCGACAGCCTGGCCGATGCGCAAGTCGCGTAGCTCCGTCTCCTTGAAGTTGGCATCGACCCAGATTTCGTTCAGCGAGCGGATCGCCATCAGATTCTGGCCAACTTGAACGTAATTGCCCGGATTGACGTTCCGGCGCGTGACGACGCCGTCGATCTCCGCGACGATGTCGCAATAACGCAGATCCAGCTCGGCCTGAGCGAGATCGCGGTTGGCGGATTCGAGTTTGGCCTGGGCCTGTTTGACGGCCGGAGCCTCCGCCGCAAGTCGAGCGAACGTGCGGTCAATGTCGCCCTGTTCTCCGAACTCCTTTAGCATCTGCTGCGGGCTCTGCTCGTACGAATGGACAACACCGAGCTGAGCCGCGCTTTGAATCAGCTCTGACTGCGCTTGGAGGACGGAGGAGAACGTCTGATCGAGATCGCGCGGCACATCACCGAGATTTTCGCCCTTCTCGGGTTGCGCCGGCAGACCCAAAGACGCACGGACTTGGTAGATTTCGGCAAGCGATTGGGTGACCCCGGCACCGGCAGTTGTGAGCTCCGCTTGCCGGCGGTCGAACTCGGCACGGCTCACAACATCTTTCTGAACCAGCTCCTTAGCCCGGTCGAAATCAAGTTGTGCCAGCGTCAAGGCGGCCTTGTTCTTGTCGAGAGCAGCAACCCGAGAATGCAAAAGAGCTATCTGGTTGTCGACGTCCTCAATCGCATGTTGCAATTTCCAGCGCGCGCTCCTGGCTTGCGCTTCAAGGCCGCGTACCATGGCCGTGGCCGCCAGCAGGTCCGCGTTCGCCGTGCCGACGGCGGCTCTCTTTTCGGAGAGCGCGATCTGATACGGCTCCTTGTCCAACTCGGCGATGAGATCTCCTTTGTGCACACGGTTATTGTCATCCACCAGAACCTGGGAGATCTGGCCTCCGACGCGGGGGGCAACGAACGTCACATGCCCGTTCACGTACGCGTCATCCGTCGAAACGGTGTTGAGAGTCTGCCGGATATAGGGAATGCCCACTGCGGCGACGGCTGCAAGAACAAGGGCGCCGAACACGCCCATCTGCAACTTTCGCCGCCGCGCAAACTGATGACCCGGCGGTGGGATGGTTGCGTGCTCGACCGAAACGCCTTCACCTGTCGAACGCGCGTCGAGCCGACTTGCCTCGCCGCTGCTAGCACCCTGCTTGTCGGCCATCTCAACCTCTGGCAGCGTAGCTGAGTTGCAATCGCCTCGACCGTTGGGGCTTGAATTCCACGGGCCCGCGCCCGGCACTCCGATGGTTGGCCACCCTACCACCGCGCACTTCGGCGACCAAGGCGTTTGGCCCGAGCAGGGCGACCGCTCAGACTGTGGCGAGCGACGGCAGCCGAGACCCGATCGGCAGGAAGTTCAAAGCCGATGGCGCCGATGAGGAACGACCTGCAAGAATTTTCCCTATAGGTATCCAACCACTCCGGCAGATCGTCCTGGAAACTAGGGGAACGTCACGCCGCCAACATCGTGCAGCTGATTTATCGGCCAAAGGGCTACGAGGGCGATTCCAAGGACTACGAGTTTTCGCGCCGGTCGATGGAGGAGCACTGGCAGGCCGGCTATTACGACGCGGTGCATGCGCTCCGCCATCCCGAAATTCTCGAGCGGCCGATCGGCAAATACGAGACGCTCGTCACCTTCGACTTCAGCCGTGATAGCGACGATTGAGACATGACACCAACGAGCGACGGCCGCCGCTCCTCGCGCTCTGATCGTGAAGACGGGCAGCGCGCCCGGGATGGTCGATTATCTCGCGCGCCGGCGCCGAGAGATCCGGGCTCGAACCGGCGGGAGCCATCTTGCAAGCTGACCGGTGGGCCACGGACAACGACAGCCATGAAAGGCGGACGCCGATGATGGCACAACTTACCAAGGCGAACGCCAGCTCGCATTGGCAATGCTTATCGCCATGGCATTTTGCGGCCTTTTCTTCGCGGGCGCCGGGCAGGACGATCACGGGGCAAGCGGCCGTCGTCGCGGTCATCGGCCAATTCAAGATTCTGATGATCGCAATGCTGCTCGTAAGCCCGCTGGTGCTATTGCTTCGCAAGCCCAGCCCGACCAGATAGCTATTGTGGAGGACCAAACGAAATTGCGCCTCTCTGTCCTGAGGAGGGAGTTGTACCGGTCGAACATTGCCGCTGCCCGGCTCTGAACGAGGGAGTACGATCATGGGCTCTTCCGACACGCTTCGCTACACGAAGATTGCTCTCACCCACGGATCCGGTGCGATCCCGGCGCTCGGGTTCGGCACGCTGATCCCCGATCTCCTTGCGACCAAACAGGCGACCAAGACCGCCCTGGAGGTGGGATTTCGGCATTTCGATTGTGCGGAACGCTACCGCAATGAAGAAGCGGTTGGCGAGGCGATACAGGAAACATTCGGGGCGGGGCCGCTTCGGCGGGAGGACCTCTTCGTTACGACGAAGCTATGGAACACCAATCATCGTCCTCACCGGGTCAAACCCGCCTTCGACGCGAGCTGCCGCCGGCTGCAAGTCAACTATATCGATTGTTACCTCATCCATACCCCATTTGCCTTTCGACCTGGCGACGAGCAGGACCCGAGGGACGAGCAGGGTCAGGTGGTCTACGATCCCGGAGTCACGCTGGTGGAGACGTGGCGGGCGCTTGAGCGGCTCGTGGACGAAGGGCGATGCAAGTCGATCGGCTTATCGGATATTACTTTAGATAAGCTGCGAGAGATCGTTGCGGCTGCGCGGATCAAGCCTGCCGTCGTGCAGGTCGAATCCCATCCCTACCTGCCCGAATGGGAACTGCTCGACTTCTGTCGGCAGCACGGCATTGTGCTGCTCGCATTCGCACCGCTGGGACATGGACTTGAACCGAAGATAACGGAAGATCCGGTTATCACGGCCGTTGCCCGCCGCGTCCACAAAACCCCTGCTCAGGTTGCGCTGGCATGGGCTGTGCAGCGCGGCACCGCTGCGCTGACGACCTCGACCAAACCTCACCGCATCCTGGAGAACTTCGATATTGCGACTCTGCCTGAAGACGCGATGCGGGAGATTCGGGACGGAATCGCCACGAAAGCCCGGTTCAACCGGGTCGTGGCGACCGGCGTGCCTGGATTTATTCCTCGGCCAAGTAGCGGCGTCGCATAGCCCTCCGCCGTTTCGGTCGGATTTTCATGTTGGCCCAGTCGAAACCGCTCGTCTTGAATCCACTGTAGCTGCGCCAAGCTGCCAAGCACCAGCGCTCTTCATTGCGATTGGAAGTCATGCACCACGCAGACGTCCGTTTTCCACTTGTCCCGGCCGAGCCGGATGTCGAACGGCATATCCGCTTCAGAGTTTGGGCGACGGTCGTCCAAAATGTGGATGGGCGTGACGCGACCAATGCGGCCAATTGGGCGCACGCTGGGTTGGGTGTCGACACACGAGCTTAGAACGCCCGTCAGAGATCGATCACGACATCGCCCTGGGGCTTAGAGCAACATATCAACACATTGCCGTCGGCTGGTGGCTCGACCGGGTCGGGCCGATAGCCAACGGCGCCGGCGATGAGCGCGGTCTCGCAATTGTGGCAGACGCCGGTACGGCAAGACCATCGCACGGGGACATCGCATGCCTCAGCCAATTCGAGGATGCTCTGGAATGCCGGTCCCCACCGGACATTAAGGCCGGTGCGCGCAAAGGACACCAGCGGCCCCGTGCCGACGGCCCCGGCCGGCAAATGCGGCGGCTTGAGCGGAGATGCGGCAGTTCCCGGCGTCAAGGCCGGACCCGCTCCAAACGTCTCGCTGTGGATGCGGTTGGCGGCTACGCCCCAGGCCGCGAGGCTGGCCGTCAGGTCGGTCATGAAGGCAGGCGGGCCGCACAGATAGAAATCGGCATCACGGGGCACGCCCAATTCCTGCAGGGCAGGCACGCTCACGCGGCCGGGAGCGTCGAAATCGACAGTCGGCCGGTCCGCGGGACCGGGCGAGCTGTAGCGGATGTGGCGATGGGAGTGGGGCAGGGCTTTGAGGCGAGCACGCACCTCCTCGGCAAACGGATGCTCACCGCCGTCGTGAGCCCCGTGAATCCACCAAACCTCCCTCGGCGACATCGCGGCAGCCAACGCATGCAGCATGGCCAGCACGGGAGTCGCGCCGATCCCTGCGCTCAGCAGGATGACGGGGCCGCCGCCGGGCCCCAGCACGAAATTGCCGCGCGGCGCGGCAGCATCGAGGATATCACCTATCTGAATCCCGTCGCGGATATACGTGCCGGCCACACCATCGGGATTGCGCTTGACGCTAACTCGATAGCGGGCGTCGCTCGGCTCGCCCGATAGCGAGTAGCTGCGCAGCAGCGGGGGCGCATTGGGCATCAGGCGCAGCCGCAGCACGATAAACTGCCCGGGGAGGCCAGGTGGCAGAGGGCGGCCATCAGTGGGCTCCAGCACCAGCGAGGTCACGCTGTCGCTCTCGCGCTTTTTGTCCAACACCCGCAGCGGGCGGAACCCTGCCCACGCCGGCGGCGGGCCGGCGCTCGGAGCGAGCCCGGGATTGCCGCTCATGGCACCGCCGCTCTGCGTTCGTTCGAGCAGTGCCTTGAAAGAAGAGTGCCAGCCCGTGCTTAGTGCCGGAATGCGCAACGCCTTCTCCAGCCGGTCTGCCGGATGGCCGGGCTTATACAAGAGCGCATTCACCTCGGAGATGGTCATGCTCTCCGGCCCTTGCACTATCCGCACGATCTCATCGCCGGCCTCGACCTCTCCTTCTTCCAGGACACGGAAATAGAAGCCGGGCCTGTCGTGCGCGACGAGCAGCGCGGCCATCTGCGGCTCGTTCATGCGGATGCCGATCCGGTAGCAGGTGACGCGCGGCTGCGTCACTTCGAAAACGGCCCCCCCGATACGATACCGGTCGCCGATGCATACCTCACCGTCGGACAGACCCTCGACGGTGAAGTTCTCCCCGAATTGCCCGTACTCAAAGTCGGTTCGGCCGAGCTGGCCCTGCCAATAGTAATAGGATTCGACCTGGTAAACGAAGACGGCCCGATGCTCGCCGCCGTGCCCCGCCAGATCTCCTTGACCGTCGCCGTCGACATTGAGCCGCCGCACCATCCGCCGGCCTCGAACGGGCTCCTTCCAGATGGCAGTGTGGACCGTCCTGCCCTGCCACGCGATGTCGCGGGGAAGTCCGACATTGACGGAAAGCAAGCGTGCCATCACGGCGCCGTGGGACGCATGTGCTCGACCGCTCCATCGGTCGACAACACGGCATGCGCGAAAGATTGATAGTTGATCATCGCTGCTCGATAGCCGCCACCCTACGTTGGGAATGGCCCCTGCCTCATCTGGAGGGCCTGTTCCAAGCCAGCGCATGGTACGATGGTTCAACATGGACGGCGATGGTCAAGGAGATTTGATATGGAAGACCGAGAGATTCGAGCGGCTCTGGATCTCCACTGGGCCGCCTCCGACGCCAACGACTTTGAGGCTGAGCACCAGATTTACCAGGAGGATGCGGTGCTCGAGTACCCGCAATCGGGCGAGCGCATCCGCGGCCGGCGCAACATTCAGTCATCTCGGGCCGCCCAGCCGAACCGGAAACGCTTCACAGTGCGGCGGACAATCGGCGCGGGCGACCTCTGGGTGACTGAATATGTCCTAACCTATGACGGACGGCCATCTTACACCGTGAGCATCATGGAGTTCCTCGATGGGAAGGTGGCCCGCGAGACCCAGTATTTCGGCGATCAGTTCGAGCCGGGGCCTTCGCGCGCGCAATGGGTCGAGCGGATGCCCTGAAACCTGGCCGCCGTGAGGATGGCCATCCGCCGCTCGCTCGTTCGCTCGGAGCTGCCGGTTGATACGGTCTCTCTCGCCCGCTATCTCATTGGCAAGCTATTGGTGCGGGAGTTACCTGAAGGCGTTGCCAGCGGTCGTATTGTTGAGACCGAGGCGTATGTCGTCGGCGACGCTGACGGGTAATCGACTCTGCTGGCTTCGCCGAGCCCCGCTATCCCAGCGGCGGAGTTCGCCTTCGTTTAATTCAAAAGGAGCTACCAATAGATGACCAATAAAACGACGCTATTAAACGCGAACGAACGACGGTGATCGTAGCCAGAAAGACCCATTTTTATTGGTTTGTCCGAAGCAGTTGCCGCGCTCATATGCCCATCGCGTAGGACACGTGCCGTACGTCGATTATGTCGGCTACGCCATGTATGTTGGCTACGAGGACTTTCCTTCACCCGACAGCTTTAAATGAACTTCGAAAACGGATTTTGATTCCGTGAACGGAGGTTCGATTCCTCCCGCCCCAGCCACACTGCCGTTCGCGTTTGTTCGCCGGCAGTCGCAGCTGTCCACAAGTCATTACACGGCTACACGCTGGCCATTGTTCAACGGTATCAACGTGTGCTCGATAACACGCACAGCGTTTGAAAAAGTCGTGACAATCACGGCGGACCACTCATGATGGCGGCGGTTTGCCGGCCTGCTGCGGCATCGGAAGAAGATAAGGCATCGGAAGAAGATAACCGGTGAGGACGCGGTGTCACGCGACGTGCTTATTCATCAGACCCAGGATCAGGGCATCGAGGCAGTACGGCCCGGCGCCGGCCGAGACGACTATGATCAACATAAAGGCATAAAGCGTCTCCGGTAAATAGAGCCAATCGTCGATGCGATCCGCTTCATCGATCGGCTTGTAGAGTTTGATTCGCTGCCGCCCGGACGTGGCGATGGCGACGAGGATGATGACAAGCAGGCCAAGCGCGGCAAGTGGCGCCAAGAGCCCGATAAGGACGGCGCCGCCGGCGGTGAACTCGACCAACGGCACCCACCATTGATTGAAGCCCACTGCTGGAACGCCGAGCGCCTTGAGTTCTTCGGCGATTGAACGGTGGCGCTCTGCGTTGAACAGCTTGCGATATCCCGACAGCATAAAGAATGCCCCAACCGCGATCCGGTCCAGGGTGATCGCGAGGTCGGTCCACCCGACACCAACGAACAGTAAATCCATCATGGTCCATCTCATTCGATGTCTCCTGTTCACCGAGAGTTTGGACGTGCGTTTTATCGTAGGGATAGGAGAGTTCCTTGCGGCCTTGCTGCCACGCCTCTTTGAGTTCGGGCGTTGTGATGCCCCAGGTAGACTGCGAACACCCAATCATAAATGCTTCCGCCTTTACGTGACGTGACGTTGCATCTTCGCCCCAATAGCACACAGGTCATGGCGCGGCGATGCTGCACAATACATCGATCGAATATTTTCCCGGACCAGTAATGTACAACAGCAAGAAGCCGCCCATAATGCTGAGGTTTTTGTAAAAGCCCTCCATGCTGGCGAGTTGATCCGCGCCTGTCATTGTCCAATAGTGATGCTCAATAAGCGAGGTTCCCAGCGTGTATAAAACCAAGAGTACAGCCGAAGGACGTGTGAACGCGCCAACAGCGACCGCGAACGCAACCGGAAGCTCCATGAAGATCGCTACGGCAGTAGCCAGTACCGGCATCGGAGCGCCATCCTGCACCATCTGACTTACCGTGCCCGAATAGTCCCTCAGCTTTCTCCAGCCGAAGATCAGAAACAGTGTCGCGAGAAAAAGACGCGCCGCGAGAATGACCTCATCGTTGATGTCGTTTATCATAACGCTACCGTCGCTCCCTGTTTTCTTGTCGTTGCGACTGTGAACCAGCGGATGATTTAAATCTGCTCGTCACAGCCGCCTCCATCTTATCAGCACCCCAGTATCCACACGGACAAACTGTCAAAACCGGAACTCTCCGGTTTGAGCAAAATCCTCCGAACATCGAATAGTGAGAAAGTTAGAGAACAAGCATTATGCTCAGAGAACAAGCATTATGCTCTAGGTAAAGGTCATCTCGATCCACTGTGAACCAAACAGGTGCAGCCGGCGCATGATACGACGGCCCATCAGCGACGCCAATTGTCAAGGAGATTGACATGGAAGACCACGACATCAGAGCGGCCATGGATCGCCACTGGGCGGTGACCACGAACCCGGTGACATCGGGCGTCCAACGATGACGTAGGCCGCTCCCACGACGGCTCGGGCGCGGGGAATGACCGAACATCGCCGTCCGCCATTCAGGACGCTACTGCAAGCTTCGCTATCTTGACGGGATTCTACCGCCTGCCCCATTGTGGACGTGCCCGAAAGCGCCGCGTTCAGCGGCCGGGGCATCGCCGCAGGGAGGCGAAGCAGATGCGTCATGCGTAAGCCGTTGGGCTTGCTGGTCCTGCTGGTCGTGCTCGCCGCCGGCGCGGCGGGCGGTTGGTATTGGTGGACGGTCGCCCGCTTCGTCGAATCGACCGACGATGCCTTCGTCCAGGCCGACATCTCCGCCGTCAGCCCGAAGATCCAGGGCTATGTCCGCGAGCTGCACGTCACCGACAACCAGGAGGTCAAGGCCGGCGACGTGCTGGTGGTGATCGACGACCGCGACTATGCCGCACGGACCGATCAGGCGAGCGCCACGCTCGACGCCCAGCGCGCCGCCATCGCCATGCTGGAGACGCGCCGCACCTGGCAGAAGGCGGTGATCGATCAGGCGGACGCAGTCGTGGCAAGCGCCGAGGCGGAGCTGCGCCGGGCGCAGCTCGACCTCGCCCGCCAGCGCGACCTCGCCAAGGTCGATATCGCGAGCCGCCAGAAATTCGAGACCGCCGACGCCGACCAGCGCAAGGCCGAGGCCGGGCTCAGCCGCTTCCGCGCCGCGCTCGCCGCCGAGCACGACCAGCTCGCCATGCTCGACGCCCAGCGCGAGCAGGAGCGGGCGAAGCTGCAGCAGGCGGAGGCGGCGCTGCGGCTGGCGCAGATCGAGCTCGACGACACCGTGATCCGTGCCCCGATCGCCGGCGTCATCGGCAACCGGGGGGTGCAGATCGGCCAGTTCGTCAAGCCGGGAACCTTGCTGCTGGCGGTGGTGCCGCTGCCGCAGGTCTATGTCATCGCCAATTTCAAGGAGACGCAGATCGGCGAGATGCGTCCGGGCCAGCCGGTAAGCTTCACGGTCGATGCGCTGCCCGGGCGGACGCTGCGTGGCTTCATCGAGAGCTTCGCTCCGGCGAGCGGCGCCCTCTTCAGCCTGCTGCCGCCGGAAAACGCCACCGGCAACTTCACCAAGATCGTGCAGCGCGTTCCCGTGCGCATCGCGCTGGCGCCGGACGAGGCGCTGCGCCCGCAGCTCCGGCCCGGCCTCTCCGCCATCGTCGAGGTCGACACCCGCGCGCCGCCGCGCCTCGCCGCGGCCGCCGCCGGCATGCGCTGATGGACGGCGCGCGCGCCAGCCTCGCGCCCGCCCGGCCCGCGCGGCCGCCGCTGCCGCCGCTCGCGGCGCGCGACGTCATCACCTTCGTCGCCATGGTGATGGGCATGTTCATGGCGATCCTCGACATCCAGATCGTCTCCAGCAGCCTGTCGCAGATCCAGGCCGGGCTCTCCGCCAGCCCCGACGAGATCAACTGGGTGCAGACCTCCTACCTCATCGCCGAGGTGGTGATGATCCCGCTCTCGGGCATGCTGTCGCGCATCCTGTCGACGCGAGTGCTGTTCTCGCTCTCGGCCGCCACCTTCACGCTCGCGAGCGCCGCCTGCGCGTTCGCCTGGGACCTGCCGTCGATGATCGTCTTCCGCGCGCTGCAGGGCTTTCTCGGCGGCGCGATGATCCCGCTGGTGTTCTCGGCGAGCTTCATCCTGTTCCCGCTGGAACGGCGGCCGCTGGTCACCGTCATCATCGGCCTCGTCGCCACCATGGCGCCGACGCTGGGGCCGACCATGGGCGGCTGGCTCACCGAGACGCTGAACTGGCATTGGCTCTTCCTCATCAACCTGCTGCCGGGGATCGTCACCGCCGGCGCCGGCTGGGCGCTCATCCGCATCGACCGGCCGAACCTGACGCTGCTGCGCGGCTTCGACATTCCGGGGCTGGTGTTCATGACGCTCTTCCTCGGCAGCCTGCAATACGTCATCGAGGAAGGTGCCCGCAACAACTGGTTCGAGGACGACAGCATCCGCGCCTTTTCGCTGGTCAGCGCCGTGGGCGCGGCGCTGTTCTTCTGGCGCGTGCTGGCCTACCGCCAGCCGATCGTCGATCTCCGCGCCTTCCTCAACCGCAACTTCACCGTCGGCTGCCTCTACGGCTTCGTCCTCGGCGTCGGCCTTTACGGCTCGATCTTCCTGCTGCCGCTGTTCCTCGCCCGGGTGCGCGGGCTCAACAGCCTGCAGATCGGCCTCATCATGATGGTGACCGGCGTGGCGCAGTTCCTCTCGGCGCCGCTCGCCGCGATTCTGTCGCGCCGGCTCGACATGCGCGTGATGCTGGCGCTGGGCTTCGTGCTGTTCGGCGTCGGCGTCTATCTCAACACCTTCCTCACCAACCAGTCGGGCTACTGGGAGCTGTTCGTGCCGCAGGTGGTGCGGGGCTCCTCGCTCATGCTGTGCTTCATGCCGATCAACACGCTGGCGCTCGGCACCCTTCCGCAGGAGGTGCTGAAGAACGCCAGCGGGCTCTATAATCTCATGCGCAATCTCGGTGGCGCCATTGGGCTTGCCGGCTTCAACACGCTGCTCATCGAGCGCTTCGTGCTGCATGCCGAGCGGCTGTCCGAGCATGTGACGCTCGCCCGTCCCGACGTGCAGGCCTTTCTCGACCAGCTCTCGAGCCGGGTCGGGCAAATGCTGCCGGGCGACGCGCAGCTCGCCGCCACCAAGCTGATCATGCGGCTGGTCGAGCGCGAGGCCACCGTGCTCACCTTCAACGACTGCCTGCGCGCCATGGCGCTGGTCTTCGTGCTGGCGCTGGTGCTCGTGCCGGTCCTGCGCAAGCCGCCGGTCGCCGGCGCCCCCGCGCATTAGAGCAAGTGTCAGCTGGATTGAGTCAGTGCGTCCTTCGACTGCTCGCTACGCTCGCGCTCAGGATGAGGCAATTTTCTTTGTGCCATCAATAGCTTTCCTCATCCTGGCCAACCCGGCCGACCGCTTCGCGGTCGGCCCCGGAG
>JBKQTR010000553.1:0-12760 GCA_052143095.1 Allostellaceae bacterium
GAACGAGGCGACAGTCTTGTCGTAGCGCGTGGCAACGCGGCGATCAGATACGGCCTGCCGACCCCAGCCGACATCGCCGGCAAGACCGGCCGGGAAATCCTTCAGGCGATCATCGATGGCGACCTGCCGCAGCCGCCGATCGCCGAGACCCTGTCGTTCTGGCTCACCGAGGTCGATGACGGTTTTGCCGCCTTCGAGGGTGAGCCGGGCCGGCACCTGCTCAACCCGATGGGCGGCGTGCATGGCGGCTGGGCGTTGACCTTGATCGACAGTGCCGGCGGCTGCGCCGGGCTATCGCTGTTGCCGGCGGGATCCGTCTACGCCACGGTCGAGACCAAGGCCAATTTCACCCGGCCGATCACGACCGAGACCGGCCGCATCCGCGCCGAGGCGCGCGTCGTTGCCCGGGGCCGCCAGATCATCTCGGCCGAGGCCAAGGTGCTGAGCCGGGACGGCAAGGTGCTGGCGCACGGCACCTCGACCCTTCTGGTGCAGACCGGCGCCCCGTGACATCGCCTGCGCTCACCTGACGGAGAGCCCCCTCATCGAGGCCTGGCCCCTTCGGCCGCCACCGCTCACAGGAAGCTATAGGGATCGACATCCACCTGGACGCGCACGCTGCTCGGCACCTTCACCTTGGCCACCCATTCTCGCAGCACCGCCTGGATGTGGATGCTGCGCCTGGTCTTCAGCAGGAAGCGGCGGCGGTGCCGGCCGCGCAGCACCGCCAGCGGCGCCGGCGCCGGCCCCAGCACCTCGACCCCCGGCATCTGCGGCTGGGCGCGGGCATAGGCGCGGGCGGCGAAATCGGCGCTGTCGTCGTCCGGCGCCGAGATGATGAGCGCGGCGAGCCGGCCGAAGGGCGGCCAGCCCTGGGCGCGGCGCGCCTCGGCCTCGGCGGCGAGGAAGCGGTCGCGGTCGTCGGCGATCAGCGCCCGCATCACCGGGTGCTCCGGCATGTAGGTCTGGAGATAGACGATGCCCGGCCGCTCGGCGCGGCCGGCGCGGCCGGCGACCTGGTGCAGCAGCTGGTAGGTGCGCTCGGCCGCGCGCAGATCGCCGCCATTGAGGCCGAGATCGGCATCGACCACGCCGACCAGCGTCAGCAGCGGGAAGTGATGTCCCTTGGCCACCACCTGCGTGCCGATGAGCACGTCGATAGCGTGGCTCAATACCGCCTCGACCAACTCGGCGGCGGCGCGTGGGCCGATCAGCGTGTCGCTTGCCATCACCGCGAGCCGCGCCTTGGGAAAGCGCAGCGTCATCTCTTCGGCCAGCCGCTCGACGCCGGGGCCGCAGGCGGCGAAGCTGGCGGCGTCGCCGCAGCTCGGGCAGAGCGGCGGCAAGGGCTCGCTATGGCCGCAATGATGGCATTGCAGCTTGCCGTGGAAGCGGTGCTCGACCAGCCAGGCGGTGCAGTTCGGGCATTGCAGGCGGAAGCCGCAGCTGCGGCACAGCGTCAGCGGCGCATAGCCGCGCCGGTTCAGGAACAGCATCGCCTGCTCGCCCGCCGCCAGCGTCTCGGTGAGGGCTTCGATCAGCGGCCGCGCGAGAAAGCGCTGGCGCTCGGGCTTGGCGCGGCGCATGTCGATGACGCGGATCTCCGGCAGCCGCGCCGCGCCGTGGCGCGCCGGCAGATGCAGGCGCTGGTAGCGGTGCTGCTCGACATTGATCGTGGTCTCGAGCGAGGGCGTCGCCGAGACCAGCACGATCGGCAGCTTGGTCAGCGAGGCGCGCACGACCGCCATGTCGCGCGCGTGATAGATGACGCCGTCCTCCTGCTTGAAGGAGGCATCCTGCTCCTCGTCGACGATGATGAGGCCGAGGTCGGGGAACGGCAGGAACAACGCCGAGCGCGCGCCCACCACCACCGGCACCGTGCCTTCGGCGACGCCGCGCCAGGTGTCGCGCCGCTCGGCATGGCCGAGATCGCTGTGCCATTGCGCCGGCTCGGCACCGAAGCGCTCGGCATAGCGCGTCAACCATTGCCCGCTCAACGCGATCTCCGGCAGCAGCACCAGCACTTGCCGGCCGCGCTCGAGCGCGGCGGCGATGGCGGCGAAATAGACCTCGGTCTTGCCCGAGCCGGTGACGCCGTCGACCAGCGTCGTGGTGAAGCCGCCTGCCCGCACCTTGACGACGAGATCCTCGGCCGCCGCCGCTTGCGCCGAGGAGAGCTGCGCGGCCGGGCGGCGCCAATCCGGCATCTCGCGCGGCACCCGGCTCGGCAGCGCCACTGTCTCGACGAGGCCGAGACTGGCGAGCGCGCGCACCACGCCGGCGCTGCAGCCGGCGCGCCGCGCGAGATCGGCGGCGGGCGATGGCGGTCCTTCGGCGAGCGCCTGGAGCACGCGCCGTCGCGCCGGGGTCAGCGCGCGCGCCTCCACGAGCGCGGCGTGGCCGCGCTGGGTCAGCGCATAGCCGGTGATCGCCCGGCTCGGATAAAGCGCATCGGCGACGCTCATCGCCATGCGCAGCACCGCGCCCGGCGGCGCGACCGTATAGGCCGCGACCCAATCGATCAGCCGGCGCAACGCCTCCGGCATCGGCGGCGTGTCCAGCCGCTCGACGATCCGCTTCAGCTTCGCCTCGGCGACCTCGCCGCTCGCCTCGCCCCAGACGACGCCGAGAAACTCGTTGTTGCCCAGGGGCGCCGCGACGAAATCGCCGGGTTTTAGCGCCAATTCCGGCGGTGCCAGATAGTCATAGGCGCCGGCCAGCGGCAAAGGCAAGAGGACGCGTGCGCGCGGCTCGTCGCGCGCGGCGGCCGCGTCCTCAACGGCCGCGCGAGAACTGGCGTGGCGCTCTGGCATGGGCTACACTCTTAGTCTGAAAGCGTTCTGCGTGCCAGCCGAGGCGAAGGGGGAAAGGGGATTCGACCGGCATGAAGTTCTTCATCGATACCGCCGATCTCGCGGAGATCCGCGATCTCGCCGCAACGGGCCTTGTCGACGGCGTCACCACCAACCCGTCGCTGGTGGCGAAGACCGGGCGCAACTTCCTCGATGTCGTGCGCGAGATCTGCGCCGTGGTGCCGGGGCCGGTGAGCGCCGAGGTGACGGCGACCGACCACGCGACGATGCTTGCCGAAGGACGCAAGCTCGCCAAGCTCGCGCGCAACGTGACGGTGAAGGTGCCGCTGACCCCCGACGGGCTCAAAACCTGCCGTGTGCTGGCCGATGAAGGCACCATGGTTAATGTCACCTTGTGCTTCTCCGCGGCGCAGGCGCTGCTCGCCGCGAAAGCCGGCGCGAGCTTCATCTCGCCCTTCGTCGGCCGCCTCGACGATGTCGGCTCCGACGGCATGGCGCTCATCCGCGACATCGTCGAGATCTACCGCAACTATCCCGGGCTCAAGACCGAGGTGCTGGTCGCCTCCATCCGCCATCCCATCCATGTGATCGCAGCGGCGAAGCTCGGCGCGCATGTGGGCACGCTCCCGCCCAGCGTGCTGCGCCAGATGTTCCAGCACCCGCTCACCGACAAGGGCCTCGCCGCCTTCCTCGCCGATTGGGCCAAGACCGGCCAGTCGATCCTTGGCGAGACCAAGGCCGCGGCGGAATAGAAAGGGGCAGCCCGTTGGATCGTCCCAAGGACAAGACGACCCCTGCGGAGCCCGCCCGGCCGGCGCTGCCGGCCCGCGCCAGCGTCGGCGCCGCCGAGGTCGCCGCCTATTTGCGCCAGCATCCGGACTTCCTCGTCGAGCATGCGGAGCTGCTGCAGATCCTGACGCCGCCGAGCCAGCAGCGCGGCGAGCGCGTCGTCGACATGCAGCAATTCATGCTGCAGCATCAGCGCGCCGAGATCGCGCGGCTGAAGAGCCAGCATCGCGCGCTGGTCGGCACCAGCCGCGCCAATCTCGCGAGCCAGGCGCGCGTCCACGCGGCGGTGCTGGCGCTGCTCGCCGCCAGCAGCTTCGAGCAGCTCATCCAGATCGTCACCACCGATCTCGCCGTGCTGCTCGACGCCGATGTCGTGACCATCGCGGTCGAATCCTCCGGGCCGCAGCGGCCGCGCCTCACCCATCAAGGCGTGCAGATCCTCGATCCCGGCACGGTCGATGCCGTGCTCGGCGTCGACCGCGACGTGGTGCTGGCGAGCGACGCCGATGGCGATCCCATGCTGTTCGGCGACGGCGCCGGGCTGGTGCGCTCGGCGGCGCTGCTGCGCCTCTCGGTGAGCGCCGCGGCGCCGGCCGGCCTGCTCTGCATCGGCATGCGCCGGCCCGGCAAGTTCCATGGCGGCCAGGGCACCGAGCTGCTGGGCTTCCTCGCCCGCGCGCTCGGCATCACCATCGCCGCCTGGCTCGACCTTCCGGCGTGAGGCCGAGGCGCGGCCCCGCGCCGGTGCCGCTCGCCCGCTTTGCCGCCGCTCCCGACCTCGTCGAGGCGATCGCCCGCTGGCAGCGCTGGCTTGGCGATGAGCGTCGCGCCTCGCCGCATACGCTGGCCGCCTATGGCAGCGACCTCGCGGCGTTTCTCGATTTCCTCGGCGAGCATCGCGGCGCCGAGCCCAGCCTCGCCGAGCTCGGCGCGCTGACCCCGGCCGATTTCCGCGCCTATCTCGCCGCGCGCGCCGGCGACGCGGCTGCCCGCAGCTCGACCGCGCGCGGTCTCTCGGTACTGCGTGGCTTCTTCCGCTTTCTCGACCGGCGCGGCCTCGTGCGCAACGCCGCGCTCGCCGCGGTGCGCACGCCGAAGCTGCCGCGCTCGGTGCCGAAGGCGCTCTCGGCCGACGACGCCGACACGGCGCTGGACGCCGCCGAAGACGCGCGCGCGCCCTGGATCGGCAAGCGCGACGTTGCGATCCTCACCTTGCTCTATGGCTGCGGCTTGAGGCTGGGCGAGGCGCTGGGATTGACGCGGCGGCAGGCGCCGGTGGCACCCGGCCCGCTTACCGTCACCGGCAAGGGCAACAAGACAAGGCAGGTGCCGGTGCTGCCGCAGGTGGCCGAAGCGGTCGCGGGCTATCTCGCGCTTTGCCCCTATCGCCTGGCGCCGGAGGAGCCGCTGTTTCTCGGCGCGCGCGGCGGCCCGCTCCATCCGCGGCTGGTGCAGAAGAAGATGCAGGAGCTGCGCGCGCAGCTCGGCCTTCCCGAGAAGGCGACGCCGCACGCGCTGCGCCACAGCTTCGCCACGCATCTGCTGGCCGGCGGCGGCGATCTCCGCGCCATTCAGGAGCTGCTTGGTCATGCCAGCCTGACCACGACGCAGCGCTACACCGCGATCGACGCCGCCCGTCTCATCGCCGTCTACGACAAGGCGCATCCGCGCGCGAAAGGCTGAGCGGATCGGACGCGTTGGCGCGCCGTCAGGGCATCGCGGGGCGTCGCCGCGCGAAGGGCCCGCCCCGGCGAAGCCAAGCAGCCATGCGCTCGGGGTCGCCTGCGTCGGCAATCGGCGACCCCCCGCCGATCGCCGCAGCGGCCTCGACGCCGAGCGGCTTCGATCCGGCATGGCTCAAGCTCGCGCCGTAATGCAGCACCTTCACCTTCTCCAGCGTGACCAGGCCGCTGCCGATCATGCCGTCGAGGATCGGCAGAAAGGCCTCGATCTTTTCCTCGCTGTCGACGATCTCGATGACCATCGGCAGGTCTTCAGAGAGCCGCAGGATCTTCGCCGAATGGAGGCGGCTGGAATGACCGAAGCCAAGCGGACCCCGCAGCACCGTAGCGCCCGCCAGATGCATCTCGCGCGCCCTAAGCACGACCGCCTCGTAGAGCGGCCGGTGCTCGCACCGCTCGTCCTCCCCGAAGAAGATGCGCAGCAGAACGGCGTCCCGTGGGATCTGCATGGTGTGGCTCCTCTTGGTTAAGAGCGGCCGCGGCCGCATGCCCGACCCACACCTCGAAACAGCATAGCACCTTTTCGCCTATGCCGTCCGGGCGATCCGCTTTTGGCGCCCTGCGCGCGGGTCATTTGACCACCAGCACGGCGCAGGGAGCGAGGCGGACGAGGCGATCGGCGGTTCCGCCGATCACCCGCTCATAAAGCGCCGAATGGCCCATGAAGCCGATCACCAAGAGATCGCAGCGCTCATCCTGGATGAATTTGACGATCCGCTGGACGGCATGGCCGGGGACGACATGCGCGGCGAGCGGGATCGCCTGAGCGTGCGCCAGGGCGCGGGCGCGCTCGACGACGGGGCTATAAAGGTGATCCGCCTCGGCCTTCTCCTCGACGAGCTCGTCGATGGTCGTCGGGAAGTTCGGCATTTCCTCGACGCAGATCATGTGGAGCTGAGAGCCGAAGCGCTTCGCCAGTTGGAGTGCCACTGCGAGCGCCGCGAAGGCCCGCTCCGAGCCGTCATTGGCGTGCAGGATCTTCGTGAACATGCCTAAACCTCCTCGGCCACCGCTTCGGCCTCGTCGGCCATCGGCGTGAAGGCCGGCTGGAACCATCGCTGCGCTATCAAGGTCGGCACGACGGCGCTGGCGATCACCGCGGTCACCAGGATCGTGTATTGCTCCTGGCTGATGATGTGGTTGGTGAGGCCGAACAGCGCCGAGATGCTGCCGAAGGTGAGGCCGGTCGACATCAGCAGCGTCGTGTACATGCCCTCCCGCGGGATGAACTTGAAGCGCCTGGTCAACGGCAGGATGCCGACGAACTTCGTCACCATCTTCATCGCCAGGAACATGCCGATGAGGCCGGCACCGGCGATGACGGCGTGGACCTCGACCAGCGAGCCGGCCTTGAGGAAATAGAACGGCGTCAGGATGGTGAAGGCGACGATGCGCATCCGATGCGGCAGCTCGCGGTCCCTGAGGAAGGTCGGCGCCAGCACCATGCCGACGAGATAGGCCGGCAGCACCGCCTCGCTGCCGGCGACGCTGGCGAGGCCGCCGAGGAAGAACAGCACCAAGGCCACGAATTTGGTCTGGGGCTCGCTGACGCGCTGGCCGACGCTGCGAAAGAACCACGGGGCGAATTTCGGCAGGAACCACAGCGACACGGCCGTCACCGCGACGAAGAGCACGAGCCACATGTTGAAATTTGCGAAGACCAGGCCGAGGGCGAGCACCGTGCCGAGATCGTTGACGAAGCAGGCGGCGAGGATGATCTTGCCCAGCTCGGTCTGGTTGTAGCCGGTCTCGACCATCACCGCGTAGACGACGGCAACCGAGGTGGTCGACAGCGAGATGCCGGCGATCTGCGCCTGCGGCCATGGCCAGGCCAGCGCGTAGCGGGCGAACAGCAGCACGCCGACATAGGGGGCGAGAAAGCCGACGACGCCGATGCTCATGCTTGACCAGAAGTGCTTGCGCACCACCTGCGGGTCGATCTCGGCGCCGGCGAGGAATGTCAGCAGGATCGCGCCGAAGCCGGCGAGGAAATTGACCCAGGGCGCGAGCGGCAGCCCGAACAGATTGCCGCCGACCGCGCCGACGATGATCTCGGTGAGCGCCACCGACATCGCCACCCAGATCGACAGCAGCGAGGCGACGAGCGCGAGCGCGATCCAGAGCGCTGACGCGAACCAGACATTGTCCACCGCTGCCTCCCTCTTCCCCGACCGCCGGTGCGGACGCGGCTCCCGGATCGCGTGAAGGAGGCAACGAAAAACCCGCCTCGCGGCGGGCTTGATGTGCCAATAGCCCCCACCGCATCGCTTCACGCGGCAGGAGTCATCAGCCCTCTCGGGCGGTTTCGGGGAACCCCATCCCCAGCGAGCTAAACGCTACTCCCAAAACCCTTGGGGAGCAACATCGCGCAGGATTGGCGCCTCGGGCCGGGACAGCGCCGGTGGTAGCATGCCCCCGGGGGCTGCGGGAGATCGTCATGGCCAATCTGAACAGCCGCGGTTTTATCGATCGCTGGCAGATCGTTCACCGGGCCACCATTCCGACGGCCGATTGCGAGCATTGGCAGGTCGACGGCGTCGACTGGCACCGGCAGCGCCATGCCTTCACCGGCGGCGGCTATTCCTTCGCCGTCGAGATCCATCGCCTCGCCTGCGCCCGTTCCGCCAAATCGTCATGGTCTCTGATGGTCGTGGTCGAGCATTGGTGGGGCGCCGACAAGGAGCCGCTGAAGATGTCGAGCTGGGCGCGCCTGCTCTCGGGCAGCAGCGCCGCGATCTTCGGCTGGGTCAGGGATCACGAGGCGGTGCGCCGGGCCATGGGCCGACCATCGTGACGAAACCGGAGCTATTGCCCCCGGCTCGGACCTTTCGGCGTGCGCTGGACCGGATGATCGGTCTTTCGCGCCGGTTTCTTTATGTCGCGCGTGACGCCGTGACCGGGATGCTTCGCCTGGCCGGGCGACGCTGCTTCCTTATGCGCGGCATGTTCGTGATCGTCGTGTCCGAAATGCTCCGCTTGCCGTGGCGGACCTTTGCGATTGCGCGCCATGAATTCTCCTGAGTCGAAGCCACGTCGGGCGGAGCATAGAGTGTCGTTAGCAGACGCGCCACCGAAGCATTTCTCGGCTCGGCGGCACGCCTTTCGCCACAGCTACAGCCGCCTGATCGCCACGCACGCCGCGGCCGAGCCCGCGCCCATGGTGAGGAAAGCGAGGATCCAGGCGAGCCGCGAGCCCTCGCCGCCGGCGAGGTCGAGCACCGAGCCCACCGCGAGCGGGCCGACGAAGCCGGCACCGAAGCCCAGGATGGAATGGACGGCGAGCGTGGCGCCGCGCTGGCCCGGCGCCGCTGTCGCCACCGCGCCGCCGGTGAGCGCCGCGGAATCGCCCATGATCACCATGTGATAGACGAGGCACAGCATGGCGACGAGGGCGACCGGCGCGCCGGCGCTGAGCCCGGTCGCCACCGCCATCGCCACCGAGAGCAGCATGATGCGGCCGATGACCCGGCGCCGGTCGGAGCGGGTTGCGAGCTCGGCGCCGTAGATGCTGGCAGCGGTGCTGACCAGCACGATCCCCGTGGTGAGCCAGCTCGCCTCGGCGATATCGGCGCTGCCGCCGGCAAAGCGCGCCGCCTGGACGAGGAAGGCGACGAGCCAGGAGCGCAGCGCGAACAGCTCCCAGGTATGGCCGCTATAGCCGAGGATGAAGCCCATCGCCGGCCGGTTGCGGAGCACGGGGCGGAAGTCGAGCGCGTGGCGGGCGGCGGGCTCGCGCGCGAGCTCCGCCGCATTCGCCTTGCGCACCAGCAGCAGCACCAGCGCGAAGCCCAGCGCCGCGCCCGCCGCCGCCGCGGCAAAGGCGCCGCGCCATCCGAGAAAGGCGGCGGCCTCGCCGGTGAACGCGAAGGAGAAGGCGGTGCCGAGGCTGAATCCGCCGGTATAGAAGGCGACGTAGCGGCCCTGGCGGTTTCCGCCCACGCGGTCGGTGAGCAGCTTCAGCCCCGGCATGTAGCCGCCGGCGAGCCCGACCCCGGCCAGCGCGCGCAGCGCCAGCGCCGACCAGAAGCCCTCGGCGAGGAGCGCATAGCCGAGCGAGGCGGCGGCGCTGATGACGAAGGACAGGAGATAGATGCGGCGGGGATCGATGCGGTCGGTCGAGCCCACCAGCAGCGGCACCGCCGCGACATAGCCCGCGAAGAAGATGCCGCTGATCCAGCCGGCATCGGTGTTGCTGAGCCCCCAATCGCGCTGGAAGTCCGGCAGCAGCGCCGAGAAGCTGGAGGTGCCCAGCATGCCCAGCACCGAGGTGAGGCAAAGCAGCGCCACCAGCGCGCCGCCCTCGGCCGCTGCGGCGCCGTGCGGGAGAGAGTCGCGGTTCGGCGGGAGGTCTTGCGCCACTCCTAGACCGAGTTTCCGCTGGATCGACGCAATGCGTCCTTCGACTGCTCGCTGCGCTCGCGCTCAGGATGAGGAAATTTTCTTTGTGCCATCGACGACCTTCCTCATCCTGAGCTGGCGCGCGCAGCGCGCCTGTCGAAGGACGCACCGGCGCCCACGCAGCGGAAACACGCGTTTAAATATGAATCGGATGTCCCTCCGCCGCCAGCGCCGCTTCCTTGACCGCCTCGTTGAGCGTCGGATGGGCGTGGCAGGTGCGGGCGATGTCCTCGGCGCTGGCGCCGTATTCCATGGCGATCACCGCCTCGGCGATCAGCGTGCCGGCATCGGGGCCGATGATGTGCACGCCGAGCACGCGGTCGCTCTTGGCATCGGCGAGGATCTTGACGAAGCCCTCGGTGTCGGCATTGGCCCGCGCACGGGCATTGGCGGAGAAAGGGAACTTGCCGGTCTTGTAGGCGATGCCCGCGGCTTTCAGCTCCTCCTCGCCGCGCCCGACGGTGGCAACCTCGGGCCAGGTGTAGACCACCGAGGGGATGGCGCCGTAATTCACCTCGCCCTTCTGCCCCGCCAGATGCTCGGCCAGCACCACGCCCTCTTCCGAGGCCTTGTGCGCCAGCATCGGCCCGGCGATGACGTCGCCGATGGCGTAGATGCCCTTGACGTTGGTGGCGAAGCCGTCATCGACCGTGATGCGGCCCTTGTTGTCGGTGGCGACCCCCGCCTGCTCGAGGCCGAGCCCGTCGGTATAGGGCCGCCGCCCGATGGCGACGAGCACGACATCGGCGCGGAGCTCCTCGCGCGGGCCGCCTTGCGCCGGCTCGAGGCTCAGGCTCACGCCATTGGCGTCGCGCTTGGCCGCCACCACCTTGGTGCCGAGGCGGAAGCCGAAGCCCTGCTTGGTCAGCACGCGCTGCAGATTGCGCGCGAGCTCGCCATCCATGCCCGGCGTGATGCGGTCGAGGAACTCCACCACCGTCACCGCGCTGCCGAGCCGGCGCCAGACCGAGCCCATCTCGAGCCCGATATAGCCGGCGCCGACCACGACCAGGCTCTTCGGCACCGAGGGCAGCGACAGCGCCCCGGTCGAGGAGACGATCGCCTGCTCGTCGATCTCGACGCCCGGCAGCGGCACGACCTCGGAGCCGGTGGCGATGATGATCGATGTCGCCGCGAGCTCCTGCGGTATGCCGCCGTCGAGCGGCGTGACCGCGAGCTTGCCCGGGGCTACGAACCGCGCCGCGCCCTTGACGTAGTCGACCTTGTATTTCTTGAACAGGAACTCGACGCCGCGGGTATTGTCGCTGACCACCTTGTCCTTATGCGCCATCAGCACCGGCAGATCGAGCTCGACGCCGCCCACCTTGACCCCGTGCACGGCAAGGCCGTGGCGCGCCTCTTCGAATTTCTCCGAGGATTGCAGCAGCGCCTTCGACGGGATGCAGCCGATGTTGAGGCAGGTGCCGCCGAGGCTGCCGCGCTTCTCGACGCAAGCGGTCTTGAGCCCGAGCTGCGCCGCGCGGATGGCGGCGACATAGCCGCCGGGCCCGCCGCCGATGATGATGACGTCGTAGCTCTCGGGCATGGCGGGCTCCTTCTTGGCGGGAAGCTCAGACCTCGAGCAGCATGCGCTCGGGGTTCTCGATGCACTCCTTGACGCGCACCAGGAAGGTCACGGCCTCGCGGCCGTCGACGATGCGGTGATCGTAGGAGAGGGCGAGATACATCATCGGCCTCACCTCGATCTTGTCGCCCACCGCCATCGGCCGCTTCTGGATCTTGTGCATGCCGAGAATGCCGGATTGCGGCGGGTTGAGGATCGGCGTCGACATCAGCGAGCCGTAGATGCCGCCGTTGGAGATGGTGAAGGTGCCGCCCGAGAGCTCGTCGAGCGTGAGCTTGCCGTCGCGCGCGCGGTGGCCGAACTCGCCGATCTTCTTCTCGATCTCGGCGAAATGCATCTGGTCGGCGTCGCGCACCACCGGCACCACCAGCCCCTGCTCGGTGCCGACGGCGACGCCGATGTCGTAGTGGTTCTTGTAGATGATGTCCTCGCCGTCGATCTCGGCATTGACCGCCGGGATCTCCTTCAGCCCGACGATGCAGGCCCTAACGAAAAGCGACATGAAGCCGAGCCGCACGCCGTATTTCTTCTCGAAGGTGTCGCGATAGCGCTCGCGCAGCGCCATCACCTCGCCCATATCCACCTCGTTGAAGGTGGTGAGCATGGCGGCGTTGTTCTGCGCCTCCTTGAGCCGCTCGGCGATGCGGCGGCGCAGCCGCGTCATGCGCACCCGCTCCTCACGCGCGCCCGGCGCGCGCGGCGGCCGTGGTGCGGCGGGCACCGGCGCCAGCTTCGCTGCCGGCGCGGCGGCGGCGGGCGCGGCGCGCTCGAGCGCGGTGAGCACATCGCCCTTGGTCAGCCTGCCGTCCTTGCCCGAGGCGGCGATCTTCGCCGGGTCGAGCTTGCTCTCCTCGACCAGCTTGCGCACCGCCGGGCCCGAGCGCTCGAGCAGGCCGGCGCTGCCCGCCGACGCCGACGCGGCGGCGCTGGCTGCGGCGGCCGGCGCCTTGACCTCGGCCGAAGCCGACGCGGCGGCGGCAAGCGGCTTTGCGGTGGGGGCCGTCTTCACCGCGCCCTCGCCGATGCGGCCGAGCAGCGCGCCGACGGCGACATTGGCGCCTTCGGCCACCGCGATCTCGGCGAGCGTGCCGGCGGCCGGCGCGTTCACCTCGAGCGTAACCTTGTCGGTCTCGAGCTCGACCAGCGGATCGTCCATGGCGACGGTGTCGCCGACTTTCTTGAGCCAGCGCGCCACGGTCGCCTCGGTCACGGACTCGCCCAGCGCGGGCACTTTGATCTCGGTCGCCATCCTCGTCCCCGCTTCTCGGCTCGAAAAATTCAGATGATTGAGAGCGCCTCGTCCACCAGCTTCGCCTGCTCGGCGGTGTGCCGCTTCAGCAGGCCCGTCGCCGTCGCCGCCGCCTCGGGCCGCCCGACATAGCGCGGCCGCTTGGCCTTGCCGCCGAGCTCGACCAGCACCTGCTCGATGCGCC
>JBKQTR010000554.1:0-9048 GCA_052143095.1 Allostellaceae bacterium
GTTGCGGCTGGAACAGCCCGCACGCCGCCAGCATCAGCGCCAGACACGACGCCAGGACGGCCGACGCGCTGGCCCCTCCTCGGTTGCCACCAGTCATTTTACCTGTCAATGCCCTACTCACGCTCACCTCGCCACCATTATGGTCAATTAAGGGTTAACGTGACGAGCGGTAGATGATAGATCGTTGTCTCACAATGGCTTGCCTATGGTTTCATGCCGCGTGGTTTTGTGGCAAGGTCAGCCTCGGGAAATAAGGAGCAAGGCGTGACGGCGGCGGCAGCGACCTCGGCGGAGGGCATGCGTTTTCTCGATCTTGCGGCGCTGGCGCGCACGCCGCTGGCGCGCGAGCCTTTCCCGTGGCTGGTGGTGCCCGGCTTCATTCCGGGGCCGGCGCGTGCCGCGCTTGCCCGCGACTACCCCGACATCGCCGAGCCCGGCAGCTTCCCGCTCGGCGATCTCCGCTTCGGTCCGGCCTTCGCCGGGTTCATCGCCGAGCTCGAGGGCCCGGCGCTGCGCGCCGCCTTTGCCGAGAAGTTCGCCATCGATCTCGCCGATCGCCCGACCATGATCACGGTGCGCGGCCAGGCGCGCGCCGGCGACGGGCGGATCCACACCGACACCCGCTCGAAGCTCATTACGGTGCTAATCTATATGAACGAATCCTGGGAGGCGGCGGGCGGCAGGCTGCGGCTGCTGCGCTCGCCTGACAATCTCGAGGACGTCATCGCCGAGGTGCCGCCGGCAGCCGGCACGCTGCTCGCCTTCCGCGTCACGCCGCATTCCTGGCACGGCCATGCGCCGGTCAGCGGCCCGCGCCGCGTCGTTCAGCTCAACTGGGTCGAGAGCGAGCGCGTCGTGCGGCGCGAGCGGCTGCGCCACGGGTTTTCGGCGCGGGTCAAACGCTTCTTCTCGCGCCGGCACTGAGCGGCGCCCGCCCGGTCAAGACGCGGCGCGACGGCGCCGCTCGGACGCAGGCCGCGAGCGGAATGACGCGGCTCACTCGTCGCTCTCGAGCAACGTTTTGAGCGCGGCGAGGCCGGGCATCTCGCCCTGCCGCGTCTTTTCGAGCGTCGCCGCGCGCAGATTGGCAAACCGCAGATCGGCGCCGCGCAGCTCCGCGCTGGTGAGGTCGGCGCCCTGCAGATTGGCGCCGGTAAGCACGGCGGCGGCGAGGTTGACGTTCTTGAGATTGGCGCCGGCGAGGATGGTGTGGTCGAGCTTTGCCGCCGCCAGCAGCCGGCCGGAGAGATCGACGCCCTCGAGATTGCAGCCGGAGAGATTGAGGCGGCGGCCTTGCTTGCCTTGGCTGGCGACCCAGATCTCGTGCTGCTTCAGCCGGTCGACGATCGCCTCGAGCTTGAGGCGGGATTGCGGCAGGACGGCGCCGCTGTTCTGCAGCCGCTGGCTGAATTCGCCCTTGAGCACGGCGCTGCGCAGATCGGCATCGCCGAGCTGCGCGCCGCGCATGATGGGGTCGATGAGCTCGGCGCCATGGAAGGAGGCGTTGCGCAGATCGGCATCGGAGAAATCGGTGCCCTCGAGCAGGGCGCCGCTGAAATCGACGGCTTTGCAGCGCGCATTGGGCAGCTTGGCGCCTTTGAGGATGGCGTTGGTGAAGCGGCTGCCGGCGTCGTCGAGGGTCACGCCGGCGTCGATGACCATGCCTTCGCGCAGATCGGCGCCGCCGAGATGCGCGCCGGTGAGGTTGGCCATCTCGAACTTGGCGCCGCGCAAATCGGCCTTCTCGAAATCGGCGGCGGAGAGGTTGCAGTTGTTGAAGCGCGCGCCGAACAGATTGGCGTGACGGAAGACGGCACGCTGCATCGTCGAGCCGTCGAATTTGCAGACCATGAATTCGGCGTTGGTCCAGTCGCCGCCGCTGAGGTCGAGCCCGCTCAGGTCGCATTGGCGCAGTATCGCCCGCGCGCCGCCGTTCTGATTGCGGAGGTAGCGGCTATGTTTATCGAGCAGCTGACCCACTGCGTTCGCGTCGAGCCGTAGCTTGACCAGCGTGGACGGCGGCTTGCGCCCGTTTTGCGACACCGACTACCTCTGTTTGGGGTCAAGTGAGATCGATTCTAGGAAGATTTGTGTAAACTTAGCGTTGATACCAGATTACCGGGAAATGAACGCCGCCGCGCCGGCGTTGTTTTCGGCGGCCTTCAGCAGTTATTTACCTTAGTAGCACGACACTCGTCCCCGAGGTGAAGCTTGAACAAACCCCCCGCCGACCGGCAATCCCATCGCCAGCCCAAGGCCTACCAGGACCTGCGCTTCCTCGAAAGCAAGGATGCGCGGGCCTTGCGCATCCTGGCGGAGTATCTGGAGCCGCTGTCGCGCTTCAAGCGCTATGGCGTCGAGGACACCATCGTCTTCATGGGCTCCGCGCGGCTGCTGTCGGCCGAGGCGGCGCAGGCCGCGCTCGCCGAGGCCGAGCGGTCGGGGAGCGGCGTCGAGAAGGCCCGCACCGCCGTCGAGCTGTCGACCTATTACGAGGCGGCGCGCGAGCTCGCCCGCCGCCTGACCAACTGGTCGAAGAAGCTCGACCGCGAGGGGCGACGCTTCGTCGTCTGCACCGGCGGCGGGCCCGGCATCATGGAGGCGGCCAATCGCGGCGCGTCGGAGGCCAAGGGGCACAATGTCGGCCTCACCATCTCGATCCCCAATGACGAGTTCGACAATCCCTATGTGAGCCGCGAGCTGCACGTTCATTTCCATTATTTCTTCATGCGCAAGTTCTGGTTCGTCTATCTCGCCAAGGCGGTGGTGCTGTTCCCCGGCGGCTTCGGCACGCTCGACGAGATGTTCGAGATCCTCACCCTGGTGCAGACGCGCAAGATGAAGAAGCGCATGCCGATCGTGCTGTTCGGCGCCAAGTTCTGGGACGAGGTGGTCAATTTCGACGCGCTGGTGCGCCACGGCACCATCGGTCCCGACGATGTCGGCCTGTTCCATCGCACCGATTCCATCGAGGAGGCCTATGACCTCATCACGCGCGGGCTGGCCGAGAACGCGCTCGGCAGCCCCGGCGCGGTGCTCTGACGAGCGGCTTTCTTGTGCGCCGGCCGGAACGGCGGCGCGCATGGCCTTGTTGTCCTGAACGCAAGTGTTTCTGGAACGAGGTCGCCCATGCGTGCATGGTTCGTAATGGTGTTTTCGGCGGCGGTGCTCGCCGCCTGCGGCTGCAGTTGCCCGCCATCGCAGCCGACGATCGTGGTGCCGCAAGGCGCCGCCGTCGTCTGCCCCAATGGCAGCTCGGCGGTATTCAGCAACGGCGCTTACCGCTGTTAGGCATAGGCAGGCTCCCGCAGGGAGCCTGTCCGCAGCGGGCGACAGCGGTTGCTCTGGCAACCGCGAGAGCCCGCGCCGTGCGGGCTGGCTCCTCGGCGCTTCGGTCAGTGATGACGAGCGGTCGGAGCGTGTCGCGCCGTCCGGCGCCCGGCGCGTGTGATCCATGTCAATGTTGACGGCCTCCGCCAGGGTCGATCATGGTGTCGTTGGCGCGACCCCTCGCGCATCGATCCCCCGGCAGGAGAACATTCGTGACCTCGACACCAGCTGTATTTTCTGTCGCGCGGGCCGCGCTCGCCGCTCTGCTTTTGTCTGGGGCGGCGCCTGCCATCGCTGCCGGCGGCGGTCTCGGCGAGAGCGATTACCGCTATCTCAAGGCGGGGTTCGGCCTCGGCAAGGACAGCTTCACCTTGAGCAATATCGCTGCCGAGGACGCGGCGCGGCTGCATGAGCTCATCACCGATCCTGCCTTCAAAGACTACCCGAAAGTGCGCGAACGCAGCGTCGGCGACTATCTCTTCGGCGTCGAGCTGCGCACGTGCCAGAGCTGGGAGCTCGCCCATGCCGGCGCCGCCTGTCCGCAGGTGGGCGATGCGCGGCTGCGGCCGGGCTGGGAGATCGCCGAGCGCAACTGCATCGCCTGTCACTTGACGGGAACGACGGCGGCGCCGTCCTTCTTCAAGCTGGCGCAATCCGGCACGGTGGACGAGAAGCGCCTTGCCGACGCGCTCGCCGGCGGCCATCAGATGTCGCCGATCACGCTCGGCGCGGAGCAGCTGCGCGACCTCGCCCTCTATATCAACTCGCTGCGGTGAAATGCGGGCGCCGCGGGGTGCCGCAGGGGGTAGAGGCGTTGGCCTCCAGCCCCCTGCTGAATTGGCTCCCGGGGAGGGATTCGAACCCCCGGCCAAGCGGTTAACAGCCGCTTGCTCTACCACTGAGCTACCCGGGATCAGCGACCGTGATTCCCCTTTGGGCACGGCAGCGGCCTTATAACAGAGCCGCCCGCCGGGCGCCACCCCGGGCGGGCCGAAACACTGGAGGCCGGAAGCGGAATCGAACCGCTGTACGAGGATTTGCAGTCCTCTGCATAGCCACTCTGCCATCCGGCCGGGGTGCGGAGGTATATGCCGGCATGCCGCGGAGGGTCAAGGCGGGCCGGCGGCAGCGCAAGGATTGTCTTAACCCGGTGGCGACTATATAAGACGGCTCGTCAAGACCGCAGCCAAGAGCCTGCCGCAGACCCGCCATGATCGATTACGCCGCCGCGCGCCTCGCTATGGTCGAAAGCCAGCTCCGCACCAACAAGGTGACGGACGAGGCGGTGCTCGAGGGCTTCCTCGCCGTGCCGCGCGAGCGCTTCGTGCCGGCGCATCTGCGCGGCGCCGCCTATGTCGACGACGATTTGCCGCTGGGCGGCGGCCGCTACATGATCGAGCCGATGGTGCTGGCGCGGCTCATCCAGCTCGCCGAGATCAGCCGCGACGACACCGTGCTGGAGATCGGCTGCGGCACCGGCTACGGCACCGCGCTGCTCGCGCGGCTGGCGCGCAACGTCATCGCCATCGACAGCGAGGTCGAGCTGGCGCGTCAGGCGGTGGCGCGGCTGCGTGAGCTCGCCATCGACAACGCCACCGTGATCGAGGCGCCGCTGACCGCGGGATATCCCGGTCGCGCGCCCTACCGCGTCATCCTGTGCCAGGGTGCCGTCGCCCGCATCCCCGCGACGATCGCGCATCAGCTCGTCGAAGGCGGCAGGCTGGTCGCAGTGCTGCAGGAGGGCAGCGGCCCCGGACGCGCCGTGGTGATGACGTCCGCCGGCGGCACGTTGTCGCATTGGCCGAGCTTCGATGCCACGGTGCCGCTGCTGCCGGGTTTCCAAGCCGAGCCGAGCTTCGTATTCTAGGTCTAGGAATTGAGGCAGGGATCCCAGACGATGCGCCGTGAACTCCTCGCCGCCAGCGCCGTCAGCGCGCTCCTCCTGGCCTCGGCCGGCGGCGCGCGCGGCGAGACGCTGCCCGAGGCGCTGATCGACGCCTATGTCAACAACCCGCAGATCCTCGCCGAGCGCGCCAATCTGCGCGCCACCGACGAGGGCGTGCCGCAGGCGCTGTCGGGCTGGCGGCCGACGGTGACTTTCACCGGCGCGATCGGGGGGCAGCGCATCGAGAACCAGCCGGCGACCCTGGTCGGCCCCAATTCCAGGACGGCGCCGAAGACCGTCGACCTCAACATCACCGAGCCGCTCTACAGCGGCGGCCGCACCGTCGCCTTGACGGCGCAGGCGGAAAAGACCATCGAGGCCGAGCGGGCGCGCAACATCGCCACCGAGGAGACGGTGTTTCTCAGCGTCGCGCAAGCCTATCTCGACGTGGTGCGCGATCAGGCGACGCTCGATCTCAGCATCAACAACGAGCAGGTGCTGCGCCGCCAGCTCGAGGCGACCAATGATGAGTTCCGCGTCGGCGCGGTGACGCGCACCGATGTGGCGCAGGCCGAGGCGCGGCTGGCCGGGGCCACCGCCTCGCGGCTGCAGGCGGCCGGCAATCTGCAGGTCAGCCGCGCCAATTACGCACGCGCCGTCGGCCATGCGCCGCCGGGCAAGCTGGAGCAGCCGACTCTGCGCCCGGTGCTGCCGGCCGACCGCGACGAGGCGATCAGCCTCGCCACCTTCAAGAACCCGAACGTCGTCGCCGCCATCTACACCGAGGATGCGGCGCGCGACGCTGTCGATGCCACGCGCGACCAGCTGCTGCCGACCCTGGCGCTGGTCGGCGACATCAACCGCGAAGACGAGGTGGTCGTCATCGGGCATGCCACCACCGAGGCATCGCTGACCGCCCGCGTGACCATGCCGCTCTATGAGGGCGGCAACATCTATTCGCAGACGCGCCAGGCGGCCGAGACGGTCGGGCTGCGCCTCAGCCAGACCGACGATGCGCGCCGCGCCGCGATTCAAGGCGCGAGCCAGGCCTGGGAGCAGATCGTCTCCGGCCGCGCCCAGATCATCTCGCTGCAATCGACCATTCAGGCGGCCGAGATCGCGCTCGAAGGCGTGCGGCAGGAGGCGACCGTCGGCTCGCGCACCGTGCTCGACGTGCTCAACGCCGAGCAGGAGCTGTTCACCGACCGCGTCCAGCTGGTCACCGCGCAGCATGACCTCGCGGTCGCCGAGTTCACGCTGTCGCAGCAGGTCGGCCGCCTGACCGCCGCCGATTTGCGCCTGCCGGTGAAGCTCTACGACGCCGACACGCATTACCGCTCGGTGCGCGAGAAGTGGCTGGGCTTCGGCGCCAAGGACAAGTAGCCCTGCGCCCGGCGCCACGGTTGATTAAGTCGCCGATCGGCCGCCAAAACGCGGGTTCGGCTGGCGTTTTTCCTTCGCTTCCCTTACTGTAGCCGGCAATTACGCGACATCGGTTGAGGGTTCATGTCGGATCCAAAAGGCCAGCACGAGCCGTCGATGGAGGAGATCCTCGCCTCCATCCGCCGGATCATCGCCGAGGATGGAGACGCCGCGCCGGCCGCCGGGGCGGCAGAGGAAAAGCCTGCGCGCGGCGAGGAAGTGCTGGAGCTGACCGAGGTGGTGGAAGAGGACGGCACGGTGGTCAGCATCACCGCCGGCGCCAAGAAGCCTGCCGCCGAGCCGCCACCTCCGCCGCCGCCGCCCAGGCCGGTCTTCAACGTCGAGTCGGCGCCGCCGCCACCCCCGCCGATGCCGCCGCCGATGCCTGACGAAAGCGTGGAGCGGCTGGTATCGAGCGCCACGGAAACCGCCTCGATCGCGGCGTTATCGCAGCTCACCGCGCCCGGTGCGCGCGATCAGCTCGGCAGTCTGCCGCTGGGCGATGCCGGGCGCACGCTCGAGGATCTCGTCCGCGAGCTGTTGCGGCCGATGCTCAGGGACTGGCTCGATGCGCATCTGCCGCAGATGGTGGAGCGGCTGGTGCGCGAAGAGATCCAGCGCATGTCGCGCGAGGCCCAGACCCGCTGAGCGGCTCGGCGCCCGCGGCGGCGATTCCCCGCCGGTATCAGTAGAACGGAGTGAGTGAGAAGCATTCGGCCATGCTGGACAAGACCTATCGTCCGGCCGATGTCGAGTCGGCCATCTATCGGCAGTGGGAAGACTCGGGTGCCTTCGCCTGTCACCCCGACTCGTCCGCCCAGCCCTACTGCATCATGATGCCGCCGCCCAATGTGACCGGCATCCTGCATCTCGGCCACGCGCTTACCTTCACCATCCAGGACATCCTCATCCGCTATCACCGCATGCGCGGCTGCGACACGCTGTGGCAGCCCGGGACCGACCATGCCGGCATCGCCACCCAGATGGTCGTCGAGCGCCAGCTCGAGCAGGAGCAGACGAGCCGCCTCAAGCTCGGCCGCGCCGCCTTCCTCGAGCGGGTGTGGCGGTGGAAGGCGGAATCCGGCGGCACCATCGTCCACCAGCTGCGCGCGCTCGGCGCCTCACCCGATTGGCGGCGCGAGCGCTTCACCATGGATGAAGGGCTCTCCGCCGCGGTGCGCAAGGTCTTCGTCGCGCTGCACAAGGAGGGGCTGATCTATCGCGACAAGCGGCTGGTCAATTGGGACCCGAAGCTGCACACCGCGATCTCCGATCTCGAGGTCGAGAGCCAGGAGGTGAGGGGCTCGCTCTGGTACATCCGGTACCCGGTCGAGGGCGAGAGCGGCGCTTTCATCACCGTCGCGACGACCCGCCCCGAGACCATGCTCGGCGACACCGGCGTCGCGGTCCATCCCGAGGACGAGCGCTACCGGCATCTCATCGGCCGCGCAGCAGTGCTGCCGCTGGTCGGCCGGCGCATCCCGATCGTCGCCGCCGCCTATGCCGATCCCACCACCGGCAGCGGCGCGGTCAAGATCACGCCGGCGCATGACTTCAACGATTTCGAGGTCGGACGGCGGCACGGCCTGCCGCTGATCAACATTTTCGACCGCGACGCGCGCCTCAACGACGCCGTGCCCGAGGCCTATCGCGGCCTCGACCGCTTCGTGGCGCGACAACGGATCGTCGCCGATCTCGAGGCGCAGGGCCTCATCGAGAAGATCGAGCCGCACACGCTCACCGTGCCGCATGGCGACCGCTCCGGCGTCGTCCTCGAGCCCTGGCTCACCGACCAATGGTATGTCGACGCCAAGACCCTGGCGAAGCCCGCGATCGCGGCGGTCGAGACCGGCCGCACGGTGTTCGTGCCGAATAGCTGGTAGAACACTTTCTTCGAATGGATGCGCAACATCCAGCCCTGGTGCATCTCGCGCCAGCTCTGGTGGGGGCATCAGATCCCGGCCTGGTACGGGCCGGACGGCAACGTCTTCGTCGAGGAGACCGAAGCCGAGGCGCAAGCGGCGGCGGCCCGGCACTACGGCGCGCCCGCCGCGCTCGAGCGCGACGGCGACGTGCTCGACACCTGGTTCTCCTCGGGCCTCTGGCCGTTCTCGACGCTGGGCTGGCCGGAGGAGACGCCCGAGCTCAGGCGCTACTACCCGACCGACGTGCTGGTGACCGGCTTCGACATCATCTTCTTCTGGGTGGCCAGGATGATGATGCTGGGCTGCAAGTTCATGGGCGACGTGCCGTTCCGCACCGTCTACATCCACGCGCTGGTGCGCGACGAGCGCGGCCAGAAGATGTCGAAGACCAAGGGCAACATCATCGATCCCCACGACCTCATCGGCCGCTACGGCACCGACGCGCTGCGCTTCACGCTCGCCGCGCTCGCCGCCCAAGGGCGCGAC
>JBKQTR010000555.1:0-11514 GCA_052143095.1 Allostellaceae bacterium
CGCGGTAGCGGCTCCCGTCCGGTAGAGTGTTTGCGACGGTCCGGCAGTTAGTTGGCGTTCCCCAGCTTGGTCGAGATGGTGTTGAAGGTCGTTGACAACTGCGTGCCGACCGCGGTGATGGCGACGATGATGACGACCGAAATGAGTGCGGCGATGAGGCCGTACTCGATCGCGGTCGCGCCACTCTCGTCACGAAGCAGATTGGTAAGAACCTTGCGCATGACAGTCATGCCTCCTAGGGGCTAATGAGCGACGCAGGAATTCTGGTTTGGATCCCTTAATGCAACCTTAAACGGCGAAAGCTAATACATAGAAATCCAAGGGAATACATGAGACTAATCTTCGTATTATTGAGACTATAGCAAATGAATTCTTGGTTTAATTTTCCTAAAATTTTATGCAATTCCGCCGCCGACAGCAGGGAACCGGCCGCGGCCGCGCGGGTTTGCCCGGTGCCGGAGGAGCGGAGCGAGGGGGGCGGGATGCGCGGAAGGCGAAGGCGGCGACTCGCGTCCTGGGGAGGATGGCTTGCCGGGGCCTTTGCCGTCGCCGCGGCCACGATCCCGGTCGCGTCCGCCCAGGAGGAGCCGGCGCGGCCCGCGGTCGCCGCATCGCCCCAGCCCGACGAGCGCGGCGACAAGCGGCCGGTGCGCGAGTTCAGCGATGCCGAGGGCCGGCCTTGCCGGGTCTATGCACGCGACGTGATCATCGACGGCCGGACGCAGCCGGCATTTGCCGTCGTGTGCCGCGAAGCGAGCGGCCGCTGGGTGTTGTCGCGATAAGGTGACGGGCGGGGCGCGATTTATGCGGCAAAATGACGCATAGTTGCGAGGGGAGCGCGACGTTAACCAATTATTTCTTTCTGTGTCCTAGCTAGTGAAGTACGCGTGCGAAGTAGCGGAAGCTTCCAATGGCATCTCTGCTGGAAAAACCCAAAGTTTTGCTGCTGAAGACTTTCACATCCGCGCGAATCATGATAGCGTCCGCCACGTCGCTGTTCGAGTTCGCTCGAGGCATGTGACGGCCACCCCTAAACCGGTGCACAGCAAAATCCTCCCAGATCTAGGAGCATGTTATGAAGGCGCTCATTACCGCATTTGCTCTGCTCTCCTTTGTCGCCGCCTCGACCATTCCGCTGGCGGCGCAGGCGCAGACCCAGACCCAGCAGCCCGCAAAGGCGAAGAAGGCAAAGAAGAAATCTTCCGCCAAGAAGGTTGCCACCAAGAAGAAGTCCACGAAGAAGATGGCGAAGCCCAGCCAGACCTGATCGGCGCGGTTCGCAAAAAGGCCCCCGGGACCGTCTCCCGGGGGCCTTTCGATTCCCGGCGCCGCTGCGCCGTCGTAACCGGCTCTAAAGACTGCGGCCGGACAATCCCGAGAAGGACGGGCCTGGCGCCCGCCCGACGCAGGAACCATCGGGATTGCCGCCGCCGTGGCCAACGGAATTCCCATTGCTGAAGCCGGTCTGCGCCGCAGTCTTGCCCGGCTGACCCCCATTTTGCCGCTGCTGGTCGGGCTCGCCGCCTTCGCGCGCGCGCTCATCGACCGGCGTAGCCTGCTGAACGATCCCGATACCTATCTGCACATCGCGGCGGGACGGTGGATGCTGGCGCATGCGGCGCTGCCGTCGCAGGATCCGTTCTCCCACTCGATGGCGGGAGCGCCCTGGGTGGTTCACGAGTGGCTCGCCGAAGGCGCGCTCGCTCTCCTCTATAACGCGCTGGGCTGGTCGGGGCCGGTGCTGGCGGCCGCTGCCTGCTTTGCCGCGAGCCTCGCGCTGCTCACGCGTCGGCTGCTGCTGCATCTGGGCCCACTGCCCGCCACCATCGCGGCCGCGCTCGGCGGGGCGCTGGTGCTGCCGCACCTGCTGGCGCGTCCGCACATCCTGGCGCTGCCGCTGCTGGTGCTGTGGTCGGCGGCGATCATCGATGCGCGCGACAAAGCCGGCACGCCGCCCTTCCGCGCGCTGCCGCTCATGACGCTGTGGGCCAATCTCCACGGTGGCTTCATGGTCGGCGTGGCATTGGCGGCGCTGGCGGGGATCGAGGCGACGCTCGACCGGCGCGGCGGCCGTCCAGCCTCTGCAGAAGCCGGTCGTTGGGGTTTGTTTCTGCTGCTGGCGATGCTGGCCGGCATGCTGACGCCCAACGGCGTCGCCGGCTTCCTGTTGCCCTTTCGCATCGTCGGCATGGCCGGGCTGCAGGACAGCTTTGTCGAATGGCTCAGCCCGGATTTCCATGTCTTCCAGCCGCTCGAGGCGTGGCTGCTGGGCCTGATGCTGCTCGGCTTCTCGCTGGGCCTGAAGCTGCCGCTGCCGAGGCTGCTGCTGCTGCTGTGGCTCGTCCATTTGGCGCTGCAGCAGGAGCGGCAGGGTGAGCTTCTTGGTCTGCTTGGGCCGCTCGTCATTGCGGCGTCGCTTGGCCGGCAGCTTCCGCGGTCCGGCGCAACGCCGCCGGGCCGCGAGCGCGACGCGGCGGCAAGGCCGGCGAGCGCACCCGCCATCGCCTTGATCCTGGCCATCGGTCTCGCGCTCGGCGCGGTGACGCTGCTCCACCCGTTGCAGCGCGCGGACGACCGCGTGACCCCCGCAAGCGCGCTCGCTGCCGCGCAGCGGATGGGCTTGTCCGGTCCGGTGCTGAACAGCGAGCCCTTCGGCGGATATCTGATCTTCCGTGGCATCCCGACCTTCATCGACGGCCGCATGGAGATGTATGGCGATCGGTTCCTGAGCCGCTATCTCGAGGCCGATCGCGGTAGCGCGCCGGCCCTTGCCGGCCTCCTTCGCGGCTACGCCATCACCTGGACGCTGCTCGAGCCGCACAGTCCCGCGGTGGCGACGCTGGACCATCTGCCAGGCTGGTGGCGGGTCTATGCCGACGCCTATGCGATCATTCATGTGCGGACCGAGGGCGCCGTCCGATAACGCCCGGGCGCCCATCCGCTCGCTAAAATCACCGGCGATCCCGGAAGCGCGCGGGCGTGCGGTTAACCCGCTCTAAACCGCCGCCGCGGCCAACTCCTGGCTCACGCCAGGAGAAGTGCCGGTGTCTTCACTCAACGCAGGGGCCAAAGGAGCGGTGATCGCGGCGCTCATCGCGCTCGATGCCGCGGGTCTCGCCCTTTGCGGCATCCACCTGGCTTGGCCGGGTATCGTCCGGCTCGGCGGCGCGGTGCTGGTATTTACGGCGCTTGGCCTCTTCTATGAGCGCTGGCGGCCGGAGGAGCGGCTCGCAGACCTGGCGCACAGCGCGGCGCGATTGCTCGTCTTCTTCGCCGCCATGGGCGTCTTCAGCTATCTCGTCGCGACCACCGGAATGCCCGTGGCCGACGACCTGCTCGCGCGCGCCGACCGCGCACTGGGGTTCGATTGGCCGGGCTGGTTCGCCGTCGTGCAGCAGCATCCGACGCTGCACCGTGTGCTCAATCTCGCCTATATGAGCGCGCTGCCGCAGATCGCGATCATCACCTCCTATCTAGGCCTGACCGGCCAGCCGCGACGCAACAGCGAGCTCTTCTGGATGCTGACGTTATCGCTGCTGATCATTGTGCCGATCTCCGGTTTGCTGCCGGCATTCAACGCCTCGGTCTATTACGGGCTCCCGGGGTTCCACCAGCACATGCCCGATTTCGTCGCGCTGCGGACCGGGCGGTTCGGTCAGCTCGATCTCTCGCGACTTCAAGGCCTGATCAGCTTTCCTTCCTTCCACACCACCTTGGCGGTCCTGTTCCCCTATGCCGCGCGTCGCCGGCCTGTCGCTCTGCTGATCACGGCGCTGGTGAACGGCGCTATGATCGTCGCCATACCGACCGAGGGCAGTCATTATTTCGTCGATGTGCTGGCGGGTGCGGCTGTTGCGGTCCTGGCGATCGCCGCGACGGCGCGTATCGAGGCGCTGCTCGAGCGGCAGAGATCGCAGCCGGCGCTCGCCGCTGCTGAGTGATGCGCTATCAGTTCCGCATGGGCGACGATGTCGACGCCGCCCCGGCGCTTCCACCGAGCAGGAACAAGCGTCGCCAATCCGCGACGTGACGGAACTCGACGAAGCGATAGCTCAACGCGGCGATGCCCAGGGTCAGCAGCAGGAATGCCGCGACCTTTGCCGCAAAACTCGTCCACGGCAGGGCGCCGCGATCGGGCGCAACGGCCATGAGCAACGGCCAATGCCAAACGTAGACGCTGTAGCACATCATGCCGAGGAGCTGCAGCGGCGCGCAGCTCATTGCCGCCCGGATGCGGCCGCTTGGCGCGAGCGCCGCAACCATGAGCGCGGCAAAGCCGGCATCGAGCACGTCATTGAGCGGCGCCTTGGCGAGCGCCGGCAGGGTGCGGTGGAGGCTGAGATCGAACCCGATCCAGGCCGCCATCACGAGGCAGAGGCCAGCCATGGCGAACCATGCCGGACGGTCGGGCAGCCGGCGCTCGACATAGAGCTTCGCCAGCACCATGCCCAGCACGAATTCGTCCAAGCGACAGACGATGTTGTCGGTCTGATAGGAGACGCCGTCGGTGCTGGGATAATGGAGATAGCCGACAATCCGTGCGGCCAGCGATATCGCCATGACGATCCAGAGGCAACGAGCGAGCCCGATGCCGCGCGCCCGCAGCACTATCGCAGGAAAGGCGATGCTGAACAGGATCTCGACGCCGATCGACCAGAGCGGCATGTTGAATCGCGGACCGAAATTGCTTGGGCTTAGCGTGAAGGCAAAGGTCAAAAGCGAAAGCGCCTCGGTCAGGTACGAGGCGGTGACGCCGCGGATCGCGTCCAGCGCCAGGACGGCGACGGCAGCGACATAGAAGAGCGGCAAGAGGCGACGACAGCGCCGCCGGTAGAAGAGGAAGCCGTCACGCCAGTCAACCATGCGGCGCTCGCCGGCAGCGTAAGGCAGGTACAGCACGAAGCCGGACAGCATGAAGAACAGGTTGACGCCGGTCCATCCGTTGGTGATCAGCGGCGACAGCGGGATTGCCATCCCGGCCAGCGACAGGAAGGGCCCGGAGCGCGGCACCGTGCCGCTGACGATATGGCAGAACAGCACGCCCAGGATGGCGATGCCGCGCAAGCCGTTAATGACGGGAACGCGATCCAAGCGGGTGCTCCGACGCCTCGTTGCGAGAAACCGGGGCTCGCCTTGATGCTATCGGCCGGGCGACAACGGAAGGTTAATGCGGGTGGCCGCCGTTCGGCCCGGTCGGCGACACCGGCTCCCCTGGAGGCGCCGGGCAGTCGATCGCACCTCCCTCACGGCGCCTTTGCCATGCAGGCGAAGGTGACGCGCGCGGGCTGGAGGAGCGGGCAGTTTATCAGCTTGAAATCGCGCTCGAAGGCGTGCGGCACGGTGCCGGGCTCACAGGCCTGCTCGGCGATGGCGCGGACTTGCTCCGCCGTCGCGGTGAACGTGTTGTAGCAGACGCCGATGAGGGTGGGCGCGGTGCCGCCCGCGGGAACCGGCGCCCGCTGCGACTTGGTGAGCGTCGCTGGCACCGTCTGATAGGGCGCCAGGATGCCGCATTGCGCGAGCGCGAGCGGCAGCAGGAGCGGAGCCAGGGACCGGGAGAGACGCATCGTCAGGGAAGCTGACGCATGGCGCGGCCGGTCGCAAGCCCTTGATCAGCCGCGCGCCGCGCCGGGGCGGAGGACAAGGCCGAGCGCCGCCACGACGAGCGCCGGCGCCAAGAGCTCCGCGGCGCCGCTCACGCGCCGGCGCCGAGCGCAGCTTCGGCGAAGAGCGCGATCGCCAGCAGCCTTGCGTCCTCGCCGCGGCGCCCCACCAGCTGCACGCCCACCGGAAGCCCGGTGGGGCCGCGATGGCCCGGCAGCGCGATGCAGGGGACATGGAGCAGCGTCCACGGCCGGTTGAAGACGGGGTCGCCGGTGGTGGCGATCGGCGGCGCTTCGCCGGGCGCCGCCGGCACCAGCATGGCGTCGAACTCGCCGAAGAACGCGCCGAGCTGCGCCCGCGCCGCCGTGGCGGCGTCGCGCGCCGCATCATAGGCGGCGGCGGTGACCGCCATGCCGTCCGCCAGCATCGTGGCGGTGCGCGGCATGATCTCGTTGGCGCGGCTCAGCCGCTCCCAGGCGAGGTTGCGCGCGGCCTCGTGGTTCATGATGGCGTGCTGCGCCGCGACGAGCCCGTCGAAGGCGGGGAAGGCGGCGCGGTCGCCGAGCACCGCGCCGGCGCGGGCGAGCGCGTCCCGCGCCGCCTCGAGCGCGGCCACCGTCGCCGGCAGCACCTGATCCCAAGGCTGCGGCTGATAGACGCCGATGCGCGGCCGCTGCGCCGGCGCGGTCGGCTGCAGCTCGGGCCGGTCGGTGAGCGCGGCAAGAAACAGTGCGATGTCGGCAACGCTGCGCGCGAAGCCGCCGATGGTGTCGAGGCTCGGCGCCAGGGGCTTGGTGCCGGAAATGGCGACGAGGCCGAAGCTCGGCTTCATGCCGACCACGCCGCAGAACGAGGCCGGTCGCAGGATCGAGCCGGCCGTCTGCGTGCCGAAGGCGAGCGGCATCATGAAATCGGCCACCCCTGCGGCCGAGCCGCTGGAGGAGCCGCCGGGCGTGTGGTCGCGATGATGCGGGTTCCTGGTCTTCCCCGGGCTGAGCGCGGCGAATTCGGTGGTCACGGTCTTGCCCAGGATGACCGCGCCGGCGGCGCGCGCCAGCGCCACGCAGGCGGCGTCGGCGCCCGGGCGATGCCCGTGATAGGCACGCGAGCCGTAGCGCGTCGGCATGTCGGCGGTGTCCATGATGTCCTTGACGCCGATCGGCACGCCGTGCAGCGGGCCGCGGGGGCTGGATTGGTCGCGCGCGCGGGCCTCGGCGAGCGCCTGGTCAGGGTCGATATGCGCCCAGGCGCCGACATCGCCCTCGCGCAGGGCGACGCGCTCGAGGCAGGCTTCGACCAGCGCCCGGGCGGTGAGGCTGCCGGCGGCGATACGCCGGGCAGCCTCGCTTGCGGACAGGCGGAACAGATCGGACATGCGGCGTCTCCCCCGGCATTCTGGCCGCCATTCCAGCAATGATGGCGGCCGGCGTCGACTCCCAACTATGCTGGGTCCCCACGCTCTGGTCGCAAGGGAAGCTGCGGTGCCGGGGTACGTCGTTTGCGGAACAAGTCCACCGGCCGAGGGAGACGCCCATGCCCGATGATTTCATCGACGCCGCCGGCATCGAAGGCTACCACGCGCATATCTACTACGACGGGCCGACGCGGGCGGTGGCCGAGCGGCTGCGCCAGGCGATCGGCGAGCGCTTCACGGTGCGGCTCGGCCGCTGGCATGACGTGCCGGTGGGGCCGCATCCGGTATCGATGTACCAGGTGGCCTTTGCCGTCGACGAGCTGCCGCGCCTGTTGCCGTGGCTGATGCTGAACCGCGGCGGACTCAGCGTGCTCGTGCATCCGTTGACCGGCGACGACTACGAGGATCACGCGCGCTATGCGCTCTGGCTGGGCGCGACGCTGCCGCTCAGGCTGGAAGTGCTGCGCCGCGGCGCCGCTCCGGCATGAGGCGATGAGTGGCCTGCCGGCCGCGTGCCCAGGCGGCCGGCAGGTCGGAAAAAGGCGGGGCTATGCCGTGCTGCCGCGCAGCCGCTGGAAGAGCGCGAGGAACAGCGCCCAGCCGATACCCCAGGCCGCGTTGAGCAGGAAGCCGATGACGAAGAGGCCGACCATGTCCGGCGGCAGGCCGCCGATCTTCAACGGCCAGACGACAAACATGAAGACGAGGGTGAGCGCCACGCCGCCCGCGACGACGGCGGCGATCCAGTAGCTGGCGCCGCTGAACCAGCGCGGCAGCGTCAGCGCGAAGATCACGCCCCAGACACCGCCCCAGAACGAGATCGAAATCACCGCGGGCACGCCGAACGGCTTGGTCGGCGTCATGTCGAAGGGCGAGAATGGGACGATGCCGGCAAGATGCAGCACCAACAGCAGAATCTGGTGAAAGACCGGTACGGCGAGAACGCCGGCGATGAAGGCCATCACAAGCGTCGCCACCGACACTGGCGTGCCGGCGGCATGAACGGAGGTAGAGCTCATCCTGGGTCTCCTCGGTGTTGTGACGGAGGTCTTAGTTGCCCCCATACCATCCTGCTCCCGCCGCGGGCCGCCGTCCAACGTTTCGCACCGAGAGGGGGAGCCGGGGTGAGTCGAAGGGTCGCCGCTATGGCCGATCGGCGTCACCCCGGCGGCGCGTCATCACGACATCGGTGCTGTCGACGCACTGTTAATGTTTCATAGAGAGCGCGCTTCTACCCTCCCGAATACGGTGTTTCCGGGAGGGATCATGAGCACCTTGGCACGCAGCGATGTCGCGTCCGGCTCGAGTGACCAGACTACTGCTGGTGTCTTCGCCGTCGGCGCGGTCTTCTTCATCTCCGGAATGCCGGCGCTGGTCTACCAACTGATCTGGCAACGGTCGCTGTTCACGATGTACGGCATCAATGTCGAGGCCGTGACCATCGTGGTTGCCGGATTTCTGCTGGGATTGGGGTTCGGCAGCTTGGCCGGCGGACAAGTCTCGCGGCGGTCGCAGCTCAACCTGCTGGCGGTCTTCGGCGCGATCGAGCTCGCCATCGGCGGGTTGGGCCTCATCTCGCTACCCATCATTGACATCGTTGGCCGGCACACGCTGCATCTGTCGGTCGGCGAGCTGACCGTGGTCACGCTTGTGCTGCTGTTCGTGCCGACGCTGTTCATGGGCTCGACCTTGCCGATCCTGTCGGCCTATCTCGTCCGCCGCTCGCGCAATGTCGGGCAATCGATCGGGCTGCTCTACTGCGTCAATACCATCGGATCGGCCACCGCCTGCTTCGTCTGCGCCTTGTTTCTGATGCGCGTCGCGGGCATGCAGGGTGCGGTGACCGTCGCCGCGTCGATCAATTTCATCGTCGGCGGTCTCGCTTTGGCGGAAGCCTGGCGGACCCGCGACCGGCATCGCACGGCGCGCTCGGGCGTGCCGTCGTCGCCGGGCGTGACCATCGCGGCGCGGATGAGCCGCACCCCGCGCGAGCTCATCTTTGCGATCCTCGTAGCCGGCCTGGTCGGCTACGTCGCGCTCTCCTACGAGATCGTCTGGTTTCGCGCCTTCTCGATCGCGACCAACACCAGCCCCGCCTTTGCGTTCGTCCTGGGCGCCTACCTCGCCGGCGTCGCCAACGGCGCGCTGCGGGTGCGGCGCCTGTTCGGCCCTTCGCTGACGCAAGCGGAGGCGTCCTTTACCATCTCTGCCGCGCTGTTGCTGGCGAGCGTCCTGGGCTTCGCGCTGCTGCCTTTAGCCGCTTACGGCGCCGCGACGGCGATCGGCTACTTCTATCCGATGCTGCTCATGATCTTCGCGCAGACGACGATCAGCGGCATCATCTTTCCGATCGTCTGCCATTATGGCATCACCCCCGATGACCGCGCCGGCGCTCGCCTAAGCCGGGTCTATCTTGCCAATATCCTCGGCTCCGTCGCCGGCACGCTCGTCACCGGCTTCTTCCTGATGAACGAGATGTCGATCGGCACCATCTCCACCTTTCTCGGCGTCTTCGGCGCCGGCGTCGCAATCTTCGTCGCCATCTTCGGCGGGCTGCCACGGCGGCGCCGGCTGGCGATCGCGGCGCTTGGCATTCTCGCTTGCGCGACGATGCCGGCGGCATCTGGCCCCTTGTTCCGCGGCTTCTACGACCGCCTGCTCGCGAACAACATGGTGGAGCCGGGTTCGCGGTTCGTCGATACCGTCGAGAACCGCAGCGGCGTCATCACAGTGGATTCGGGCCGGCATGTCTATGGCAATGGGCTTTATGACGGGATCATCGCCGTCGATCTCATGAAGGACGAGAATCTCCTCATTCGCCCCTTTGCGCTGAGCCTGTTTCATCCCGATCCAGAGCAGGTGCTGATGATCGGCTTGGCGACCGGCGCCTGGGCGCAAGTCATTGCCAGCCATCCCCAGGTCAAGCATCTCACCATCGTCGAGATCAACCCCGGCTATCTCCAGATCATGCGGCACTACCCGGCGGTCGCGAGCCTGCTCGACGACCCCAAGGTCGAGATCGTCATCGACGACGGCCGGCGCTGGCTCAATCGCTATTCCGAGCGAAAATTCGACGCGATCATCCAGAACACGACTTGGTACTACCGGCCCAATGTGACGAACCTGCTGTCGCGCGAGTACCTGCAGCTGGCTGCGGCGCATCTGCGCGCGGGCGGCATTATCATGTACAACACGACGGGCTCGCTGCGTGTGCAGCGGACGGGATGCGCGGGCTTTGCGGGCATGCGCGCGCTCAACGCCCTGGTGGTGAGTCCCGCGCCGATGATGCTGGATCCCGACCGCCTGCGGCGGACGCTCATCGACTATCGTATCAATGGCCGGCCGGTGCTGGACATCGCCGATGCCGGGCAGCGCGCGCGGCTTGAGCAGATCGTTGCCGCGCTGGCGCCGCCGCCGGGCCGGCCGCGTCCCGACGACATCATGGAAGATTGCGCCGGCATCCTCGCCCGATCGGCCGGAATGCCGATCGTCACCGATGACAATATGGGTGAGGAGTGGTCGGCGCTGCTGACAACCGATCCGTTGATGCAGCGCCTGCATCGCTATGCCGGATTCTGAGGAGCGTGCATTGAGCGGGCCGCGCGCCCTCCCGTGCGACCTCCCGCCGCAAATCCCGAGCCACCCTACGCCACCGCCCTGGACACCCGCGGCCGCGTCTGCCGCTTGACGCAGCCCCGCCTCGGCCCGGATACTGGAGAGCTTCCAAGGGGAGCCCCGTTAAGGGGCTGAGACACCACTACTGCCAGCGGCGACGTGGGAACCCTTTGAACCTGATCCGGATCGTACCGGCGTAGGGACAGGAACGGCGCGGCTCGAAGCACTCTCGGCAAGAGCGGCCCCTCAACTCCGCAGGCACCGGATCTCCTGTTGTACCGATCACTCGGGAGGAGGAGATCACTATGCCCGAAGGCACTCTGAACCAGACCATCGGCGTCTCGACCGGCCCGCTGCCGGCGTCGCGCAAGGTCCATATCGCCGGCCGGCGCCATCCCGCGCTGCGGGTGGCGATGCGCGAGATCGATCTGTCGCCCGCTGCCAAGGAGCAGCCGGTGCGCGTCTACGACCCGTCGGGCCCCTATACCGACCCGGCGGTCGCCATCGATATCGGGCTGGGCCTGGCGCCGCTGCGCGATCCCTGGATCCGCGCGCGCGGCGATGTCGAGGTGACGGCGGCGCGCGCCGTTCGGCCGGAGGACAACGGCTTGCGGCCGGGCGAGGTCAGCGAGGTGCCAGTGTTCGACCGCGCGGGACGGCGGCCGCTGCAGGCGAAGGGGGCGCGCGCGGTGACGCAGCTCGCCTATGCCCGCGCCGGCATCATCACGCCGGAGATGGAGTACATCGCCATCCGCGAGAATCTCGGGCGCGACACGCTGGCCGCTGCGCGCGACGGCGAGTCCTTCGGCGCGGCGATCCCCGCCCATGTCACGCCGGAATTCGTGCGCGACGAGGTGGCGCGCGGCCGTGCCATCATCCCC
>JBKQTR010000556.1:0-14270 GCA_052143095.1 Allostellaceae bacterium
ACGCGAAGGGTCGCGATCCGGTCCACCACCCGACCGAACACCTCCAGGCTCGTGGGGTCGGTCCAATGCGCATCCTCGAAGATCATCAGCACGGGATGAGAGCGTGTCAGCGCCTCGATCTGGGAAATGAGTGCTTCCAGCGTTCTTTGCCTACGCTGCTCCGGGATCAGATCGAGCGCGGGATAGCGTCCGTCGTTCGGGAGCGACAGCATCTCGGCAAAGAGCGCGGCATCCTGGGGCGAGATCGAGGTCTGCGCGAGCATCGCATCGAGCTTGTCGAGCTTCGCTTGCGGTGTGTCGTCGTGCGCCAGTCCGGCCGCGCGTTCCATCTGGCCGATGATCGGGTGGAACGCGCTGTCCACGCGCTGCGGGGAGCAGAAAGAGCGCAACCGCGTGTGCGGTTCGTCGGCGAGGCGCCCCAGAAGCGCGGCCGTGAGCCGCGATTTCCCGATACCTGCCTCGCCGGAGAGCAGCACGACCTGGCCTTCACCCGTCGTTGCCCTTTGCCAGCGGCGATGAAGCGTCTCGCTCTCTTCGTCCCGGCCGACGAGGGCGGTCACGCCGGTCGCGTGCATCGCCTCGAAGCGGCTCTCCATGGAACTCGGCCGAAGCGCAGCCCACGCCCGCACCTGCCCGCCGATGCCCTTGAGGTCCCTTGGACCCAAGTCCTCCAGCTCGAAGAGATTGCCGAGAAGTCTTCGCGTGCTATCGGCGATGACGACCGTATTCGGGTCGGCGATCCCCTGCAGGCGCGCCGCGAGATTGGGGGTGTCGCCCACCACGCCGCGTTCCTGCGCATCACCTTCGCCGATGAGGTCGCCGACAACCACCAGCCCAGTGGCGATGCCGATCCTTACCTGAGCATCGTGAGCAGTACGGAGCTTCGGAACCGCCTCTATCAGCGCGAGCGCGGATCGTACTGCCCGTTCTGCGTCATCCTCGTGTGCTTGCGGGTAGCCGAAGTACGCCAACACACCGTCACCCATGTACTTGGCCACGAACCCACCTGCCTTGGTGATCTCCTCCGCGCAGCAGCGGTGGTACGCGCCGATGATCTCCCGCATGTCTTCGGGGTCGAGGCGAGCTGAGAGAGCAGTGGACCCGACGAGATCAACGAACATGACGGTTAGCTGGCGGCGCTCAGCGGTGCCTTCCGTGCGAGAGGTCGGAGAAGCCGTAGAGGTGCTCGCAGGCTTGATTGGGGCTTCAGCCGTCCCCGGCGAGAGCTTGTGCCCACACTCTGCACAGAACTTGACGTTCGCACGGATCACAGCACCACAGGACGGACAGCGCACCGACAGCGCTGCACCGCACTCGCCACAGAACTTGCTGCCGTCGGGAATGACGCAATTGCAGCTTGGACACTCCATGAGCGCCCCCCTGATCCGACGAGCCGTGGGACTACTGAAACAGAGTTAGAGTGGCACGGCAAGTGGGACTGTGGGAGCGCGATCGTTACTCCGGCAGGCCAGCCTTTCGCAAACCCTCTTCGTATCGTGCTAGGTCTTCGGCGCGACGATACGGGCCTAGTACGTCTTTGACATTGGAAACACGCAGCGCGGGATTAATACGGTGCAGCCGTGCGGCCGCCTTCTGTGCCCGTTCCAGCCGCCCGGCCAGCGCATTGCTTGCGGCATCGATGCGCAGCCCAGCTTGAAAATCTGGAGCGTCCCGCAACACCATCGCCGCCCAAGATGCTGCGTCGTCATAGCGGCGCAAGAGGAAATACGCATGTGCGGTCCCCGTTTGCATTCCCGTCACCCGCGGATCAAGTGGGCTCAGACGCATGGCGCGGGCGAAGCGCTCGATCGCACTGTCCGGCTCGCCCAGCCAGACTTTGACCCAGCCGCCGCAAAACCATGCCTCGGCCAGACCGGGGTTGAGCAGGAGGGCGCGATCAATGAGGGCGGCGGCCGCATCGAGATCACGGACCACAAATGCTAACGCCCATCCGCTAGTAGCGAGTGCAATCGCGTCGTCCTTGCCCAATTCCACTGCGCGCTGAGCCAGCCTTGCGACTTCGGGGACTTCGTTCGTTGGGTCCGTCATCCAACCACTTGACTTACCCCAAGCGTAGCAAAGGGCGGCATGACTGTATGCTAGCGCGAAGGCGGGATCGAGCTCGATCGCGCGTTTGAAGAGACGCAGCGCCTCGCCGTAGGCCTCTCGACTAGTGAACGGATAAAAGCTGGCCAGACCGCGCAAATAGTAGTCGTAGGCGTCGAGGCTCTCGGTTGGCTTGCGCTTGGAACGGTCTATCTCGGCCTTCTCCAGCGTTGGCGCGATTGCCCCGATCACGCTCGCGGTCACCTGATCCTGCAGATCGAAAATGTCATCAAGCGCACCCTCAAACCGATCAGCCCAGAGATGTGCTCCGATGGCGGTATCGACAAGCTGTCCCGTAATGCGCACCCGGTTTGCCGCTTTGCGGACGCTCCCTTCGAGCAAATACCGCACACCAAGCTCGCGACCTATTTGCTTCACGTCCACCGCGCGGCCCTTGTAGGCGAAGGAAGAATTGCGCGCGATCACGAACAGGTTGCGGAAACGGGACAGCGCCGTGATGATCTCCTCCACCATGCCGTCGGCGAAGTATTCCTGTTCTGGGTCACCGCTCATGTTCTGGAAGGGCAAGACGGCAATCGAGGGCTTGTCGGGAAGCGCCAGCGATGGTCTTGGCTCGGGCCGTTGTCGATCATCGCCAATCGCCACGCGATAGACGCGCATGGGACGGACGATGTTCTTAAGCCGCTGTTCGCCCATGTCGGCGAAGATAGTATCCACCTTGTCGCGTGCGTGTCGGTACACATCCTCAGAGACGCATATGCAGCCCGGCTCGGCGATGCTCTCCAACCGGGCGGCCACATTGACGCCGTCTCCGAGCAGATCGTCGCCCTCGATCACGACATCACCAACGTGGATGCCAACGCGGAACTCGATACGCCGGTCACTGGGCACGTCTGTGTTGCTGGTGATCATCTTGCGCTGCACTTCGACCGCACACCGCACGGCGTCCACCACGCTTGCGAACTCGATCAGGATGCCGTCCCCAGTCGTCTTCACGATCCGGCCACGGTGCTCAGCAATCGCAGGGTCGATCAGCTCACGCCGCAGCGCTTGAAGACGAGCAATCGTTCCCTCCTCGTCCGCTCCGGTCAGGCGGCTATAGCCCACCACGTCGGCGGCAAGGATCGCTGCAAGCCTGCGCTGGACCCGCTGCTCACCCACGGCTCGCTCCGCAGAGTGGTGCTTCAAGAGCACTCTACCACTGGCACGGCTCGCCCCCAAGCGGTGAGGCCGCGGGAAGCGTAGCTGGCGGGCACGGCGACTTTTCAGGTCGATGCAGCGCTGACGACGATGCGATCAACAACAACAAGCAGGCTTTAGAGGGACTTTGAAGTCGCACTGAAAGAGAGCCACGGGAGGGGGGCATGGGCCGGGTATGGAACCAGTTTTTCATGGTGGCGCTGGCTTGCGCTGTTGCGGCGTCAACCCAATGATGGCTTGGTTCGGTCAGGAACTCCTCCCGACGATCACGCGCGGCGGGCACGAGCCAGCCAGCACCTCACTCGCCGTGGCACTTCACGAGGGGGCGCCGGATGTCGAAGAACCCGCGCCGCCGCGTGTATCAAGAGCTTCTTTCAGGAAGCCATCCATGCGCGCCATGATCAGCTCGTTTGTGACCGCCGTCAGCTCAGAGACGAGCGCCTCCAGCTCTGCGACGCTCGGATGGCCGTGCCATCGTTCGTCGTCATGGCGGACCACAGGCCCTCCATCCAGTTCAGCAGCCCACAGCCCATGGAGAAGTTCGTTTCTTCGCCTCGTCGCTTGCGCGGCTCGCGTCAACAGAGCATCAAGACGAACGAGAGCTTCGCCCTCGCCGAGTCTCTGCTTCGCAAGTCTCCGCACGCGCTGTCTCAGTGCAGCCGAGCCTTGTCGCTTGGTCGCATCTAGCGCCTCTTTGACGCTGATGGGCACAAAGCTCCTGACACTGATCCTGAGCGCGTAGTCAAGCTGTCCATGTCGGACTGCCACCTTCCCCAACGCCGCCAATAGAGCGGGGTCGCTTGGTAGGTTGAAGAGCATCATCTTTGCCATCTCCCCACCTGTTGCAAGATGCGTCTGGCCGAGCCGTCTATTGGACACGCCAACCACCTCGCGCTCTTCACGCGGGCGCGACAGTTCCCGCAACCGCCTCTCCCTGATCGCTGACCCACCCGCAGCGCCGACATCCGGGCACCGGCTCATCCAATCCGCTTCCCTCAGGCAGGTAGCGCAAGCCGATCATGTACGAGCCGCACGCCGGACACTGCTTGGGATTACCGTGCTGCTGCCTGAACATAGCCCTGCCGAAAACCGCGAGTACGTGTTGGGTGGTGTCGATTGCCAGCTCCGCGTCCATCCGCGTTGCGGTCTCCGCGCGGGTGAGCCAGCTCACGAGGTGCCAAGTCGCCTTCGATGTTGCCTTCAGGTAGTTCCTCACATGCTCCGCGCTGGCGCCATGTGCGAGGAAGTGGGCGATCAACTCGCACCAACCAACTACATCAGATCGCTTCGGCGCTTCGCGGTCGGCGGGCACCATCTCGGACTTGGCGAACTTCTTGACGAACGCGATCAAGCACTCGCGGCATCGCATACCCACCGCCTGGAACTCTTCCGCCTCGTCAGCTTCGTCCAGGGCTTCGGCGGCCTGTTCCCATTTCCTCCAAGGCCCGAGTAGCAGCGCCTGCTCCGGCAACGGCACGCCAGGATCACGCTGAGACATCATCCGTGCAGTCACGCCGACGTGGAACGAGATCGTGTAGTCGAGGCTTGGGAACAGGTTTTGTCGGTACAAGTTCGTCGGCGAGGTGATCACCCACCAGCGTGCCGTGTCGGTGTAGACATCCCAAGCGTCTAGATTACGGCCCAGCGCGGTCTCAGTGGCGATCTTCTCCAGGTGCGTGACCTTCTCGTCGCGCGCCTGCCACATGATGTACTCACGGATTGCGAGTTCCTCGTCCTCGTCGCGCTCAAAGAGCAAGGACGGCAGCGCTTCGTGCGGCAGCGCGGGCGGGATCACGCACTCGTCCCGCTCCGCTTTGCTCACTGCCGCTTTCCTGCGCTTCGGTCGCTTGCCCTCCGCCGCCACTGCTCATGCTCCTTGACCGCGACGACCAACATGGCATTATTAGAACATAACAAGAACACAAGGGCAAGCTGATGAGCCGCTACAAATCCACGACCCGCACGCAGATGGCAGAGCGCCACTTCCCCGTCCGGGTCCGGGTCGCGGTTCCGCAGGGTGGCTTCGGGCACCAGTACAACCTCATCTTTCGGTGGCTCGACCAGTTCGTCGGCAAGGCCAAATACTGGCACGGCGCCGGATCGAGCGCCTACGGTGCAGAGACGGTGTTCTTCTACTTTCTTACGGTGGAGGCGGCGAAAGCGTTCGTGGATCGGTTTGCTTGCGGGCTGAGCGTGCAGGGAGAGTGGGCGGAGCCGCGCGATACGCACGGCTGAGAGAGCTGATCACGCAGCTAGGGTGCGCCCCTTTGCGGTCTGGCGTTCGGCGGTGGTTTCAGTGCTGCCGAAGGTCGAACACCAACAAGAGGCTTTAGACCCATCTTTGAAGTCGATCCTGAAGAGACCCCGGAGGGGACACGGTCGGCGGACGGGAGCCCATCAGGGTGGCGGCATCCGCAGCAGTGCGTCACTTCGTCTTTCGCGCGCACGGCCAAGCCAGCACGATTGCGGCAGTGATCATCTCGCTCGCGGGCCGGTGCAGTTCTTGAGGGTTATCATTCAGGAACTTTTTTTCCACTTCGACTGCTTGCCCCGTGCTTACGCCCGCAGGCGGGCAGACTGCGTGCCCCTCCCTGACGAGTATCTGCCCCGTCCAGAGCCCGTCCACGAAGCCGCTGGCGTAGAGGGTGCAGGCGTTGATAAGAACTGGATCATTCGAGTTACATGCCTGCTGCAAGTTGTAGCCGGACATGCCGCTCTGAGCGTATGCGGGGAAGGCCACAGCAACGAGAGCGGCAGCGAGAACGTCCTTCCTCATACTTCGTCTCAGGGGGTGAGTCACTTTGACTCATAGAAGTGGCCCCCCGCCCTGCGAGACAGTCCGCTCCCAACGTCACAGAGCCTTGTGAGACGGAGACGAACATGCCTCGTGTTTTGCCGGTTCCACCCGCTGGAGGGACGCTTCCCAATTGTACTACCGCGTGTGATCGCGACACACGGGTTCGACAAAGCCGCCCCGCCGGAAAACCGGCGGGGCTTTTTCTTGGCCGCATTGGCGCCGTCGCCGACTCAATTCCGTTCCAGCCCGTCGCTTGCGGTGTAGCCGCCGTCGACGGTGATCACGGCACCGTTCACATAGTCCGAGGCGGCGGAAGCAAGATAGAGGCAGGTCCCGACGAGGTCCCTTGCCTCGCCCCAGCGGCCGGCGGGTATGCGCCGTATGACCGACTGCTCGAAATCCGTGCCACGCAATTCCTCAGTCATCTCGGTGAAGTACCAGCCGGGCACGACCGCGTTGACCTGGATGCCAAGCGGCGCCAGCTCGACGGCGTTGACCTTCGTCAACCCGATCACGCCGTGCTTTGCCACGGTATAGGCGACCTGCAGGCCCTTGCTCGGCGCGACCACGCCGTAGATCGACGAGACGTTGATGATCTTGCCGGCCCCTTGCGACTTCATGCGCCGAGCCGCGTATTTTGTGCAGAGGAACGCGCCGGTCAGGTTGGTGTCGATGACGTGCTGCCACGTGGCGCGGTCGAGCTCCATCACCGAGGCGCGCTGCCCGACGCCGGCGTTGTTGACGAGGATGTCGAGGCGCCCGAACCGTTCGACCGTGCCGGCAAGCGCGCGTTCGACCGAGCCTTCGTCCGACACATCGAGCTCGAAAGCGGCCGCCGCGGGCCCCAGCGACGCCAGCACCTCGGCATTGCGGTCGGCGCGCCGGCCGCCAATTGCCACCCGCGCGCCCGCATCGCGCAAGGCCAGCGCCACGGCACGGCCGAGGCCGCTGTTGGCGCCGGTGACAAACGCGACCTTGCCGTCCAACGAGAACGGATTGGCAGTCATGTCCGCCGATCAGAAGAAGGCGATGGTTCTGATCTCGATGCTTTCGCGCATCGGCGCGTCCGGCCGCGTGTTGGGATCGTCGAACGCGCTGTGGCCAATGAACCGGGCGCGCCCATTGGTCTCGGAATCGTAGGTCTTGAGCAGGACCGCCTGATCCGACGTCATGCGCGGAAAGTACCACCAGCGGTGCCGCGGGGAATACCGCAACACGAAGATTTCGCCGTTGCGGTCACGGTAGCGCAGCTTCATCGTGATGAAATCCTCATCCGTCGACGAGGTGACGTCGCACATCGCGAGCGGCCGTTCTTCAACGGTGTGCTTCAGCGGCTTCCAGAAATTGTAGAATGCAACTCTGTGCTTCAGCAGCTCGCCGGCCTCGTCCGGGAGAAGCTGGCGAACGCGCAGCGGCCCCGAATTCGGCGTGTAGTCGCAATGGACGATCATGACCGGCGCGCGCCGCGAGGTGGTGTGCTCGCTGGTCTGCTGCTTCGCGTTGCTCTTGGCGCGGATCGTGTGATCGAAGATGATCACGCGTTTGGCACCGACCTCTCTCTTCACGAATTCAGCAACGTCGCCGTAAAGCTGACCGCTGATCGCGGCATCGTCGTCCCATTGCTGAAACGGCGAGCGGAAGTCACGCAGCGCAAAGCCCTCGCGATCGAGCGAAAAAGATGTCGCGCGACCCCACCCGTCATCGACCGTCATTTCGTGCGGATCGTCGCCGGGCGGGCGAAATTCGGTGCCCGGCGGCGGCTCATAGAAGTAGACCTCCGGCGCAACGCCGGTGTCCCGCGTGTAGTTGAAGCTCGCTCTGACGGTCGTCTGGCTGGTCATGTCGTCTTAGCCCTCGTGGTCACGGAAAGAGACCCGGCGCCCGTGCCGCGGCAGGCGCGATATCGATCACGTAAGCCCGAGCGCCCGATCAACCGCGCCTTGGGTTTTCCGCCAGCATTGCAGCTGCTCGACATCCGCCATCCAGCGCTCGAGGTTCGGATGGTCTCTAAGCGGCAGGCGTTGCCATTTGTGCAGGTGCATGGGCGCTGCAACAGCAATATCGGCGATCGTCACGGTGTCACCAACCAGCCATCTGGACTTCGCCAGCCTTGCGTCGAGGATGCCGGCAAGCCGGTGCCAGTTCGGTGCCTCCTTGTCGATGATAGCCTCGTCCGGCTTGGCATTCATCAGTGGCTTGACGACGTATTCGACGAGATAGGTGTAGCAGCTCGGGAACCACGTCGAGCCTTCCCACAATAGCCAGCGGTTGACGTCGGCGCGCTGCTTGAGGTCCTTCGGATAGTGCCTGTCGGAGCCGCTCAGATCGGCCGCGTATTGCAGGATCGCGTTGGATTCCGAAAGCGCAAAATCGCCATCCATCGCCGCCGGCACCGCCCCGTTCGGGTTGATCGCGAGAAATTCGGGCTTCTTGTGGGCGCCGGCGAAATAATCGACGTGCTTCAGCTCATATGGCGTGGCGAGCAAATCCAACCCCGCCAGCACCTTGCGGCTGTTTACCGTACACGGGTCAAGATACACCTGTAGCATGGCTGTGTTCCTCCCTGCGGCTTAGAATTGTTTTTAGACGCCTCTGCGCCCCACTGTATAGCACAGCAATGCCAATTCCGACCATCGGGAAGTCATCCTGCCGGCGCCTCGCCGCGCGCGCGAACACGTGCGGAGACGCTCTCGCAAGGAACGGTCCACCGCGATCGTTCAACCTGTGATCGGTCGGAACCGCGCGAGCATTCGGGATCGCCGAACCCCGGAAGTTCGCGTGATGCGTTTGAGTACTTTCCGAGGCTGCCGAAGCAATTTCCTCGGACGTTACAGTCGGGTGAACCGTGGCGAGGAGCCCTGCTATGGTGTTCGTCGAGGTGCGGCTTAACTCTTTGGACCTGTTGCGCCATATGGCCGACATGCGCATCTGGCTCGACCGGAACAGCGTCGACACCGCGGGATTTTCCTACAGAGAGCATGTCGATTGCGCGCGTGCGCGCGTCGCATTCAATCGAAACACGGAGGCCGAGGCCTTCGCCGCCTACTTTGCCGGTCGTGTCATCGCAACCTGAGCCTCCCGAACCACCACATCCCTCTCACCCTCGTGATCGACGGCGCTCCTTCGCTCGCATTTAGCGGGGTGACGCTGTGGCCGGGAGAGTCCATACTTTCCGTTCCCAACCATCCGCATTGATGCGTCCGGCCCAGGCAATCATGAGCGGCCAAGAAGAGTTCCGACCAACACCAATACCAGCAAGGAGATCATGATATGGCGACGATCACCACCAAGGACGGAACGCAGATCTACTACAATGATTGGGGCTCGGGCCAACCGATCGTCTTCAGCCACGGCTGGCCGCTGAGCGCCGATGCCTTTGAAGACCAGATGGTCTTCCTGGCCTCCCACGGCTACCGCTGCATCGCGCATGACAGGCGCGGCCACGGTCGCTCGAGCCAGCCCTGGACCGGCAACGACATGGACACCTATGCCGACGACCTCGCCACGCTCGTCGAAGCGCTCAGCCTGAAGAACGCGATCCATGTCGGGCACTCGACGGGCGGCGGCGAAGTCGCCCGCTACATCGGCCGCCACGGCACCAAGCGCGTAGCGAAGGCCGTGCTGATCGGCGCGGTGCCGCCGCTGATGCTGAAGACAGCCGCCAACCCGGGTGGCACCCCCATGGAGGCGTTCGATCAGATACGCGCCGCGGTCCACGCCGACCGTTCGCAGTTCTGGAGGGATCTCAGCCTGCCCTTCTATGGCTACAATCGACCGGGCGCCAAGGTCTCGGAAGGCGTTCGGGAGTCGTTCTGGCTGCAGGGCATGCTCGCCGGATTCCCGGCTTCCTACGACTGCGTCAAGGCGTTCTCGGAAACGGACTTTACCGAAGACCTCAAGAAGTTTGACGTGCCGACGCTCGTTCTGCATGGCGACGACGACCAGATCGTCCCGATCGGCGCCGCGGCCATGCTTTCCTCGAAGCTGATCAAGAACGCGACGCTCAAAGTCTACAAAGGCGCGCCGCACGGCATGTGCACGACGCTCAAGGACCAGGTCAACGCGGAACTGCGTGCCTTCATTCAGGGATAGGCGACCGATCCGGGCCGCCGCAGCCGGCTGCCGGCGGCCCGGAACAAGCCGATGACAATTTTTTACCCGTGACTTTGGCGAGCGTTTCCTGCCGGCTGCAAATCGCTGTCGACAGTCGATTTGCCGATGAATGCTCCGTTCGAGGAATAGGCGCTGCACGTCGCGTCGGCGCCGGCATCGGCACCGGCGGCCCCCACAAGTTTGCCACAGGACGATCGCGCGGGAATTGCGTTCTCCGCGCGAGTTATCGCTCGCTGCGATGGAGCCGCTCAGCATGGGGAAGGATGCCATGTCGCGCGTCGCTGCCCGTCCCGCTGCCGCCGCGGCGCTGGGGCGGACGCTCCTCACCGTGCCGTGGCTGTTGGCGGGATGTGCCGGCGACAGCGGCGCCGAGCGGCTGCCGAAGGCCGCCGAAATCGTGGCACCCGTAAGCATGATCATCATGCATTACGAGTGCCTCGACACCGCCTTTGCCCGTTGCGAGATCACCTGTGCCGAAGCGCGCTCCGCCGGCACGACGACCGAAGCGGCAATCTTCCGCCATACCTATGCCGCCAGCGCGCAGGTCGCCTTCGTTCAAATCGCCGGGGCGCCCGCCCCTTCGATCTTCGCCTTCGCGCAATACCGGATGCGAGCGTCCGGCATCCGCAAGGCCTATTTCGCCGGCGGCAGCGACGCGGCATGTCACATCGCCGGCCTTACCCTGACCCGCGTCGAGAAGGTGCCCGCAGCTGACGAGACTGTTCCCGTGCCGCCGCAGGCGGCGGCCGAGGCGACAATGAGCCGCTGACCCCCGGCCGTTCGGCCCGGCGGAGCGCTCCCCGAAACGCGCTGCGCCCGGAGCATTTCGCTCTCCGCTCGCATCTTCCAAAGGGCGATGGCGGCGATGCTCCAGGGAAGCCCGCAGCGTCGTCGCCACGCGCGTGACGTTAAATCTGCCTGACCCTATGCGCGCGCTGATTTCGCATCGCCTCGATTTCTCGCCAGTTAGTCTCTGTCGCGCGGCAGATCCCCATTAAATGCGTTAGCAGCCTGATTTAGGCAACGCCAGGGGTTGTCCGATGCCGAGGACAAAATATTCCGCCACAACGGTAGAGCGTCTCGTGGGCGCTCGGTTAAGAGAGCGCCGGATGATGCTTGGCTTGACCCAAAAAGAGGTCGCTCAGCGCGTCGGCATCACCTATCAGCAGCTCCACAAATACGAGCTGGCGATCAATCGGATTTCGGCCGGTCGCCTGTTTCGCTGCGCGGATGAGCTGCACGTTCCAATCGATTTTTTCTTCCGGGAGCTGGGGGATCAGGCGACACACGGCCAGCAGCCGCGACACCGGCGGTCGCTCTCCTTTAGCCGGGCGTTCAACGAGATCACCGACGCCCATTTTCAACACGCGCTCGCCGAAATGGCGCGAGTGCTTGCGCAGCCCCCCGGCTGACGCTCGCGGCAGGACAAGAGCTCTCGATGGCGCATGAGGGCACAGAGTCGGCGGACGAACTCGCGGTCATCAGAGCCGCCGAGGCTTGGGTTTCCGCCATCGAAGCAACCGCCGAGGCGGCGGAAAAAGGGGCTGCCATCGCGAGCGAAAAGGACGCGGTCAGGCTCGCCAGGATCGCGCTTTACGATGCCGTTCTCGCGTTGCGCGCAACGCACGGCCCGGCGGACTTCACCGGCGTTCACGGGAGCAAGGCGCGGCGCAGATCTCGAATCGTCGAACTCCTTATCCGCGACTAGAGTCGCGAACGGACGGGCTTGCCGGACGATTGCCCCGACCGCGACATCGCGGACCAGTCGCTTGTGGCGAAGCCACGTTGCGACTCCTCGCGCAATGTCTTCACCACTAAGTTGCCGTGCCTCTGTCGAACTTCGCCGTCCTTATATCGGTGAGCTGCGCGCAAAAGATTTCCAACGCGCCGCGACGCACCTGCGATACCGATTGCGGGTTTAACCGACCTGCCATCACCATGTCATCGGAGCTCGGTTATAAGTGCCGCCTCACCACTTCATTCAGGGGAGGCTTGCGCGATGCGAAGGATATTCTCCACGCGAAAGCACATTGCCTACATGGCGCTGACAGCCATGGCGGCCAATCTTCTGACGCCGATGGCCGCAGTCGCCGCGGGCGGCAGCAACAAGCCGAACGATCCCGGCGCCGTCTCCGCGGACGCTCTCGCCGGGGCCGCGAATGGCAATTTCCCCATCAGGCCGATGCCGCACGGCCCGAATGACGGGGGCACCCGCACGCCGATCAAGCACGTCATCGTCATCATCGGCGAAAATCGCAGCTTCGATCATGTCTTCGCGACCTACCAGCCGAAGTCAGGAAACACGGTTTGGAATCTGCTCTCCGAAGGCATCGTGAACGCCGACGGGACCCCGGGGCCCAATTACAAATCGGTCTACCAAGCGATGGCCGTGGACCAGGCCCCCAACCCCTACAGCATCAGCCCGGGCGGCAAGTCCATCCCCGAGACGCTGCCGCCGCCGCTCGTCGGTGGTCCGAGCACGCCGAACTTTTCGACGGTTGCGGCCGCCGAGGTCGCCGAGAACGGCCTCGCGCCAGAGTACTATCAATACCTGACGACGGGTGGCACCGGGCAGACGTCAGGCACGCCGGACAAGCGTATCACTTATGACGGCCAGCCCGTGACCAGCCTGCCACCGGGACCGTTCCAGCTCTCCTCCGCGACGATGCCGTATGACGCTTACACGGCGAGCCCGGTTCACCGCTTTTACCAGATGTGGCAGCAGCTCGATTGCAACATCAACAACGCGACGTCGTCGAACGCGTCGGGCTGTCTCGCCGATTTGTTCTCCTGGGTCGAGGTCACGGTCGGCGCCGGCACCAACGGAAAGCCGCAACCGACGCCCTTCACCGACGCAACGACCGGCGAAGGCTCGACCGCGCTGGGTTTCTACAATGTCTCCACCGGCGACGTTCCCTATTTCAAATCCCTCGCCGACAGTTACGCGATGAGCGACAATTTTCACCAGTCGGTTGATGGCGGCACCGGCGCCAATCACATCATGCTCGGTCATGGTGACGCGATCTGGTTCAGCGACGGCCAAGGCAATCCCCAAATCCCCCCGAACAATGTCGAGGTGGCGGCGGGAACCGAGAACCAGGGCGTCGTCGCCGAAGTCGAGAATCCGAATCCCGCCACGGGCACCAACAACTGGTATACCGAGGATGGCTATGGCGCCGGCTCCTTTGGCTCGCCCTCTTCGGGCGGCGGTTCCTACAGCGAATGCTCCGATTCGACTCAACCGGGCGTGACCGCGGTGGTGACGTATCTCAGCACGCTGCCGCATCTGGTCGATCCCAGTTGCGATCCCGGACATTACTATCTGCTCAACAACTACAATCCCGGTTATTTCGGCGACGGCTCCGACGCCTATACCGATCCCAACAACAACAACAACACGGTGTTCACGATCCCGCCCTCTTCCGTGCCGACCATCGGCGACAGCTTGCTGGCGAGCAACATCTCCTGGGCCTATTTCGGCGATCAGTGGAACCGCTATGTCCAGGACCCCTACGATCTCAGCTCCCTCGACGCCTATTGCAATATTTGCAATCCGTTCCAATACGAAACCCAGATCATGGCCAATGAGTCGGTGCGCACCACGCATATGCTCGATACCGCCGACCTCTACGCCGGCATCGCCAAGGGCGAGTTGCCGGCGGTGGCCTTCGTCAAGCCGAGCGGCTTCGTCGATGGCCATCCGGCCTCGTCGAAGCTCGACCTGTTCGAAGGTTTCGTGAAGAAGATCGTGGACGGGGTCAAGGGCCGGCCCGACCTGTGGGCCAGCACCGCGATCTTCGTCACCTTCGACGAAGGCGGCGGCTACTGGGATTCGGGTTACGTGCAGCCGCTCGATTTCTTCGGCGACGGCACGCGCATCCCCCTGATCGTGGTGTCACCCTTCACCCAGGCCGGCCACATCTCGCACGCCTATGCCGACCACGTCTCGATCCTGAAGTTCATCGAGCGGAACTGGCACTTGAGGCCGGTCACGGCCCGCAGCCGTGACAACTTCCCCAATCCGACCACCGCCGCCGGCAATCCCTACGTTCCCTTGAACAGCCCGGCGATCGACGACCTGTTCGACCTGTTC
>JBKQTR010000557.1:0-31442 GCA_052143095.1 Allostellaceae bacterium
GGGGCTGGCAATGCCTTTGAGCGCGAGAACGCAGGTCGTAGGGAATTAAGGGGACACAATACTTAATTCGGCCGGCTCTCTCGCTTTTGTGCTTCGGTAATTACGGGGACACAGTACTTAATTCAGCCGGCTCTCTCGCTTTTGGGCTTCGGGCCGGGCTTGGCCTTGGCGAGGGATCGGCCGAGGCGCTTCTCCAGCCGCTTGATGAAGGCCGGCGATCCCAGCGGCCGGCCTGTGCGCTCGCCGGCGCGGATCGCTTCGCGCTCGTCCTCACGCAACCCACTGCGCAGAAAGTCTGCCCAGTCGGGCACGAGATCGAGCAACGGCCGCGCCGTCACCAGGCGGTCGTCCTTGCCGCCGAGATGCGCCCGCGCGCTCGACCAGCGCCAATCGGCCGGCCGCCGCGCCAGCTTGGCGCGGATCGGGTTCAGCTCGACGTAGCGCGCGCAGGCGAGCAGGTGCGTCTCGTCCATCGCCACCGAAGCGAACCGACCTTGCCAGAGGTAGCCGCGCCAGCCCTCGCGCAGATTGACCTGCCGGGTATAGCGCCGGTGCGCTTCGGCCAGCGTCGCGCGCAGCCCGTCGGCATCGGACGGCACCAGAATGAGGTGGACGTGATTGGGCATCAGGCAATAGGCCCACACCGCCACCTTGGCGGCGCGGCATCCTTCGGCCAGCAGCGCCGCATAGGCGGCGTAATCCTCCTCGCCAAAGAAGACCTGCTGACGCCGGTTGCCCCGTTGCGTCACGTGATGCGGCACCCCCGCCGCCACGACCCTCGCCATCCGCGCCATGGCCTGAGCTTAGGCGCGGCCTCGGCCCGGTCAATTACGTATTGTGTCCCCTTAATACCCCCGAGGGGCGGAGAGGAGAAGATTTACCAGGCGGAAATCACCGAACCCGCCGCAGTCTTCCGAAACGGACATTTTATAGCGACCACGCTTGCTAAAGTGACGCCTCTTCCAAGGAGCTCAGCCCGGCCAAGCTCATTCCTCCGGTAGGGTGAAGACCGCGCAGGGCGCGGCGATGCCGCGCAAGAGGTGCTCGCCCAGAGGGACCAGTGCCGTTGTCGTCTCCGCGGCAACCGTGCCGGTGACCAGCACACTGCGGCCGAGGGGGCGGCACAGACCTTCGAGTCGGCTGACCAGGTTGACTGCGGGGCCGATCGCGGTGAAGTCCAACCGGTCGGCGGTGCCGACATTGCCCCACAGCATTTCGCCGAGATGCAGGGCCAAGCCGAAGTGCAGGGACGGTAGGCCTTGCCGGCCGCGTGCCTGGTCGAGATGGGCCATGCCAGCCTGGGCCGCAGCGACGGCGCTGAGCGCGGCGTCGCAGGCGACGGAAGGGGGCCGTTCGCCGATCGGGAAGATCGCCAGCACGCCGTCGCCGATGAATTTCAGCACCTCGCCGCCGAACGCGTGAACGGCGCCGGCGATGCGGTCGAACCACGCGTCCAGCGCCGCCACCACCGCCTCCGGTGCCATGGACTCCGACAACTCGGTGAAACCGCGCAAATCACCAAAGAGCAGGACCGCGCGGATGGTCTCGCCTGTCTCGCGCCGCGACCGCCCAGCCAGCACCTGTGCGGCGCCGCGGCGGCCGACATAGGCCTCGAGCAACGCCGCCAGCGTCGCCCGCGAGCTAAGGCCGGCAAGCGGTGCGGCGGCGAAGCGCGCCGCCTGATGCAACAGCGCGGATTCGGGCTCGGCGAGCGGCCGGGAGACCGCCCAGGCGAGCACCGGGCCACCTGAAGCCGGGCTATCTGCTGCCGGGCCGGCAACATCCTCCTGCACCAGCCCGGTGCCGAGCCCAGCGAGCCAGTCGCGGCCGACTTTGCCCTGTTCTGGGCCGCCTCCCCGCCCGGCCGAGCCCATCGACCCGAAGCCCAACGCCTCGATCACCGCTCCGGTTTCCGCCCGCCACAACCAGGTACGGCGGGCAATGATCGGATGAGCCGCCGTCAACGTCAGAGCACCGCCGGCGAGCGGCAGGCCATCGGCGATCAGTTTCGCGCCGAGAGTCGCCAGGAGGTGGTCGGCGCCACGCACGGTGCTGGCCTCGTCGACCAGCCAGGCGAGGGTGGAGGGCAGCCGCATCGGCGGGATCATAGAGCTGCATCCCTTGCATGAGAATATGATTTCACTTGAAATAGACGCTGGCTCGCTCGTCTCAGACAGTCGGTCGAAGCGGAGCATCGCGCTGCGCTCTTGCCGAGGGAGGTTTCCCATGGCTGAACCGTTCATCGTCCGGCGTGAGGTCCAGGTCGCAGCACCACAAGCGACCGTCTTCGCCTTCCTCACTGATCCGGAAAAGATCCTGCGCTGGATGGGCACGGAGGCGACGGTGGAGCCGCATCTCGATGGTCTCTACCTCGTCAATGTCAATGGCAAGGACACCGCTCAAGGCCGATTCACGGAGGTTGTCCCGGTCCACCGCCTCGCTTACAGCTTCGGCTGGAAAGGGCTCGACACGATGCCGCCGGGGTCGAGCCTGATCGAGATCGACCTGATCGAGCGGGAGGGCGGGACGCTGCTGCGCATGACCCATAGCGGTCTGCCCGACGCGGAGGCCTGCGCCGCCCACGAGCAGGGCTGGATGCACTACCTCGCGAGGCTGGCCGTGGCCGCCGCTGGCGGTGATCCCGGACGCGATCCTCGCCGCAAGGCGTGATGATGGTGGCAGGTCGGCGGGACAACGAGAAATGTGTCGACTCAGTGAGGCTTTCGTCAAGCTAACCGTGATCGCACGTTCTACGCCCGCGTACGCGGCGCGCTTCGCTAAAGAGCGTCAGCACGGATAAGTTAAGGGGTGGGCCCTCTCCGCCCCTCGGGGCGGAGAGGGAGGGACCCGCGTAGCGGGAGGGTGAGGTTGGGGCTTCGACGATCTCACGCGCCGTCTCCGGCATTTCTGATTCCGGATACTAGGCGCCGAAGTCGGTGCCGCGGCCGGGGTGGTAGATCTGGCGGTAAATCTCGTCCAAGCAGCCTCCGCTGCCAACGACGTCGTCCTCACCACTTACTATCGGGCCAGTCGAGCATGATCGATGGGCTCTGTTTTCCCCGGCGCAGGCGCTGAGTGGGATGGCAAGAACAAGAGCCATGAGCGAGGCCACGACCCCAGCGCGAGTGGGCCCCTTTTTCCTGTTCGCGAGCATGATCGCATTCTCTTTGCGACGCTATCCGCGAGCGCGACAACGCCGCGCGGCGTTACCGCCGCGCCCGGGTGATATCGCGCAGCACCGCGGCTTCCTGCTCCTTCTCGTCGAGGCGGTGCTTGACGAGGTCGCCGATGCTGACGAGGCCGACGAGCTGGCCCTGCTCCATCACCGGCAGATGGCGTATGCGATGCGCGGTCATCTCCTGCATCACCGCGTCGAGCCGGTCCTCCGGCGCGCAGGTGGTGACATCGGGGGTCATCAGCTCGTGCACCTCGAAGGCGAGCGCCTCGGCGCCGTGCTGCGCCAGCGCATGGATCACGTCGCGCTCGGAGAACATGCCGGCGAGCTTGCCCCAGCGGTCGAGCACGACCAGCGCGCCGATGCGCTCCTCGTCGAGCTTGCGGATCGCCGTCTCCACCGCGTCGATCGTGCGGATGGTGGAGACCTGCCGGCCTTTATGGTGCAGGATCTCGGCAATGGACATGGCAACCTCCTTTTCGGGACAGGGCAGGGCGACTGCTCGAAGGATATAGTGCGCCGATCGGCGACGCGCCATCCTTGAAGCCATCCGGCCCCTTTGGGCAATATGGCCCGTCGCAGGAAGAGCATGCCGATACCGCCCGCAGAGAGTTGGACCATCGCCAAGCCGGCCGTGCGGTCTGAGGCCGGCATCGTCGTGGCGCAGAATGGGCGCGCCGCCGCGGCGGGAGCGGAGATCCTCGCCGCCGGCGGCAACGCGGTCGATGCTGCCGTCGCCACCGCGCTGGCGCTCGGCGTGCGCGAGCCCTGGATGAGCGGCATCGGCGGCGTCGGATTGCTGGTCTATGGCGAGGCGGCGACCGGCCGGGTCGAGGTCGTCGACTTCACCGCGCTGGCGCCGCTGGCGCTCGATCCCGCGAGCTATCGCGTGTCCGACGGCGTCAGCCACGAGCTCTTCGGCTGGCCGCAGGTCGAGGGTGACCGCAATCTCCGCGGTTACGAGGCGATCTGCGTGCCGGGCTCGGTTGCCGAGCTCGGCCTGGCGCTGGAGCGTTTCGGGCGGATGAGCTGGCGCGAGGTGATGGCGCCGGCGCTGGCGCTCGCCGAGGAGGGCCTGCCGGTCGATTGGCACACCGCTCTGTCGATCGCGCTGTCGGCGGCCGACCTCGCCGCTTTCGACGCCTCGCGCGCCGTCTTCCTGCCGCAGGGCCTGCCGCCGGTGCCGCCGCCCGAAGGCGCGCCGCAGCGCCTGGCGCTGGCGGCGCTGGCGCGGAGCTATCGCCGGTTGAGCGAGGCGGGGCCGCGCGATTTCTACCAGGGCGATCTGGCGCAGGCCATCCTGGCCGATCTCCGCGCCGGCGGCAGCGTCATCGCCGCCGACGATTTCGCCCAGTACCGCGCGCGGATCGTAGCGCCGCTCGCCTTCGACTATCGCGGCGTGCGGCTCCACGCGGCGCCCGGCCTCACCGGCGGCCCGACCTTCGCGCGGGCGCTGGCGGCGCTCTCGGGGCGGCTCTCCGGCGCCGTCCGGGCCTTCCCCGATGCGCCGGCCTTCATCGCTTATGCCGAGGCGTTGCGCGAGGCCTTCGCGCACCGGCTGGCAGCGCTCGGCCACGCCGCGCCGGGGCATTCCAACACCACCCATCTCTCGGTCGTCGACCGCGCCGGCAACATGGTGGCGCTCACCAACACGCTGCTGTCGCGCTTCGGCTCGAAAGTGGTGCTGCCGCGCACCGGCATCGTCATGAACAACGCGATGATGTGGTTCGACCCGCTGCCGGGCCGCGCCAACTCGATGGCGCCGGGCAAGCGGCCGCTCGCCAATATGTGCCCGGTGATGGCGACTGAGGAGGGCGCGCCGCGGCTGGCGCTCGGCGCCTGCGGCGGCCGGCGCATCATCCCGGCGGTGACGCAGCTCGCCTCCTTCCTGATCGATTTCGATCTCTCGCTCGAGAGCGCCTTCACCACGCCGCGGCTCGATGCCAGCACCGCCGCCATCCTCTGCGATGCGCGGCTCGGGCGCGATATCATCGCCGCGCTCGCCGACCGCTTCCCGGTCGAGGTGGTCGAGGAATCGCTCTATCCCTCGCCTTTCGCGCTGCCCTCGGCGGTGATGCGCGACCGCGCCGCCGGCCTCAACACCGGCATGACGCATGTGCACTCGCCCGCCGCCGCGGCGGTGGCGGAGGGCGCGTGACCGCGCGCGCCGCTTCCGCCCTCGCTTTCGGCGCGGCGCTGCGCCAGGAATGGCCGCTCGATCCCGCGGTGGCCTATCTCAACCATGGCGGCTACGGCGTAACCCCCAGCGCGGTGCTGCGCGAGCAGGAGAGTTGGCGCGGCCGCATCGAGCGCAACCCGACGCGGTTTTTCTCCGAGGAGCTGCCGGCCCTGCTGCGCGAGGCGGCGGCGGCGCTTGCCGTCCATCTCGGTGCGCGCGGCGAGGATGTGGTCTTCGTCGACAACGCCACCACCGGCTGCAATGCCGTGCTGCGCTCGCTCGACTTCACGCCCGGCGACGAGATCCTCATCACCAGCTTGGCCTATGGTGCGATTGCGAAGGCGGCGCGCTACGTCGCCGCGCGCAACGGCGCGAGCCTCGTCGAGGTGGCGATCCCGCTGCCCGTCGCCGATGACGCCGACATCCTCGCCGCGGTCGCAGCCCGGCTCGGGCCGCGCACGCGGCTTGCGATCTTCGATCACGTCGCCTCGCACAGCGCGCTCGTGCTCCCGGTGGCCGAGCTCGTGCGCCTGGCGCGCGCCGCCGGCGCGCGCGTGCTGGTCGACGGCGCCCATGCGCCGGGCCTCGTGCCGTTCGCCCTGCCGGCGATCGCCGCCGATTGGTATGTCGGCAATTGCCACAAATGGCTGATGGCGCCGCGCGGCTGCGGCTTTCTCTGGTGCGAGAAGCCGCAGCAGGCGCTGATCCATCCGCTTGCCATCTCGCATGGCTATGGCGCCGGCTATACCGCCGAGTTCGACTGGACCGGCACGCGCGACCCGAGCGCTTTCCTGGCGTTGCCGGCGGCGCTCGCCTGCCACCGCCGGCTCGGCGGCGAGGCGCTGATGGCGCGCAACACGGCGCTGGCGCGCCAAGCGGCGACGCTGCTCGCGCGACGCTGGCGCACCGGCCTCGGCGGGCCCCCGAGCAGCTTCGCCGCCATGGCGACCGTGCGGCTGCCGCTCGATGGCGATGTGTCGCCGGCGCGCGCCGAGACGCTGAGGCGCTGGCTCTCCCAAACCCATCGCATCGAGGCGGCGGTCAATGCCGAGTCCGGCGCGCTCTGGCTGCGGCTTGCGGCGCAGGCCTATAACGAGCTCGCCGAGTACGAGCGCCTGGCGGCGCTGTGGTGAAGCGCGTGCTGTTCCAGCGTCCTCCGTCGGCCTGGCGCGCCGCGCTGGTGTTGCCGGCGGGCGCGGCGTTTCTCTGCCTGCTGTTCGTGCCGGCGCGCGACGACGACAATCTCAGCCTCGTCCTGGATTGGCGGCCGGAGATCGAGCCGCTGCTGCTGATCGGCCTGCTCGCCGCGCTGGCGCTGGTCGGGCGAAGAGTGCCGGCGCTGCTGCGCTGGCTGCTCGCCGGCCTCGTCTTCCTCATCGCACTGCTGCAGGCCGCCGATGCCCTGGTGCTGAGCATCTTCGATCGCCAGCTCGACCTCTATTTCGACCTGCCGCAGGTGCCGCGGCTCCTCGCGCTCTTCGCCGCCACTGCCGGCCTCTGGCGCAGCTTGGCGGTGGCGACGGCGGCGGTGCTGGCGGCGCTCGCGCTCATCGCGCTGATCGCCGTGGTGATCGCCGTTTGCGAGCGCATGCTGCGGCCGCCGCGCCATGCCGCCGTCGCGCTCGGCATCGTCCTGGTGCTGGCCGCCGCGGCGCTGATCGGCCGGATCGAGCGGCGCGAGCCCGTGCTCGCCCTGCGCACCGGGCCGGTGGTCTGGGCGCAGACGGCCCGGCTCTGGCACACCTTCCGCGTGATGCACGGCGATGACGGCCGTTATGCCGCCCTGCTCGCCGCGCCGCAGCCGGCGCCCGGCGCCCTGCCCGGGCTCAAGCAGCGCGACGTCTATCTCGTCTTCTTCGAATCCTATGGCACGGTGGCGCTCGACGAGCCGCGCTACGCCGCCGTCGTCGCGCCAGCGCTCGCCGACTTCGCGGCGACGGTGGGGCAGGCGGGCTGGCATCTGCTGTCCAGCCGCATCGTCTCGCCGACCTTCGGCGGCGGCTCCTGGCTCGCCCATGGCACGATCGACAGCGGCCTCAAGCTCGATCCGCTGCTCACCCGCCTCATCACCGACAGCGCGCGCCAGACCTTGCCGCGCTATATGCGCGCCGCGGGGTATCGCAGCGTCGACATCATGCCGGGGATCAAGACGCCCGAGCCCGAGCACGGCTTCTGGGGCTTCGAGCGCAGCCTGTACGCCGCCGATCTCGGCTATGACGGGCCGCCTTTCGGCTGGTTCGACATTCCCGACCAATACACGCTGCGCCGCATCGATGCGGCCGAGGGGGCGCCCGGGCATGCGCCGCTCTTCGCCCAGATCGTGCTGGTGTCGAGCCACACGCCGTTTGCGCCGGTGCCGCCCTATGTCGCGGATTGGGACGCGGCGCCGCTCTATCGCGGTATCCCGCAGGCGCAGTGGGACCGCATCTACGCGCCGCCGGATTGGGCGCATCTGGAGGCGCCTTATCTCGCAAGCGTCGTCTACGATCTGCGCATCCTCAGCGCCTGGCTCGCGCGGCTGCCCGGCGATGCGCTGGTGATAATTCTCGGCGATCATCAGCCGCCGAGCCTCGCCGCCGGCGAGAAGCAGCCCTGGACGGTGCCGATCCATGTGCTGTCGCGCGACCCCGATCTGCTGCGCCCGTTCCGCCGGCTCGGATATGTCGAGGGCGCGCTGCCCCCGCAGCGCGGCGCCTTCCGGGGAATGGAAAGCTTCCTGGGCGATTTCATCGACGGCTTCGCGACGGCGCCGGCGGTGGCGGCGACCCGCCCCGAGCGAGCCGAGCACGGGACGAACTGATGGACGACACCATCCTTGCCGAGGCGCTGACGCACTACCGTGCCGACGGTTATGCGGTGCTGCGCCGCGTCTTCGACGCCGGCGCGGTCGCCGACATGGCGGCGGCCTTCGACCGGCATTGGGCCGAGGGCATGGCGCATGGCCGCAGCTTCCGCCATGGCAACCTGCTCTATCGCCTTGGCCGCGACCCCGTTCTCGGCAAGATCGTGCGGCTGGTGCAGTGGCCGTCCTACGGTGATCCCGTGCTCGAGGCGGTGCGGCGCGACCCGGTCTATCTCACCATCCTCTCGCCGCTGCTGGGCGGCGACATCAAGCAGATTATCAATCAGCTGCATTGGAAGCCGCCGGGCGCCGGCGCCGCCGAGTTCGCCTTCCATCAGGATGTACGCTTCCGCCGGCCGGCCTCGGCCTATCGCAACCTCGCAACCTCCTATGTGCAGACCGGCATCGCGATCGACCCGCACCGCGCCGAAAACGGCGCCATGCGGGTTTATCCCGGCTCGCATCGCCTGGGCGAGAAAACGCTGGCGGGGCCGGCGCCGGTGCTCGACCAGGCGATGGCCGATGAGCGCCTTGTCGCGGTCGGGCTCGATCCCGCCAACCTCGTCACGCTCGAGCTCGATCCCGGCGACGTCGCGCTGTGGAACGTCTACACCATCCACGGCTCCGGCCCGAACACGACGGCGGGCGACCGCCGCTTCTATCTCAACGGCTATGTCCGCGCTGCCGATTGCGACCGCGGCGAATGGGCGTTCCGCGACGGCGCGCCCTGCGTCCTGGGCGAGCCGGTACTGGTCCATTACGACGATCTGCCGACGCGCCCCGGGCCGCATTACCTGGAGGAGTAGTCAGTTGTCAGTTATCAGTTGTCAGTAGAGGCCCTTCGGACCGATGATCAGCTGACAGCTGACGACTGACAACTGACAACTCCCATGACGAGGTGAAGCACCTCATCGACCTCATTCTCCAGGTGCGGGTCGGCGGCTACTCGCTCGAGATGGCCAATCCGCGCCATGAGCATGAATGGTGCGTCTGGGAAGAGGTGAGGCTGCCGCCGGGCAAGGTGCTGCTGCCCGGCGTGATCAGCCATTCGACCAACATCGTCGAGCATCCCGAGCTCGTCGCCGAGCGCATCATCCGGTTGGCAAAGCTGGTCGGCCGCGAGAACGTGATCGCCAGCACCGATTGCGGCTTCGCGCAAGGGCCCTTCGTGCAGCGCGTCCACCCCTCGATCATGTGGGCGAAGCTCGGCGCGCTGGTCGACGGCGCGCGGCTCGCGACCCGCGCCCTCTGGGGTTAGGCGATCGCGCTCTCGCGGCAGGCCGCGCGCAAGGCCTCGAGCCTTGTCGGCTGAGGGGGGCAGGCGCATCATGACGCTGGAGCCCCTTTCGGCGCGACCCCCTGCGTCAGGGGCGCACGGAAAATTTTTGTCGACGGTGTACACCGCCGACGTAGGGTCAGGGCGGGCCGGCTACTTCAGCTTCCGCAGCGGCGTCGCATCGGCCGGCAGCGACCTCGGGCCCAAGCTGGGCGATCGGCCTCGAACAGCTCCCCGCAGCGGCGTCGCCCTGTCCGACCGCGAAAGCGCTTGAAACTATGCCTGATCGGGCATAGGCTGGTGAAAAGTTCGAGCACATGGCGAAGCTGGCCAGCGAAACCGGGCCCAAGCCTGTACGTTGGGTCGGTAGCAGCAAGGATGACCTGAGCCACTTCCCGGAAGAAGTGCGGCGGCGGGTCGGTGGCGCCCTGTGGGAGGCTCAGATCGGTCGCAAGGCGCCCTACGCGAAGCCGCTGAAAGGGTTCGGTGGTGCCGGCGTTTTGGAAATCGTCGACGACTTCGAAGGCGATACTTTCCGCGCCGTCTACACCGTGCGCTTCGCCGCGGCGGTCTATGTGCTGCACGCCTTTCAGAAGAAAGCCAAACGCGGGTTCGCCACGCCCAAGGCCGAGCTGGACCTGATCGACCGCCGCCTCAAGCGAGCGAGAGAGGACTATGAGCAATGGTCAAGAAGCGAGAAGCCGACATCAAGGTGACGGCGAGCAGCGGCAACGTGTTCGCCGACATGGGTTTGCCCGAGCCTGAGGAGGAGCTGACCAAGGCGCAGCTTGCCAGCCACATCCGGCAGGTGATCAAGCGTCAGCGTTTGACCCAGGTCGCGGCGGCGGCTCGGATGGGCATCGACCAACCGAAGGTATCGGCGCTCCTCAACGGTCGGCTCGCGAACTTCTCGAGCGAGCGCCTCATGCGTGTGCTGACCGCGCTTGGCCAGGATGTTGACATCACGGTCAAGGCGAAGCCGCGCAATCGGGCGCGTGGCCGCATCCGCGTCCTCGGCGAGGCGCGCGCGTGAGGCGTCACCGTTGGTAGATCGGCGGCTACTTCAGCTTCCGCAGCGGCGTCGCATCGGCCGGCAGCGGATAGCGGTTGACGTTGAGCGTCATCGACACCAGGCAGTAATAGCCCATGGTGCAGATGAGATCGACGGCGCCCTTCTCGCCGAAGCGGTCTCTCACCGCGGCGAAGGTGGCGTCGCTCACCTCCTTGATCTCGAGCAGCTCCGAGCAGAAGTCGTAGATCGCGGTCTCCTCCGCGCTCATCCGCTCCGGCCGCCGGCCTTCGGCGATGGCCTTGCCGATGGCGGGGTCGAGCCCGGCCGCGAGCGCCATCTGGTGATGCGCGTACCATTCGAATTGCGCCGTCCAGAAGCGCGCGACGACGAGGATGGCGAGCTCCTTGAGCTTCTCCGGCAGGCTGTTCCTGAAGCGCACCTGCGCGCCCAGCGCCTGCGCGTGATCGCCGGTCTCGGGGCTGTAGACGAAGGCGCTGAACGGGCCGCGCAGCGCCTTGCGCGGACCGGCCAGCACGTTCTCGGCCATGCGGCGCTGCTCCGGCGTCATCTCGTCGAGGGAAAGCGGCTTGAAGCGTTCGGTCATGGGGCTCGCCCGTAAGGAAAGGGGAGGGTGGCCGGCAGCGCCGCCACGAGGCGCGCATAGCGCGGCCGGGGCGCTGAAAGCTCAGCCGCGGCGGCGGCCGGTCAGGAGAGAACAGCCGAGCCGGGAGCGCCGCTCGGCCTCGGCGCGCGGCTCAGCCGCGATCATGCGCCGCGACGTGCTCGCCGGCAGCGCTGGCGCTGGTGCCGGCCGGCGGCCCGACCTGCGGCGGGGCCGTGGAGGCGGTCGTCTCCTCCTCCTTCATCCCGGATTTGAAGGCCTTGATGCCCTTCGCCAGATCGCCCATCAGCCCGGAGATCTTGCCCTTGCCGCCGAACAGCAGGGCGACCACGGCGATGATGATGAGCCAATGCCAAAGACTGAATCCACCCATGACCTTAACCTCGAAATGGAAGGGTTTGGACGCTTCCCTGAACGGCATGGCGCCGCCTGGGGCCGGCTTTGTCAAGGGAAAACCGCCCGTTGCGGGACGATCGCGGATTTCCGCCGGTTTCCCTTGCCCAGGAGGTGGCGTCGCGCCGCATCCGTGTCAACGCCATCGTGGCATGACGCGCTATCCCGAATTCCATCCCGAACTCCGCGGCACTGGCTGAGCCGCGCGCTCAGGAATGCGTGTTGTAATCGCCGAGCCGCGGCGCCCGGCAATCTGTGCCGTGATAGGTCCAGAGGCGGATCATGCCGTAGACATCGGAGGTGAAGAGCGTCGCGCACAGCAGCTTGCCCGTAGCGTCGAGGTGGCGATACTCGAGCGCCTGGCCGCCATCGGTGAGGTGTTGGCTGCGCTCGGGCACGCCCCAGGCGGCGACGAGATCCTCCTCGGGCCGATCGACCCAGCGGGCGAGCGCCTGCTCATAGGTGGGATCGTTCGCCGGCGTCGACGCGCCTTCGCTTTCCCCCGGCGCGCGGCCGGCGGGGGTGCAGGCGCCGGGCGGCAGCAGCGCCAGGACAAAGAGTCCGAGTCGCAGCAAGTTGCGCATCGACCATCGCCGCAAGTGCGTATCTCCTCGCCGGGAAACGATTAAGGTTGTCCGAGGTTCCACCGCCGCCGAGCCTGGAACGGCGGCGCGCTTGGTGCTAGCCTGCCGGCCATGCGTTTGTCGCTTATCATCGTTGCCGGATTGGCGCTGAGCCTCGGGCTCGCCGTGGAGTTGCTGCCGCGGCGGGAGAGTGCGCCCGTCGCGGCAAATCCGACGCACGCCGCGGCTGCAGTGGCGCCGCTGCCGGCGGCGCCGCCCGCCGCGACCGCCATGCCATCGCCCGCGCCGAGCGCGGCGCGACTCGCCGACACCACCCCGGCGCCGCCGCCCGATCTGCCGACGGTGGAGGTGAAGCCGCGCCCGGAGCATACGGTCCCCGATTACACGCCGCCGCCGCCGCCGGTGACGCTGCGCGACAGCGGCGCGCTCGCGCCGCCCGCGCCGGAAATCGTGGCGCGCCGCGCGCCGCCGGCGCCCAAGCAGACGGCGGCGATCATCATCAGCGGCATGGCGCGAGTCGGCAACGGCGTGTCGCTCAGCGTGCACGGCCGAGTCGTGGCGCTCTTCGGCGTGCGCGCGCCGCTCGGCGGCGATCGCTGCGCCGCTGCCGCGGGCCCGGCGCCGCGTGCCTGCGGCGACGCGGCGCGCGATGCGCTGTCGGCACGGCTGAACGCCAACACCACCGTCTCCTGCCGCGTGCCGCCGGGCCAGCGCGGCGGCGGCAGCGCCGCGATCTGCCTCGACTCGACCGGGGTCGATCTCGCCGGCTTCCTCGTCGGCGAGGGCTTCGCGCTCGCCGATACCGCGCAGAGCTACGATTATGTTGGCGCGGAGAGCGTCGCGCGCTCCTCCCGGCGCGGACTCTGGCGCTATCGTTAGTGCGTCGCAAAAAAGACTCATTACACGCTTCAAATCGCTACGCTCAATCTGCTAATTGCGCAGCTAATGTGTGCGCCATGCCGCAGGCGGGGTGGCAAGCCAGGGATGCGCGATGACCGTGACGACGGCGAGCAGGGTACAGGGCGGCATCTTCACCCTTATGGTGGTGCGCATCGCCGATCCCTACGATCCCGCGCTCGAGCGCGAACTGACGGAGCAGGTGGCGCTGAGTCCCGGCTTCTTTGCCGACGCGCCGGTGGTGCTCGATCTCAAGGAGACCCTCGGCTGCACCTCGGCCGACGACTTCACCGCGCTGAAGGAGTTGCTGGCCCGCCATCGGCTCATTCCGGTCGGCGTGCAGAACGCCAGCACGTTGCAGTTGCGCGCGGCGAAAGCCGTTGATCTCGCGGCCTTCAACGCCGCGCAGTCCAACAGCGCGCGCCGTGCCGCGCCGGAGCCCGCGCGCCGCGCCGCGCCGGAGCCCATGCCGCCGCCCGCCGCGTCGCGCCCCGCCGCCGCGGGACGCGCGCGGCTGGTGACGCAGCCGGTGCGCTCCGGCATGCAGATCTATGCCCGTGGCGGCGACCTCATCGTCGTCGCGCCGGTGAGCGCCGGCGCCGAGCTCATCGCCGACGGCCATATCCATGTCTATGGCGTGCTGCGCGGCCGCGCCATCGCCGGCGCCGCCGGCGACCAGGACGCGCGTATCTTCGCGCACCGCTTCGAGCCCGAGCTGGTGTCGATCGCCGGGCGCTATCTCGTCAACGACGCGATCGCGCCCGAGTCTCTCGGGGGCGCGGCGCAGGTGGCGCTGCTCGACGACCGGCTGGCGATCCTGCCAGGCTGGAGCAAGGGCTGATCGGCTCGTAACCGGGAAGAAGGAGTGAAGGTCTTGGGCAAGGTTATCGTGGTGACATCCGGCAAGGGCGGCGTCGGCAAGACGACCACCTCGGCGGCGTTCGCGGCGGGGCTCGCGTTGCGCGGGCACAAGACGGTGGTGATCGATTTCGACGTCGGCCTGCGCAACCTCGATCTCGTGATGGGCTGCGAGCGCCGCGTCGTCTTCGACTTCATCAACGTCATCAACGGCGATGCCAATCTCAACCAGGCACTGATCCGCGACAAGCGGATCGACAATCTCTACATATTTCCGACCTCGCAGACGCGCGACAAGGACGCGCTCAAGCGCGACGGCGTCGACCGGGTGATGGCCGAGCTCAAGAAAGAGTTCGAATACATCGTCTGCGACAGCCCGGCCGGCATCGAGCACGGCGCGCTCACCGCGCTCTATCACGCCGACGCCGCGATCATCGTCACCAACCCCGAGGTCTCCTCGGTGCGCGACAGCGACCGCATCATCGGTCTCCTCGCATCGAAGTCGCGCCGGGCGGAGAAGCGCGAGAAGCCGGTCGAGGAGCATCTGCTGCTGACGCGCTACTCGCCCGAGCGGGTGCAGAAGGGCGAGATGCTGTCGGTCGATGACGTGAAGGAGATCCTGTCGGTGCCGCTGCTCGGCATCATCCCGGAATCGGAGACAGTGCTCAAGGCCTCCAACACCGGCATGCCGGTGATCCTCGACCCCACGAGCCCGGCGGGCCGTGCCTATGAGGATGCGGTGGCGCGCTTCGCCGGCGAGCAGCGCGAGATGCGCTTCGCGCTGCCGCAGCGGCGCCAATTCCTGCGCGGCTGGTTCGGGAGGGCGGCGTCGTGAACATTTTCGACTTCTTCTTTCCTCGCAAGACCGCTTCGGCCTCGGTTGCCAAGGAGCGGCTGCAGATCGTTCTGGCGCATGAGCGTGCCGGCCGCGACAGCCCCGACTTCCTGCCGCGGCTGCAGAAGGAGCTGCTCGGCGTCGTGGCGAAATACGTCGCCGTCAGGGAAGACATGATCCGCGTCTCGCTCGGCAAGGCCGGCAACGCCTCGATACTGGAAATCAACGTCGAGATGCCGCGCGCCGTCAAGCCCGGGCCGGTGCGCGCGGTGCCGGCCTAGCGCTCGGCCGCGACCCGCCCCTGCGCCGGTTCGAGTGCGCCTGGCGGGGCGATGGGCGAGGCGGCGGGCGGCCGACAGGCCCAGCCGAGATGCTTCGCGGCTTGTGTCGGACCGGGGGATGTGGCGAGACGCCATCCCGCACCGGCCGGCCTTCTCCAGTCGAATTCCGGCGAAAATCCCATGAAAAGGCAAATGGTTCTGGCGCGTGCCGCCGTCGCGCGCTATTGAGGGGGAGCCACCGCCGAGAGGAGACCATGGGACGGTTCGAGGGCACCGAAAGTTATATCGCGACCGAGGATTTGCGCGTCGCGGTCAATGCCGCCATCGCCCTGGAGCGCCCGCTCCTGGTCAAGGGCGAGCCCGGCACCGGCAAGACCATCCTCGCCCACGAGATCGCCAAGGCGCTCGGCAAGGACATCATCAGCTGGCACATCAAATCGACCACCAAGGCGCAGCAAGGGCTCTACGAGTACGACGCGGTGGCCCGCTTGCGCGACAGCCAGCTCGGCGATGCCAAGGTGCAGGACATCCGCAACTACATCCGGCGCGGCAAGTTGTGGGAAAGCTTCACCGCGGACGCGGCGCCGGTGCTGCTGATCGACGAGATCGACAAGGCCGATATCGAGTTCCCCAACGATCTCCTGCTCGAGCTCGACCGCATGGAGTTCTACGTCTACGAGACGCGCGAGACGGTGGTGGCGCGCCACCGGCCGATCGTCATCATCACCTCCAACAACGAGAAGGAGCTGCCGGACGCCTTCCTGCGCCGCTGCTTCTTCCACTACATCCGCTTCCCCGACCGCGAGACCATGACGCGCATCGTCGATGTGCACTATCCCGAGATCCAGAAGCTGCTGGTGCGCGAGGCGCTCAACGTCTTCTACGAGCTGCGCGACGTGCCGGGTCTCAAGAAGAAGCCGTCCACCTCCGAGCTGCTGGACTGGCTGAAGCTGCTGATGGTCGAGGACATCCCGCCCGACGCGCTGCGCACCCGCGATCCCGGCAAGCTCATCCCGCCGCTGCACGGCGCCCTGCTCAAGAGCGAGCAGGACGTGCACCTCTTCGAGCGGCTGGCTTTCCTCAATCGGCGGGAGCGCGGCGGCTGACGCAGGCGAAGGCCCATGTTCATCAACTTCTTCCTCGAGCTCAGGCAGGCCAAGGTACCGGTGTCGCTCCGGGAGTACCTGACGTTGCTCGAGGCGATGCGACATCATCTCGCCGATTACAGCATCGATGATTTCTATTATCTCTCGCGCAGCGCGCTGGTGAAGGACGAGCGCAACCTCGACAAATTCGACCGCGTCTTCGGTCACCACTTCAAGGGCATCGAGACGATCGGCGATGCCGGGGTCGAGATTCCCGAGGAGTGGTTGAAGCGGCTCGCCGAGAAGCTGCTCACCGCCGAGGAGCTGAAGCAGATCCAGGCGCTGGGCGGACTCGACAAGCTGATGGAGGAGCTGCAGAAGCGCCTGGCCGAGCAGAAGGAGCGGCATCAGGGCGGCAGCAAATGGATCGGCACCGCCGGCACGTCGCCCTTCGGCGCCTACGGCTCCAACCCCGAAGGCGTGCGCATCGGCCAGGACAAGAACCGCAACAACCGCGCGGTCAAGGTCTGGGACAAGCGCGAGTTCAAGAACCTCGACGACAAGATCGAGATCGGCACGCGCAACATCAAGATCGCGCTGCGGCGGTTGCGTCAGTTCGCGCGCGAGGGCGCCGCCGAGGAGCTCGATCTCGACGATACCATCCGCTCCACCGCCAGAAACGCCGGCTGGCTCGACATCAAGCTGGTGCCGGAGCGGCACAACGCGGTGAAGGTGCTGCTGCTGATGGATATCGGCGGCTCGATGGACGGGCATGTTCGCACCTGCGAGGAGCTGTTCTCCGCCGCCCGCGCCGAGTTCAAGCATCTCGAGTTCTTCTATTTCCACAACTGCCCCTACGAGGCGCTGTGGCGCGACGCCTGGCGCCGGCATGTCGAGAAGACGCCGACGCTCCAGGTGATGCACACCTATGACAGCAGCTACAAGCTGATCTTCGTCGGCGACGCCAGCATGAGCCCCTACGAGATCGTGCAGCCCGGCGGCAGCGTCGAGCATTGGAACGAGGAGGCGGGCGAGGCCTGGTTGCGCCGCCTCGCCGTCACCTATCCGAAATCCGTCTGGCTCAACCCGGTGCCCGAGCGCTATTGGGAGGGCACGCCCTCGATCCAGCTGGTGCGCGATCTCATGGAAGGCCGCATGTTTCCGCTCACCCTCGACGGCCTCGACCGCGCCATGCGGCGGTTGACGCGGTAGCGCGATCCGCCGCCGCCGCTTGACGGAATCCCGGCGCTCGTAAAAGCTTCGGCATGGGTGTTCTCGGGCCTCGCGCCGTTCTCGCCATGCTGGGCGTGGCCGCCGCTTATTACGCTGCCGCGCGACTCGGCCTTCAACTGCAGTTCCAGGCGACGCAGGCCACACCGGTCTGGCCGCCCTCCGGCATCGCCTTCGCCGCGCTGCTGCTGCTCGGCCCGCGCGTCGCCCCGGGCGTCTTCATCGGCGCTTTCCTCGCCAATCTGGCGGATTTCTACGTGAAATCCGGCGCGGCGGAGCCTGCCGGGCTGCTGGCGCATGTCGCCGCCCATCCCAACGAGATCGCCGTCAGCGCGCTGATCGGCCTCGGCAACATGCTGGAGGCGCTAGCCGGCGCCCATCTCGTCCGCCGCTTCGGCGCCGGCGCCGACATCACCCGCACCATCTTCGCCGTGCGCGTCTTCGCGCTGGCGGCGCTTGCCAGTTGCCTGATCGCCAGCAGCATCGGGGTCGCCGGCCTGTCGGCGGCGGGCTTCCTGCCGCCGGCGCTGCGCTGGACCGCCTGGTTCACCTGGTGGCTGGGGGATGCCGCCGGGGTGCTGATCGTGACGCCGCTGGTGCTGGCGTGGTCGCGGCATGCCCGCGCCGAGCTGGCCGCTCGCCCGGTCGCCAAGCTGGGTTGCGTGCTGCTGCTCTTGCTCTTCTGCGAGCTGACCTTCCGCGGCTGGCTCGAAGGCGGCGGCGAGGCCGGCACGCTCGTTCCGGTGCTGCTCAAGACCCAGGCCTATATGCTGATCCCGATCCTGCTCTGGATCGAGTACGCCTTTGGCGGCGCGCTGGGCACGCTCGGCGTCGCGCTCGCCGCGTCCATCGCCGTTCTCGGCACCGCCGCCGGACACGGGCCGTTCGTCGGCGGCGGGCAGAACGAATCGCTGCTGGCGCTGCAGGGCTTCATCGGCATCGTCTCGATCGCCATGCTGGTGCTCGACGCCGCCTTGCGCGAGCGCCGCCAGGCGCTGGCCGATCTCACCCGCGCGCGCGACGAGCTGGAGCAGCGCGTGCGCGAGCGCACCGTCGAGCTGCGCCAGGTCAATGATGCGCTCTCGCTGCAGATCCACGAGCGCAACCAGGCGGTGGAAGCGCTGCAGCGCGAGACGCTGGAGCACCACCGCACCGAGGCGGCGCTGCGCCAGTCGCAGAAGCTCGAGGCGCTGGGCCAGCTCACCGGCGGCGTCGCCCATGATTTCAACAATCTGCTGCTGATCATCGGCAGCAATCTTTTCATGCTGCGGCGCCGGCTCGGCGAGACCGGCGCGGTCGAGTTCGATGCGGTCGACCGCGCGCTGGGACGGGCCGAGAGCCTGACCCGCCAGCTTCTGACCTTCGGCCGCCGCCAGGCGTTGCAGCCGCGCCGCATCGATCTCGTCGAGCATCTGCCGAAGGTGGCCGAGCTGGTGCGCCACTTGCTGCCCGGCAATACCGAGGTCCGCCTCGACGTCGCGCCCGATGTCTGGTCGGTCGATATCGATCCCAACGAGTTCGAGCTCGCCGTCATCAACATCGCGGTGAATGCCAAGGACGCGATGCCGCGCGGCGGCGCGCTCACCATCACCGCGCGCAACGCGCCGCGTGGCGCGCGCCGGCTCGACGAGGAGCTTGCCGGCGATTGCGTCAGCATCGCCGTCAGCGACACCGGCGCCGGCATTCCTGCCGCGGTGATCGCCCGCGTCTTCGAGCCGTTCTTCACCACCAAGGAGCCGGGCAAGGGCACCGGGCTCGGCCTCAGCCAGGTCTACGGCTTCGCCCGCCAGTCCGGCGGCACGGCGACGGTGGCCAGCGTCGAGGGCGAGGGCACCACCGTCATGCTCTATCTGCCGCGCGCCAGCTCGGCGGTGGCGCTGGCCGCCGTGGCCGCGACGGTGCCGCCGCCGCCGCTGTCGGCGCGCGAGCAGGCCGAGGTGCTGGTTGTCGAGGACAATCCCGAAGTGGCCGAGGTCAGCGTCGCGCTGCTGCAGACCCTCGGCTATGGCGTGACCCAGGTCGACTCGGCGCAAGCCGCGCTCGAGGCGCTGGCGACCGGCAGCAGCTTCGATCTCGTCTTCAGCGATGTGGTGATGCCCGGTGGCATGAGCGGCGTCGAGCTCGCCCGCCTGCTGCGCAACCGCTATCCCCGCCTGCCGGTGCTGCTGACCACCGGCTACAGCATGGCGGCGCAGGAAGCCGGCAAGGAGGGCTTTCCCATCCTGCCGAAGCCTTATCGCCCGACCGCGCTGCAGGCGCAGATCCGCGACCTGCTGCAGCTGCCGCGCGCGGCCGAGGCGTGAGGCGCCGTCAGCGCTCAGCCGTCATCGAGGGTGACGGCTGAGCGCGTCTTCACGCCGCGTTCGACTTCTCCTTCGGCTTGACATAGGCGAGCTCGGCATGCTCGGCGCAATAGGGCTTGCCGGCCAGCGGCCGCTTGCCGCAGAAGCGAAAGCTCTTATCGCCGGGGTGGCCCTCGGGCCAGGAGCAGGCGGGGCCGAGCGTGGTGGCGACTCGCGGCGCCGGCGGCCGCTTCAGCGGCGACGGGCGTGGGTCAAGCAGCAAGCGATGCGCCTTGCCGACCACGGCATTCTTGGTGACACCCAGCCGGCGGCCGATCTCCGCCGTCGACAGCCCCTGTTTCCACAATGCGGAAAGCTGCTGGATGAGTTCGGGCGTCCATACCGAGTCCATCACACCCCCTCTGTATCCTGTAGGTCTAGCTTCCAATGACCACAAGATACGGTATCATCATGGCGGTTCCCGGCAAGAGGATTCTGCGCCCTAAAAGTGAGATTGACGGGGATAACTCTGGCAATAACACTGCCCTTTCGCCATCAACCGTCCGCGCCGCATGTTCGCCCTGATCGCCACTCTTGCCATCCAGGCGCTGGTCGCCATGGCGGTGCTGACCCCGCCGGTGCTGGCGCCGCTGGCGGCGCCGGCGATCGGCGTGAGCGCCAATGTCATCGGCGTCTACACCGCGCTGATCTACGCCGCCGCCTGCGTTGCCGCGGCGACGAGCGGCGGCCCGATCCGCCGCCGCGGCGCCATTCGTTTGAGCCAGTACTGTCTCGTTCTCTGCGCCGCGGGCCTGGCGCTCGCCGCCACGGCACAGCCGATCCTGGTCCTCGCCGGCGGCGTGCTGCTCGGCATGGGCTATGGGCCGGTGACGCCCGCGAGCTCGCATCTGCTCATCCGCCAGACCCCGCCGCACCGCCGCAGCCTGGTGTTCTCGCTGAAACAGACCGGCGTGCCGGTGGGCGGCGTGCTGGCCGGGATCGTCGTGCCGGCGCTGGTGCTGGCGCTGGGCTGGCGCGGCGCGGCGCTGATCAGCGCCGCGCTCTGCCTGGCGTTGGTCGGGCTGGTCGAGCCACTGCATCGCCGCCTCGATACCGATGCTGATCCCAAGGCGCGCAACGAAAGCGGCGTGCTGGCGGCAATCCGACTGGTGCTGGGCCTGCCGGCGCTCCGGCGCTTGGCACTGGCCTCGCTCGCCTTCTCGGCGATCCAGCTCTGCTTCAGCGCGTTCGTCATCACCTTTCTCACCTACCGCGTCGGGCTCGCGCTGGTCACCGCCGGGGCGGTGATGGCCGCGGCGCAGGCGGCCGGCGTCGCCGCGCGCATCCTGTGGGGCTGGGTGGCCGACCGCTTTCTTCCGGCCCGCGCGTTGCTGCTGCTGCTGGGCCTGCTGATGGCCGCCTCGGGCGCCCTCACCGGCCTCATCAGCGGCGACTGGCCGCTAAGCGCCATTGTCGGCGTCACCATGCTGCTGGGCGCCAGCGCGCTGGGCTGGAACGGCGTCTTTCTCGCCGAGGTGGCGCAGCTCGCGCCCACCGGCGCGGCCGGGGCCGCGACCGGCGGCGCGCTGTCGCTGACGTTCCTCGGCGTGGTGATCGGGCCGCCGCTGTTCAGCGCGGTGGTGACCGCCAGCGGCAGCTACCGCCCGGCCTTCTTCGCCGCCGCATTCGCAGCGGCGGCAGCTGCGCTCACCCTCCGCCGACGCTGAAGGTGACGGCTCAGATCAGCTCGATCGAGGAGGCCTCGCGGCCGCGCCGGGCTTGCGCCACCATCATCCGCACCGGCTGGCCGGGCTCGAGCATCTCGATGCCGGAGCGGCGCAGCGCCGTCACATGCACGAAGATGTCCTTGCTGCCGTCATTGGGCAGGATGAAGCCGAAGCCGCGCGCCGGGTCGTACCACTTGACGACGCCGTCGAGCGATTCGGTCGGGCCCGAGGCTTCCTCGTAAGCGTCATTGCGGCCGCCGCCGCCGCCGCGAAACCGGTTCTCGCGTGGCGCCCGGGGCGTCGCGGTCGAGGTGTCGATCTCGACCACTTGCGCCACCGCGCGGCCTTTCGGCCCTTGCGTCCACTCGAAAACGATCGAGGCCCCGTCGGGCGCCTCGCTATGCCCCGAACGCTCGAGCGCCGAGAGCGGCAGGAATACGTCGCCGCTGCCGTCATTCGGGATGATGAAGCCGAAGCCCTTGCTGCGGTTGAACCATTTGATCTTGCCGGCGAGGCGGTAAGTCTCGCCCGGCGACTGGAAAGCACTCATCGACGCACCATGAAGACCCCCGCCCTTCCCCTTTAGGCCCACGCCCCCACCCCGTCGTGGGCGTCGCCGACGGGGATTTATGACTCATAAGGTCGAAACCCCGACTCGGCAAGGCTCTTTGAAGCCGGCAGTTGAGAAACCGCTTCAGGCGATGTCGGGTGCTTTGACCGCGAAAAGCAGGTAGTTGACGTCGAGATCGCGGCTGAGCGACCAGCGATCGCCGAGCGGGTTGTAGGTGAGGCCGCTGACCTCCTGCACCGCGATCCCGTGCGGCCGCAGGCCCTGGGCGAGTTCCGAAGGCCGCAGGAACTTGTCCCAGTGATGCGTGCCGCGCGGCAGCCAGCGCAGTAGGTATTCGGCGCCGACGATGGCGAACAGGAAGGCCTTGGGGGTGCGGTTGATGGTGGCGGCGATGAAGCCGCCGCCGGGCTTCACCAGCCGCGCCGCCGCGCCCAGGAACAGCTCCGGCGCCGCCACATGCTCGACCACTTCCAGCGCCAGCACCGCATCCCATTGTTCGCCGGCGGCGGCGAGATCTTCGGCGGTCGTGCGGCGATACTCGACGGCGACGCCGCTTTCCGCCGCGTGGCCGCGCGCCACCTCGAGCATCGCCTCGCCCGCGTCGATGCCGGTGACGGCAAAGCCCAGCCTGGCCAGCGGCTCGCTGACCAGCCCGCCGCCGCAGCCGATATCGAGCAGGCTGAGGCCGGCAAACGGCTTGGGTTGGCGGATGTCGCGGCCGAACCGCGCCGCCAGGCGGTCGCGAATGAAGCCGAGTCGCACCGGGTTGAGCTTGTGCAGCGCCCGGAATTCGCCCTCGGGCTCCCACCACGCCTTGGCAATGCGCGCGAAGCGCTCGATCTCATCGCGGTCGATCGTGCCCGTGCCGGTATGCTCTGCCGCGGATTTGCTCATCCTGCCGTCCTCGCCGCGCCGCCTTGCTTCGCCGCCATCGATAAGAGTATGTATAGCCGCCCTTTTTCCGGCAAGTTGCCGGCGGCGACTAAGAGTGCAGGGTTTTCGGCAGGTCTCCTATCCCATGGCGCGCATCGTGCAGAAATTCGGCGGCACCTCGGTGGCCGACATCGAACGCATCCGTACCGTCGCGGCGCGGGTCAAGCGCGAGGTCGATACCGGCAACGAGGTGGCGGTGGTGGTCTCGGCCATGGCCGGCGTCACCAACCAGCTGGTCGACTGGACGCGCCAGACCTGCACGCTGCACGACGCGCGCGAGTACGACACCGTCGTCGCCTCGGGCGAGCAGGTAACGGCGGGGCTGCTCGCGCTCGCCTTGCAGGCGCGCGGCGTCAACGCCCGCTCCTGGCTCGGCTGGCAGGTGCCGATCCGCACCGACGGCATCCACGGCAAGGCGCGCATCCGCGAGATCCCGACCGGCGAGATCATCCGCCGCATGCGCGACGGGCAAGTGGCGGTGGTGGCGGGTTTTCAGGGCCTCGGGCCCGATAATCGCATCACCACCTTGGGACGCGGCGGCTCCGACACCTCGGCGGTGGCGCTGGCGGCGGCGCTGCAGGCGGAGCGTTGCGACATCTTCACCGATGTCGACGGCGTCTACACCACCGATCCGCGCATCGTTGCTAAGGCGCGCAAGCTCGATAGAATTACCTATGAGGAGATGCTGGAGCTCGCCTCGCAAGGGGCGAAGGTGCTGCAGACACGCTCGGTCGAGATGGCGATGAAGCATCGCGTGCGCGTGCAGGTGCTGTCGAGCTTCATCGACGCGCCGGGAACTCTGGTGGTGGACGAGGACGAGATCGTGGAACAGCAAGTGGTGAGCGGCATCGCCTACAGCCGCGACGAGGCCAAGATCACGCTCATCAAGGTCGCCGACCGGCCCGGCGTCGCCGCCGCGATCTTCGGCCCGCTCGCGGAGCACGCGATCAATGTCGACATGATCGTGCAGAACATCTCCGAGCACGGCGGCTTCACCGATCTCACCTTCACCGTCGGCAAGGCCGATCTCGACCGCACGGTCAAGGTGCTCGAGGAGAAGCGCGCCAGCCTCGGCTTCGCCGTGCTCAAACCCGACCCTAACGTGGTCAAGATCTCCGTCATCGGCGTCGGCATGCGCAGCCATGTCGGCGTGGCGCAGCAGATGTTCAAGACGCTGGCCGACAAGAACATCAACATCCAGGTGATCTCGACCTCGGAGATCAAGGTTAGCGTGCTGATCGCCGAGGAGTATACCGAGCTGGCGCTGCGCGCGCTGCACACCGCCTACGGCCTCGACGCAAGCTGACGAAGATGACCCCCGACGCGGATCGCCGCATCGCTCCCGGGTCAGGCTCGGACGGCGCCGATGCGCACGACGCCGCCCTGCGGCTGCGCGCGCGCCGGCGGCTCGATCGGCTGTGGCGACGCGGCGTCCAGTTCCTGGGGTCCGAGCTCGCCATCATGGGCGGCGCCATGACCTGGGTGTCGGAGCGCGGCCTGGTTGCCGCCATCTCCAACGGCGGCGGCTTCGGCGTCATCGCCTGCGGCTCGATGAATCCTGCGCAGCTCGACGCCGAGATCGCCGCCACGCTCGCGCTCACCGATCGGCCGTTCGGTGTCAACCTCATCACGCTCCACCCGCAGCTCCTCGAGCTCATCGACGTCTGCGCCGCGCGCCGCGTCGGTCATATCGTGCTCGCCGGCGCGCTGCCCGCCGCCGCGGCGGTGGCGCGCATCAAGAGGTCGGGCGCGAAGCTGCTGTGCTTCGCGCCGGCGCTCGTCATCGCCAAGCGGCTGGTGCGCATGGGCGCCGACGCCATCGTCATCGAGGGCATGGAGGCCGGCGGCCATATCGGCCCGGTCGCCACCGGCGTGCTGGCGCAGGAGATCCTGCCGCATATCCGCGAGGTGCCGGTGTTCGTCGCCGGCGGCATCGGCCGCGGCGAGGCGATCGCCTCCTATCTCGAGATGGGCGCCGCCGGCGCGCAGCTCGGCACGCGCTTCGTCTGCGCACATGAATCGATCGCGCATCCCCGCTTCAAGCAGGCCTTCCTGCGCGCCGGCGCGCGCGACGCGGTGCCCTCGGTGCAGCTCGATCCGCACTTCCCGGTGATCCCCGTGCGTGCGTTGGCCAATGACGGCACGCAGAAATTCCAGGAGCTGCAGCGCCAGGTGATCGACCGCCACGCCCGCGGCGAGCTCTCGCAAAAGGACGCGCAGCTCGAGATCGAGCATTTCTGGGCCGGTGCGTTGCGCCGCGCGGTCATCGACGGCGATGTCGAGACCGGCTCGGTGATGGCCGGGCAGAGCGTCGGCATGGTGACGCGCGAGCAGTCGACCCGCGACATCCTCGACGAGCTGGTCGAGCAAGCGGTGAGCGCGCTCGCCGCGCGCGACGCCGACGACGAGGACGGTCCCGCGGACAGGGGCGGTCGCTCCCGGGCAGGGGTGTGATGGAGGCGGCCACCAGCTCCCGCCGCCTGTTGCGCCGGCTGCGGGACGTGATGGCCGGATCCGGCACGGCGCAGGAGCGGCTCAACGAGATCGTGCGCATCATCGCCGGCGACATGGTGGCGGAGGTTTGCTCCTGCTACGTCATGCGCGCCGGCGAGGTGCTCGAGCTCTTCGCCACCGAGGGCTTGCGCCCGGAAGCCGTGCATCGCACCCGGCTGCGCGTCGGCGAGGGCCTCGTCGGCGTCATCGCCGCGACGGCGAGCCCGCTGGCGCTGGCGGACGCGCAGTCGCATCCCGATTTCGCCTACCGGCCGGAGACCGGCGAGGAGATCTATCACTCGCTGATGGGGGTGCCGATCCTGCGCGGCGGCCGCGTGCTCGGCGTGCTGGTGGTGCAGAACCGCACCCAGCGCAACTATACCGAGGACGAGATCGAGGCGTTGCAGACCATCGCCATGGTGCTGGCCGAGCTTGCCGCCAGCGGCGAGCTGGTGAGCCCGATCGAGCTGGCGCCGTCCAACGGCATCGGGCTACTGCCGACGCGGCTCGACGGCGTCAAGCTCAACGCCGGCCTCGCCATCGGCGTCGCCGTGCTGCACGAGCCGCGCGTCGTCATCCGCCAGGTCGTCGCCGAGGATTCGCAGGCCGAGCTGGCGCGGCTGGGCGCGGCGATCGATGCCATGCAGAGCGCGATCGACGATCTGCTCGCCCAGAGCGACATCGCCGCCGGCGGCGAGCATCGCGACATCCTCGAGACCTATCGCATGTTCGCCGCCGATCGCGGCTGGCTGCAACGCATGACCGACGCGGTGCGCAGCGGGCTCACCGCCGAGGCGGGCGTGCAGAAGGTGCAGGACGAGACCCGCGCGCGCATGAGCAAGGTGAGCGACCCTTATCTGCGCGAGCGCCTCGCCGATCTCGAGGATCTCACCAGCCGGCTGCAGCAGCATCTCGCCGGCCGGCATTTCGCCGCCGACGCCGTGCTGCCGGCGGAGTTCATCCTCATCGCCCGCAGCATGGGACCCGCCGAGCTGCTGGATTACGACCGGCGCCGTCTCAAGGGCCTGGTGCTGGAGGAGGGCTCGCCCACGGCGCATGTCGCCGTCGTGGCGCGCGCGCTCGACATTCCCGTCATCGGCCGCGTCAAGGACGTGCTGGAGAAGGTCGAGGCCGGCGACCTCGTCGTCGTCGACGCCGACGAGCACCAGGTCTTCGTGCGGCCGAGCGAGGACATCCAGCAGGCGGTGGCGGCAAGGCTCGAGCTTCGCCTCGGCCAGCGCCTGAGCTACGCCGCCTTGCGCGACTTGCCGGCGGCGACGCGCTGCGGCACGCGCGTGGCGCTGCAGCTCAATGCCGGGCTGCTGCTCGACCTGCCTTATCTCGACGAGACCGGCGCCGAAGGCGTCGGCCTCTTCCGCACCGAGCTGCTGTTCATGATGCGCCACGATTTCCCGACGGTGAGCCAGCAGGCCTCGATCTACCGCCGCGTGCTCGAGCATGCCGGCGAGCGGCCGGTGACCTTCCGCACGCTCGATATCGGCGGCGACAAGCTGCTGCCCTACATGTCGGAGATCGAGGACGAGAATCCGGCCATGGGCTGGCGCGCCATCCGCATCGCGCTCGACCGCCCGGCGCTGCTGCGCCAGCAGTTGCGCGCACTGATCCGCGCCGCCGCTGGACGGCGCCTGCGCGTCATGTTCCCGATGATCGCCGAGATCGGCGAGCTCGATGCCGCGCGTGCGGTGCTCGATCTCGAGCTCGAGCGCGCCGGCGGGCGCGGCGCCGCGCTGCCGGCCAAGGTCGAGGTCGGCGTCATGTTCGAGGTGCCGGCGCTGTTTTGGGAGCTGCCGCAGCTGCTGCCCAGGATCGATTTCCTCTCGGTCGGCACCAACGATCTCGTGCAGTTCCTGTTCGCCGCCGACCGCGGCAATCCGCGGCTCGCGGAGCGCTACGACCCGCTGTCGCTGCCGGTGCTGGGGCTGCTCGGCGAGGTCGCGCGCGGCTGCGCCGGGGCCAGCGTGCCGCTGGCGCTGTGCGGCGAGATGGCGGGCCAGCCGCTCGATGCCATGGCGCTCATCGGCATCGGCTTCCGCACCCTCTCGATGGCGCCGGGCTCGATCGGCCCGGTCAAGGCGATGATCCGCAGCCTGGAGCTGGCGCCGCTCGAGGCGCTGCTCGCCACGCTCGCGACCCTGCCGCCCCGGACGCTGCGCGGCAAGCTGCGCGACTTCGCCAGGGACCACGGGGTTGCGGTCTGAGGGCCGGCGCGCAGGCGCCATCAATCGCCGGCGCGCGGGCGCCATCAATCGCCGGCGCGCAGGCGCCATCAATCATTGCGGCGGCGCGGCTCCCTTTGATATTCTTGACGCCGTAGCCGCGGTCGAAATGGGTCGGCTTTTACGGATTCTTCACGTTATCCTTGCCGTATGTAGTGAGCGGCGGGCACAGACTGGTTTAGGCGAATGGCGCTCTTTTCGCGACGCAAGGATACCCCCGAAGAAGCGGCGGAGTCGGGGCCAACGCAGGCAGCGGCGAAGGTGGAGGCGGTGACCGAGATTCGGCCCGTCCGGCGCCGCAGCGTCGGACAATTGTTGCGCGAGACGCGCGAGAGCTATGGCAGCGACATTCCGCGTGTCGCCTCGGCCTTGCGCATCCGCGCGGCTTATCTCGAGGCGATCGAGGAAGGCCACTACGACCGCCTGCCCGGGCCGGTCTATGCGCTGGGCTTTGTGCGCGCGTACGCCGTTCATCTCGGCCTCGATGGCGAGGAGGCGGTGCGCCGCTTCAAGCTCGAGGCCGAGGGCTTCGAGGCGCAGCGCGATCTGAGCTTCCCGGTGCCGCTCGCCGAGCGCAGCATCCCCGGCGGCGCCATGGTGCTGGCGGCGGTGATCCTGGCAGTCTGCGCCTACGGCATCTGGTACTACCTGTCCTCGACCGCCCGGCCCCGGCCGGAGCGGGTCGGGCCGGTCCCGGCCGAACTCGCCAAGCCGGCGACGCCGGCCGCCCCTGTTGCCCCTGCCGCCCCCTCCCTTGCCGCGGCCCCGCCGGCGCCCGCTGCGGCGGCCCCGCCGGCCGCGCTGCCGCCCGCTGTCGACGCCCTGCCGGCGCCGGCATCGCCGCCACCGCCCTCCGCTGAGGCAACGGCACCGCCTCCGGCGCCGGTCCCGCCGGCCGCCGCCGCGGTGCCGTCGTCCCCGGTCGCCGCCCCGTCCGCGCCCGTCGCCCCGACCCCGGCGCCGAGCCCTTCTGCCGGTCCGACGGTCAGCGACGAGGACGTTCCGGTTGCCGCCGCGCCGAGCCCGCCCGTCGCGGCCGCGCCCACCCCGCCCGTGGCCGCGTCACCGCCGGCGCAGACGGCGGCGCTGCCCAGCGTTCCCGGCGGCGGCGCCACGCCGGTGCCGGATGAGCCGCGCGTCTACGGTTCCGCCAATGGCGAGACGCGCATCCTCATCCGCGCCCTGAGCGACAGCTGGATCCAGATCCGCGACAGGGATCACAAGCCGATCTTCACCCGCCAGCTCCGTGCCGGCGACACCTATCACGTGCCGGACGAGCCCGGCGTCACCATGAAAACCGGCAAGGGCGCCGGGCTGGTGATCACCGTCGACGGGCGCCAGACGCCGCCCATCGGCGGCGCGGTCAGGCCCAACGTCTACCTCGATCCCGACCGGCTGCTGGCTGGCACCGCGGTCGCCGACTAGCCGGCGCCCCCCGTTCTTTTGCTCGCGCGCGAAACGCGCTATATAGCGCTGGCGTTTCCTCGTCATCGGCCGGTGTAGAGAGGTCCTCCGATGAGCGTGCGTCCCTATCGCGACATCGATCGGCGCAAAAGCCGGCAGATCCACGTTGGCAAGGTGCCGGTGGGCGGCGGCGCGCCGATCACCGTTCAGTCCATGACCAACACGCTGACCTACGACGTGCCGGCGACGGTGGCGCAGATCAAGGCGTTGGAGAAGGCCGGCGCCGACATCGTGCGGGTCTCCTGCCCCGATCAGGAATCGGCGCTGGCGCTCAAGGACGTCATCCGCCAAGTCGAGGTGCCGATCGTCGCCGACATCCATTTCCACTACAAGCGCGCCATCGAGGCGGCGCAGAGCGGCGCCGCCTGCCTGCGCATCAACCCCGGCAACATCGGCTCGGCCGAGCGCGTGCGCGAGGTGGTCAAGGCGGCCAGGGATCACGGCTGCTCCATGCGCATCGGCGTCAACGCCGGCTCGCTGGAGCGCGAGCTGCTGGAGCGCTATGGCGAGCCTTGCCCCGAGGCCATGGTCGAGAGCGCGCTCACCCATGCCAAGATCCTCGAGGACAATGATTTCTTCGAGTTCAAGATCTCCTGCAAGGCGTCCGACGTGTTCCTCGCGGTTGCCGCCTATCAGCAGCTCGCCGAGGCCTGCGATTACCCCTTGCATCTCGGCATCACCGAGGCTGGCGGGCTGATGACCGGCACGGTCAAGTCGTCGATCGGCATGGGCTCATTGCTCTGGGCCGGGATCGGCGACACCATCCGCGTCTCGCTCTCGGCCGATCCGGTCGAGGAGATCCGCGTCGGCTACGAGATCCTGAAGGCGCTGGGCTTGCGCCGCCGCGGCGTCAGCGTCATCTCGTGCCCGTCCTGCGCACGCCAGAATTTCGAAGTGATCAAGACGGTGGAAGTGTTGGAGCAGCGCCTGGCGCACATCACCACGCCGATGACGCTCTCGGTGATCGGCTGCGTCGTCAACGGCCCCGGCGAAGCGCGCGAGACCGACATCGGCCTCACCGGCGGCGGCAACAACACGCATCAGGTCTACGTTGCCGGCGTGCCGCATCACCGCTTGAAGGATCAGAGCATCGTCGACCACCTCGTCGAGCTCGTCGAGAAGAAGGCGGCCGAGCTCGAGGGGGCCAAGACCGCGACCGCCGACGCGGCGGCATCCTGACGCGATAGCTCGCCGCCATGCCCGCCCTGCAGCCGGTGCGCGGCACCCAGGATCTCTTGCCTGACGAGCAGCGCCGCCATCGCGCGGTGACCGACACCGCGCGCGCCATTGCCGAGCGCTACGGCTATCACGAGATCGCCACGCCGATCTTCGAGTTCACCGAGGTGTTCGCGCGGCCGATCGGCGAGACCTCGGACATCGTCACCAAGGAAATGTATACCTTCGCCGATCGCGGCGGCGAGGAGGTGACGCTCAGGCCCGAATACACCGCCGGGATCATCCGCGCCGTCATCTCCAACGGGCTGACCCAGGCGCTGCCGCTGCGCTTCTTCGCCAGCGGGCCGATGTTCCGCTACGAGCGGCCGCAGAAAGGCCGCTTCCGCCAGTTCCACCAGATCGACGTCGAGCTGATCGGGCTGGCGCAGCCGCAGGCGGATGTCGAGGTGATCGCGCTCGGCGCCGACATCCTCGACGCGCTCGGCGTCCTGCCGCGCACCGTCCTCGAGCTCAACACGCTGGGCGAGGCCGCGAGCCGGCATGCCTATCGCGAAGCGCTGCTCGCCTATTACCGCGAGCGCCGCGCCCTGCTCTCCGCCGACAGCCTGGCGCGGCTCGAGCGCAATCCGCTGCGCATCCTCGATTCCAAGGACGAGGGCGACCGCCGCGTCAATGCCGAGGCGCCGTCCTTCGCCGAATACCTCACCGCCGAGGCGCGCGGCTTCTTCGACGCGGTGCGCGCCGGGCTCGACCTGCTCGGCATCGCCTATCGCGAGAGCCCGCGCCTGGTGCGCGGGCTCGATTACTACTGCCACACCGCCTTCGAGTTCGTCACCGATGATTTGGGCGCGCAAGGCACCGTGCTCGGCGGCGGCCGCTACGACGGTCTCATGGGTGTCATGGGCGGACCCGAGACGCCGGGGGTCGGCTGGGCGGCCGGCATCGAGCGGCTGGCGCTGCTCATCGCGGAGCCGCCGCAAGCGGCGCGGCCGATCGCGGTCATCCCCGTCGGCGACAAGGGCGAGGCGCCGGCGCTGAAGCTCGCCCACACACTCCGCCGCGACGGCTTTACCGTCGAGTTGGGCTATTCCGGCAATGTCGCCCGGCGCATGAAGCGCGCCAACAAGATCGGCGCGCGCGCGGCGGTGATCCTGGGCGAGGACGAGCTGGCGCGCGACGCCGCCACCCTGCGCGACCTCGATACCGGCGAGCAGATCGAGGTGCCGCTCGCCGAGCTCAGGGATCGCCTCGCGCCCTTTCGTTAGGAGCCTGTCTGGGAAATGGGACGGG
>JBKQTR010000558.1:0-7913 GCA_052143095.1 Allostellaceae bacterium
GTCGGTTTCGATCGCTATGCGGTCTATGTCTTCGACTACGGTGCGCCGACCGGGTTCCGGCTCGCCGTGAAGCATCCAGAGAGGATCACCGCGATCATTTCGCAGAATGGAAACGCGTATGAGGAAGGCCTGAGCGACGGCTGGAACCCGATCCGGGCTTATTGGGAAGACACATCGCAGACCAACCGGGACGCACTTCGCGTCTTCTTGGCGCCCGAGACGACCATTTGGCAATACACGCACGGCGTTTCCGACGCGGCGACTGTTTCTCCAGATGGCTACTCGCTCGACAATTTCTACCTGGCCCGGACCGGCGCGGATGAGGTGCAGCTTGATTTGTTCGGCGACTACAAGAGCAATGTCGCGTTGTACCCGACGTTCCAGAAGTATTTCCGCACGCACAAGCCGCCCTTCCTTGCCGTATGGGGCAAGAACGATCCGTTCTTCCTACCCCAGGGCGCCGAGGCGTTCAAACGCGATATTTCGGATGCGGTCGTGCGGTTCTTCGATACCGGACACTTCGCGCTGGAGACTCACTCTGCGGAAATTGCCGCAGCGATCCGCGACTTCCTCTCGCGTTATAAGTGAGAATCATAGGCAGCCTCAACTGCACTGCCTTTCGAGTAATCCCGTGTCAGATCGGAGCCCAATAAATGACCGCTCTTCCTCTGATCGTCTTCGATGTCAATGAGACGCTGCTTGATCTTCAAACAATGGAGCCGACCTTTGAACGCATCTTTCGCGACAAGAGGGCCATGCGCCTTTGGTTCGCGAACTTCATCATGTATTCCGCGGCCCTGACGGTGGCCGGCTGCTATGTTCCGTTTACTGATATCGGTTCGGCGGTGATGAAGATGCTGGCGGATACGCACGGTATCAAAATTGATGAGACGGATAAGGCAGAGCTTACGGAGAAGTTTTCGACGATGCCGCCGCACCGGGAGGTGCCGGCGGCGCTACGCAAGCTGCGGGATGCAGGCTTCCGTCTATTCACCCTCACGGACAATCTGCTTGAGGTTCAAACCCGTCAGCTCGAGCATGGCGGCATTGTCGCTCTTTTCGAACGGCGCTTCAGCGCGGACGGTGCGAAGCACCATAAGCCGTCGCGCCAGGCTTACGCCTACGTCGAGAGGGAGCTTGGGGTTGAGCCTTCCCAGCTCTGTCTTATCGCCTGCCATACATGGGACACGCTTGGCGCTGTGGCGGCCGGCTGGGAAGCGGCGCTGATCAAGCGGGTCGGCAACGATGTTTTGGGGGTGGGCCCTCAGCCGCAGATCGTCGGCGATGACCTGAATGACGTTGCCGATCAGCTCATCGCCCGACACAAGGGACGGGCCTAGTCAGCCTGAGCTCGCCTCCTGCGGTCCAAGACAGCGACTATTGACTGCCAACGAGCGGTTGTGAGGTTGCACACAGACATAACTTGTCAACCCTGCCGCAAGTGGTTATTTATGGGCTCCTGATGTTTGGAGAACTGTCTTCGAACGTTCCATGACAACCACGCGCCCGCCGCCGTTTTTCATCGCCGACAACCTCGGACTGGACTTCTTAAACTCAATCGCGGTCCCGCTGGATACCAAGGTCGAGTGGCTTGCCTCGGGAGAAGACCTTCTCGCGTGGCTCAAGCAAGCTGGACTGGTGCCTGACGCCGTGTTGGACGCTTTCCGGAAGGGCGCTGTTCCCGGTGAGCTTGATGCCATTGCGGCACAAGCGCGCGCCCTGAGGGATTGGTTCAAACCCTTTGTTTACAAACACATGGGAAGACCGCTTGAGCGGAGCGCACTGCGCCAACTCGAACCACTCAATCATCTGTTGGCGCGCGACGAAGAGTTCGGTCAGATCGTCGTTCGCGATCGACTTTACGGTCAAAAACATGACCGCGGACACGACAAACGACGGATTTCCGGCCTTGCCTGGCGCCGACAGCGGCGCTGGCACTCCCCCGAGTCGCTGCTCCTTCCGATAGCACGATCACTGGCAGACCTCGTCTGCACGGAGGACTTTACCCACGTGAAAGCTTGCGAGGGGCCGCCCTGCACACTTCTCTTCGTCGATCGAACCCGAGGCCATGTGCGAAGGTGGTGCAGCATGGCGGTCTGCGGTAATCGAGCAAAGCAGGCAGCGCACAGGGAGCGTGCCCTGCAGGCGCGAAAGCGGTAGGGCTAAAGGGCTCGAATTCCCTGATATCGTAGCCCGACATAATCGCGAATCTGGCGGCGGCTGGACAGTCACGCCCTACTCGGCCGGCGCTCTGAGCTGGTCGTAGGCCAAGGAGAGAAAGGCCACGGCGACGGCGAAGTCGAGGAACTCCAGCGCCATCAATCCCAGCGCCAGCACCAGCTGCAGCGCCAGGCTGTCGGCAGCGATGCGCTCGAGCAGCGCCAGATAGAGCAGGACGATCGGCGCGAACGACGCCAGGCAGAGCAGCGAGCCGCCAGCGAGGCGCAGCGCGTTGCCGCGCCCGCGCGCCCAGGCCTGCCGCAGCGACGCGCCGGGCTCGTCGATCGCGACAGCGGGAAGCACGAGAGCGAGGCGGGCGGCGCAGGCGGCGCCGAGCAGCACCGCCGCGAGCCGCACCGACGGCTCCAGCAGCGCGAGCGCGAGGCCGGAGAGCCCGGCCAGCCGGCCAGCGACCATGACGACCACCGTCGCCAGCGACGCGCCGATCCCCAGCGGCAGCCCGACAAGCAGCGGAATGGCAAGGCTGTAGCCGAGAAAGCGCCACTCCCGCGGACCGATCCGCCATCCGTCCGCCGCCACCTGCGGCATGCCCATCAGGATGGCGCGATGCCAAGCGACAGCGAAGGAGGCAAAGGCCAGCAGCACCACGACCCAGCTCGCGGCGAGCACCAGCAGCAGGTTCAGGTGCAGCAGCGCCTCCAGGACCTCGCCGGCGATCAGCGCCAGCAGGGTGACGATCAGCCGCGGCTCCAGGACGTGGAGCAGCCGGGAGCGGTCGCCGAAGGTGACCCGCAGCGCCGCGCCCACGGTCCGCCAGAACGCTATCTTGCGCATCGGGCCATCTTGCGTATCGGGATGTGCCGTTACCGGGCGCGCCGGCGATCCCTCAGCTGCCGGTGAAAGTCGGCTTGCGCTTCTCGAGATAGGCCTGCACCGCCTCCTTGTGATCGGCAGAGGAGGAGACGACGGCGTAATGCGAGGAGATCAGATCAAGGCTGGTGCGCAGGTCGATGCGGCTCCCCTGATAGACCGCGCGCTTGATGAAGCGCACCGAGAGCTGCGGCCCGCGCGCGATCTTGTCGGCGACCTCGCGGACATGGCCGAGCAGCCGGTCATCCGGCAGCACCTGGTTGATCATGCCGATGCGCTCGGCTTCGGCGGCGGAAATCATCTCGCCGGTCCAGAACAGCTCCAGCGCCTTCGCCGTGCCGACCAGCCGCGGCAGGAACCAGGTGCCGCCGGCGCCGGGCACCAATCCCACGCGCACATAGGTCTCGCCCAGCCGCGCGCGCTCGGCGGCGTAGCGCAGGTCGCATTGCAGCGCGAGGTCGAGCCCGGCGCCGGAGGCGGCGCCGTTGATGGCGGCGATCACCGGCTTGTCGACGCTCTCGAGCGCCAGCGGGATGCGGTGGACATGGCCCGCCAGCTCGTTCTTGCGCTGCAGCGGCGTGCGCTCCTGGCGCTCGCCCATGCCTTGGATGTCGCCGCCGCTGCAGAATGCCTTGCCGGCGCCGGTGACGATGATGACCGAGACGCCGTCGTCGCGCTGCGCCTCGGTCAGCGCCGCCGCCCAGGCATCCACCATCTCCCAGGTGAACGCGTTCATCCGGTCGGGCCGGTTCAAGGTGATGGTGGCGATGCGGTCGGCGGTTTCGTAGCTGAGATGCTCGTGCATGGATCCTCACCAAGCCGTCAGAAGCGGCCACAACCCGTCGGCGCCGCGCGATGCTGCGAGCCGGCCCAATTCCTGCTGCCAGTCGCTTTCGACGCCGAACTCGTCGCGCCACGACCACAGCCGCCGCGTCAGGTGATGCAGGCGATGCTCGTGGGTGAAGCCGATGGCGCCGTGCACCTGGTGCGCGATCTCGGCCACCTTGCCCGCGGCCTCGCCGACGCGCGCCTTGGCCACCGCCACGGCGAAGGCGAAGTCGCCCTTGCCGGCGATGGTCTCGACCGCGGCCGACGCCACCACGCCCGCGGCGGCGACGTTCTCGGCGAGCAGCGCCAGCTGCTGCTGGATCGCCTGGAACTTGCCGATCGGCCGGCCGAACTGGACGCGGTCATTGGCGTATTGCACGGTGAGCGCCAGCACCTCGTCGAGCGCACCCGCCATCATCACCGCGCGGCTCAGCGCGCCGAGGCGATAGACCAGCGCGGCATCGACGCCGGCGGGAGCCGGCTTCGCCTCGACCTCGGCATCGACCGAGAGATCGTCGCGCGGCTCGCCGGCGAGGCTCTTGCCCGGCCGCAAATCGCCGGCTTTGGCCGCGAGCAGCGCCACGCGCCCTTCGACGATGGCGACGATGCCGGCGGCCTGCCGGCCCCAGGGCAGCCGGGCGGCGCGGCCGGCGAGACGCCAGCCCTTGCCGGCGCGGTGCAGCAGCAGCGCGCCGGAGCGCTCCACCGGCGCGATGGCGAGCGGCGCCTCCGGCGCCTTTATGCCGGCGCCCGCCAGCAGCCAGCGAGCGATCATGGTCTCGGCCAGCGGCAGCGGCGCCGCATGCCGTCCGGCCTCGCGCAGGATCGCCGCGGCGTCGGGCAGGCCGGCGAGATTGCCCGGCGTCTCGGCCGCGGCGGCGAGTGCATCGGGAAAGCCGGCGTCGCTCACCGCCTGCCACAGCGCCACGGGAAACTCGCCGGCCTCGGCATCGTTCACCAGCTTCGGCGGCACGAGATCGGCGAAGAGCTTGCCCGCGACCTCCTGGACGAGGCTGTCGCTCATCGCAGGCCCAGCCCGCGCGCGACGATGCCGCGCAGGATCTCGCGCGTGCCGCCGCGGATGGTGAAGGAAGGCGCGTAGAGCACGCTGTAGCCGAGCGCCTCTTCCATCAGATCCGCCTGGTTGGGCGAGCGGCCGCGCCGTGCGACGAGGCGGACGATCTCGGGGATCTCCTTCTCGAGATTGGTGCCGAGATCCTTCACCACCGCCGCCTCGAGATTGACCATCTCGCCCTTCTGCAGCATGCCCGCCACCGAGAGCGACATGCGCCGGAGCGTCGCGAGATGCGCGAGCACGCGGCCGATCGCCTCGGCCTCGCGCGGGTCGGGGCTGGGGCCGGCGCGGCGGACGAACTCGGTCACCAGGCGGAAGCTGCTGAGGAAGCGCTCGGGGCCGCTGCGCTCATAGCCGAGCTCGCTGGTCACCTGCTTCCAGCCGTCGCCGGGCTCCCCGATCATGCGGTTGGCGGGGACGAACACATTCTCGAACAGCACCTCGTTGAAATGCTCGGCGCCGGCGAGGTTCTTGATCGGCCGGATCGAGATGCCCGGCGCTTTCAGATCGACGATGAGCTGCGAGAGCCCCTTATGCCGGTCGCCGGCATCGGCCGGCGCGGTACGGCAGAGGCAGATCATGAAATGCGATTTGTGCGCGTTCGAGGTCCAGATCTTGCGGCCATTGAGCTCCCAGCCGCCTTCGACCGGCACCGCCTTGGTGCGGATCGAGGCGAGGTCCGAGCCGCTGTCGGGCTCGCTCATGCCGATGCAGAAGAAGCATTCGCCGCGGGTGATGCGCGGCAGGATCTCCTGGCGCTGGGTCTCGTTGCCGAAGCGCAGGATGAGCGGCCCGCTCTGGCGGTCGGCGACCCAATGCGCGCCCACCGGCGCGCCGGCGGCCAGCAGCTCCTCGGTGACGACGTAGCGCTCGAGGAAGCTGCGCTCCTGGCCGCCATATTGCTTCGGCCAGGTCATGCCGATCCAGCCGCGCGCCCCCAGCCGCTGGCTGAACTCCGGCGAATGGCTCGAGGCGAAGTCGCTCTCCGCGCGCCAGCGCCCGGCCGCCCGCTCCTCGGCGACGAAGCCTCGCACCTCGCGGCGCAGCGTCTCGCATTCCGGCGGCAGGGTCAGCGGATCGAAGCGGAAAACCTCGGACATGGGCCGCCCTCCCTCGTCATTCTCCCGGCGCCGCACCGGGCGGCCGTCGGGTTCGGGCGATGGTAGTGAGCGCGCCGAAGCCGGTCAAACCCGCCCTCACGCCGCGGTGTCGCTGCGCGAGAAGCGCTGGCGGTAGTGCTTGGGCGCGACGCCCAGGCAGCGCAGGAAGGCGCGGCGCATGCGCTCCTCGTCGCCGAAGCCGCAGGCGCGGGCGATGCGCTCGATCGCGGCGCCGCTCTCCTCGAGGGCGCGGCGCGCGGCCTCGAGCCGCAGCCGCTCGACCGCTTTGGCGGGCGTCGTGCCGAGGCGCTTGGCATAGAGCCGGGCGAAATTGCGCGGGCTCATCCCGGCCTGCCCGGCCAGCGTCTCGACTCTGAGATCCTCGCCGAGATGCTCGGCCATCCAGTCGTGGAGGCGGGCGAAGCTGCCGTCGTCGCTGGTCTGGCTCTGCAGCAGGGCGCTGAACTGCGACTGCCCGCCGGGCCGCTTGAGGAAGACCACGAGCTGGCGGGCGACGCGGAGCGCAAACTCGCGGCCGAGATCCTCCTCCACCAGCGCCAGCGCGAGATCGATGCCGGCGGTGACGCCGGCCGAGGTCCAGACGGCACCGTCACGCAGGAAAATCGGATCGGACTCGACCTGCACCCGGGGAAAGCGCCGCTGCAGCAGCGCGCAATGCGACCAATGCGTCACGGCGCGGCGGCCGTCGAGCAGCCCCGCCGCCGCCAGCAGGAAGGCGCCGGTGCAGACCGAGCAGGTGCGCCGCGCGCGCCCCGCGCGCGCGGCGATCCAGGCGTCAAGGCCGGGCTCGGCAGGGTCCCGCCGCGCGCCCCTTCCGCCCGGCACGATCAGCGTGTCGATCGCCTTGCCGCGCAAAGCCTCGAGCGGCTCGCTGAGCAGGCGCAGCCCGGACGAGGTCGCGACCGCGCCGCCGCGGGTGGAAACCACGCTCAGGTGGTAGGGGTCGGCAAGGCCCGCCTCGACGGCGAGATCGCGGGCGGTGGCGAAGGCCTGCAGCGGGCCGGCGATGTCGAGCAGCAGGACCTGGTCGAAGGCGGCGAAGACGATGGAGCGCATGGCGGGACCTTGGCAGGAAAAGAGGGAAGTATGTCATTTACGCCAAGCCTTGTCGCCGGCAGAATGACGCCATCGGTTCCCGGAGGTTCTGCCCATGCCGCCCACGCCTTTCCATATCGGCTTCCTGCTCTTTCCCCGGCTGACCCAGCTCGACCTCACCGGCCCCTTGGAGGTCCTGGCGCGCATGCCCGGAGCCGAGACGCACCTCGTCGCCAAGACGCTTGACGCCGTGACCGCCGAGCGCGGTCTTCGCCTGCAGCCGACGACGACGCTCGATACCTGCCCGGCGCTGGACCTCGTCTGCGTGCCCGGCGGCGCCGGCGTCAACGATGTGCTGACCGACGCGGCGATGCTGGGCTTCCTGCGTCGCACGGCGGAGGGGGCGCGCTACGTCACCTCGGTCTGCACCGGCTCGCTGGCGCTGGGCGCCGCAGGATTGCTCAGCGGTCGCCGCGCCGCCTGCCACTGGATGTCACGCGAGCTGCTCAGGGAATTCGGCGCCGAGCCGGCGGCGCAGCGCGTCGTCGTCGACGGCAAGGTCATCACCGGCGGCGGCGTCACGGCGGGTATCGACTTCGCCCTCGCGGTGGTCGACGAGATCTGCGGCCGCGAGACGGCGGCGGCGATCCAGCTTCTGGTCGAGTACGACCCGCGGCCGCCTTTCGACGGAGGCTCGCCCGGACGCGCGTCGCCGGCGGTGCTGACGCGCGTCCGGCGCCTTGCCGAGCCTATGCTGCGCGAGCGCGCAGCGGCGGTGAGCCGGGCCGCGGCGGCGCTCGCGG
>JBKQTR010000559.1:0-4439 GCA_052143095.1 Allostellaceae bacterium
GCCGACCGCTCCGCGGTCGGCCCCGGAGGGTTCGATCGCAGAGCGATCGAACGGGTTGTCCGAAGGACGCACGGGCGGAAGTGCAGCGGAAAGCGGGACGCTAGCCCGCCCTGTGCGGCTCTCGCGGTTGCTACGCAACCGCTGACGCCGCCCCCGACGAGCGCAAGCGCTCGCGGGGCGTCACCTTCGCGCCACCATCATCTTCTTGATCTCGGCGATGGCCTTGGCCGGGTTCAGGCCCTTGGGGCAGGTGCGGGTGCAGTTCATGATGGTGTGGCAGCGATAGAGCCGGAACGGGTCCTCGAGCGCGTCGAGGCGCTCGCCGGTCTTCTCGTCGCGGCTGTCGGCGAGCCAGCGATAGGCCTGCAGCAGGATCGCCGGGCCGAGATAGCGGTCGCCGTTCCACCAGTAGCTGGGACAACTCGTCGAGCAGCAGAAGCACAGGATGCACTCCCAGAGCCCGTCGAGCTTCTCGCGCTCGGCCACCGATTGCCCGCGCTCGCGGTCGGGAGGCGGCGCCGATTCCGCCTCGAGCCACGGCTTGATCGAGCGGTACTGCGCATAGACATGGGTGAGGTCCGGCACGAGATCCTTGATCACCGGCAGGTGCGGCAGCGGGTAGATCTTCACCTCGCCCTTGACCTCGTCGATGCCCTTGAGGCAGGCGAGCGTGTTGGTGCCGTCGATATTCATGGCGCAGGAGCCGCAAATGCCCTCGCGGCAGGAGCGGCGGAAGGTCAAGGTGGTGTCGATCTCGTTCTTGATCTTGATCAGCGCGTCCAGCACCATCGGCCCGCAGGCATCGAGATCGACCTCGTAGGTGTCGAGCCGCGGATTGGCCCTGGCATCGGGGTCCCAACGATAAATCTTGAACGCCTTCACCCGCTTGGCGCCGGCTCCAGCCTTGAAAGTCTTGCCGGCACCCACCTTGGAATTGGCGGGCAGGGTGAATTCAACCATCGACCCTCTCCATTCCTCTTCTTCTTAATAGACGCGCACCTTGGGCGGGACGACCTGCACCTCGTTCGACAGCGTGTACATATGCACCGGGCGATAATCGAGCCGTACCTTGCCGGCGCCGTCGAGCCAGGAGACGGTGTGCTTCATCCAGCCCTTGTCGTCGCGCTCGGGGAAATCCTCGCGCGCATGGGCGCCGCGGCTCTCGGTGCGGTTGACCGCGGAATGCAGCGAGACCACGGCCTGCGCCAGCAGATTGTCGAGCTCGAGCGCCTCGACCAGATCGGTGTTCCAGATCATCGAGCGGTCGGAAATCGTGAGATCCTTGATCGACGCCGCGATGTCGTCGATCTTGCGCCGGCCCTGCTCGAGCGTCTCGGCGGTGCGGAAGACGGCGCAGTCGTTCTGCATCGTCCGCTGCATGGCGAGCCGGATGTCGGCGGTCTTGAGCGTCCCCTTGGCGTTGCGCACGCGATCGAGCCGAGCCAGCGCCGCGTCGCTCGCCGAGCGCGCGAGCGGCTTGTGCGGCGCCCCCGGCCGCACCAACTCGGCGGCACGATGCGCCGCGGCGCGGCCGAAGACGACGATGTCGAGGAGCGAATTGCAGCCGAGGCGGTTCGCGCCATGCACCGAGACGCAGGCCGCCTCGCCGATTGCCATCAGGCCGGCCACGGTGCGCTCGGGATCGTCGGCGGTCGGGTGGATGACCTCGCCGTGATAGTTGGTCGGGATGCCGCCCATGTCGTAATGGACCGTCGGCAAGACCGGGATCGGCTCGCGCGTGACATCGACGCCGGCGAAGATTTTCGCCGTCTCGGAGATGCCGGGCAGCCGTTCATGCAGCACCTTGGGATCGAGATGTTCGAGATGCAGCAGGATGTGGTCCTTCTGCGGCCCGCAGCCGCGGCCCTCGCGGATCTCGATGGTCATGGCGCGGCTCACCACGTCGCGCGACGCGAGGTCCTTGGCGGTCGGCGCATAGCGCTCCATGAAGCGCTCGCCTACGGAATTGGTGAGATAGCCGCCCTCGCCGCGCGCGCCCTCGGTGATCAGGCAGCCGGCGCCGTAGATGCCGGTGGGATGGAACTGGATGAACTCCATGTCCTGCAGCGCCAGACCGGCGCGCAGCACCATGGCATTGCCGTCGCCGGTGCAGGTGTGTGCCGAGGTGCAGGAGAAATAAGCGCGGCCATAGCCGCCGGTAGCCAGCACCACCTGATGCGCGCGGAAGCGGTGCAGGCTGCCGGTCTCGAGATCCCAGGCGAGCACGCCGCGGCAGGCGCCGTCCTCGTCCATGGCGAGGTCGAGAGCGACATACTCGACGAAGAACTCGGCATTGTGCCGCAGGCATTGCTGATAGAGCGTGTGGATGATGGCGTGGCCGGTGCGGTCGGCGGCGGCGCAGGCGCGCTTGGCCATGGCCTTGCCGTGATGCACGGTATGGCCGCCGAAGGGACGCTGATAGATCCTGCCGTCCTCGGTGCGCGAGAACGGCACGCCGAACTGCTCGAGCTCGATCACCGCCGGAATCGCGTTGCGGCACATATATTCGATCGCATCCTGGTCGCCGAGCCAGTCGGAGCCCTTGACCGTGTCGTACATGTGCCAGCGCCAGTCATCCTCGGCCATATTGCCGAGCGCGGCGCTGATGCCGCCTTGCGCCGCCACGGTGTGGCTGCGCGTCGGGAAGACCTTGCTGATGCAGGCGGTCCTGAGCCCCGCCGCGGTCATGCCGAGGGTGGCGCGCAAGCCCGCGCCGCCGGCGCCGACGACGACGACGTCATAAGCGTGATCGACGATCTCGTAAGCCTCCGCCATGGTCCCTTAGCCTCCGAAGGCGATCCGCAGCACGGCGAAGATGCCGGCGACGGCGAACGCTATGCATATGAGGCGCATCGCCACCAGCGTCGAGAGCTTCAGCCATTCCGCATGGACATAGTCCTCGATCACCACCTGCAGGCCGAGCGCGGCGTGGTAGAACACGGCGATCAGCATCAGCACGGTGGCGATGGCGGGCAGCGGGTGGCGCAGCCAGGCGATGACCGCGGCCCGGTCGGCGCCGGCCAGCGCGATCAGCGAGGCCGCAAACCACAGGCCCAGCACGATCAGCGCCACGGCGCTGACGCGCTGCGCCCACCAATGCTCCACCCCCTCCTTGGCCGAGCCCAGGCCGATGGCGCGGCCGAGCGGGGAGCGCAGGCGCGGCTCCGCCATCGCTAGCCCCGCACCACGAGGCCGGCGGCGAAAGCGATGACGGTGAGCACGCCGCTCGCCGCCACCACCGCCCAGCCCGAGGCGTAGACGGTGCGCAGCTCGAAGCCATAGCCGGCGTCCCAGAAGAGATGGCGGATGCCGTTGCAGAGATGGAAGAAGAAGGCGAAGGTCCAGCCGAGCAGCAGCAGCAGCCCGAGCCAGGAGCCGAAAAACCATTGCGCCCTGGCGAAGGCGCTGTCGCTCGTCGCCGCGGCGACCAGCCACCACACCAGGAACAGCGTGCCGACGCTGAGCGCCACGCCGGTCGCGCGATGGCTGAACGACAGCGCCGAGGTGAGCTGCAGCTTGTAGGTCGAGCCCAACTGGAAAGGTGAGAGTGGCCGTTCGGCGGGCGTCATTGCGGGAGAGCCTTGCGCTGAGGCGCGGCGCACGCGCCGCGCGCCGCGAGCATCATCTAGCCCGCGCGCCCGGGCCAAGTCAACGCCACCTCCGACATGCCGTCGCGGCGCCGCAAGCGTGCCGATTGTGGACAAGCCTGGGGATGGAGATTGGACAAGCTGTGCGAATCGCGAAATTTTATGCACAGAAATTTTCGTCTGACGCAAGAAAACGTCTTGTGGCACAGCGCGATTCTGCGATCATCACCTCGTGGCTCGCGAGAGCGCCGGCCCCTTGATCGGGAGCCGCGGGTCCATCTGGCGGTGGGTCCGCAGCGAGAGATCCGAGAGGTTCTGCGCGTAGCCCGCCGGAAGGTGGGTTTCTCCGGGCGATGCGGCGGGCGCGTCACAGCGCGAGCCGCGTCGGGGTGGGCGGCTCTGCGCCTGTCCCGGCCACTGGGCGACGCCGGTTGCCTGCCCAGGCGGCCATGCGGCGCCAGATCGAGAGCGCGTCTTTCGGGATGCGGCTCGCGGTTGGTGGTCGGTGCGTTGCGGGAGATGCGCGCTTCGCCGGACCCTTCACCGGGCCGGTGCCGGAGAAGGCGGCGTCCCGCCCGGACGCTGCAAGCGGTGGGGCAAGCCCATCCGTTCGTCGAGTCAGGGAGCCGGCAGCGGCTCCTCGAGAGGCGTCAGCGGCGCTCGCGAGGGCGCTCTGGCGCCTCTCTGCTTTGGCGCGACGCAAAGCGTCGTCGCCGGCGGGCGCCAGCGGTTGCCCTTGCAACCGCGAAAGCCCGCACGCCCAATCGGCTAGCCCGTTCGGTGGCGGCACCCCAATCGGCTAGGTCGCGTTGACATTCACCGCAACCAGACCATGAAGGCGGCGATTGCGAC
>JBKQTR010000560.1:0-5954 GCA_052143095.1 Allostellaceae bacterium
GACGATGCCCGGCCGCAAGCAGGTCTTCCGCCGGATGGCCGGCGGGTTGGCGATCGGCGACGTGGTCGCCCGGCGGGACGAGACGCACGAGGGCGCGCCGCTTTTGGAGCCGGCGATGGCGAGCGGCAGGCGGGTCGAGGCGCGCGCCCGGATCTCCGATCTACGGGACAGGAGCTCGGCGATGATCGCGGCGCTCCCGCCGCGGCTGCGCGCGCTCGAGGGGGCGGAAAGACCTTACCCGGTGACAGTCTCCGACCGGCTGCGGGCAGAGGCCGACGCACTGGCCGCTCGGCTTGGCCGCGCCCGCAGCAAAAGCCGGTGATTTGCGCGAGCGCCATTCTCGCCCTGCCTCAGCGCGGTACAAAAAAGCAGCTTCGCAACCAAGTCGCACGGCGGCCTGAGGGCCAATACTCCCATCTGCCGCCTCCGCAGTTAGGGAACCGACATGCCCAGAATCGCCGAGCCGACCATGCGGCTGAGCGCGATCACGCCGAACGCCACTGCCAAATGCTTGCAGACCTCCATTACCGGATTAGCCCCGCGACTACGAGCCACGAGCCACGACAGCCCGGCCAACAAAACGGCGCCCCAAAGCAGGGACACGCCAACCGCGTAGCCACTTGGGAGTACGGAGACGAGGGCGAGGAAACCGGCACAGATTGCGACACGGGTCACAAAATTGCCCACCGTCGCCGCAAAGGCGCGGCGGCTCTCAAGCCTCTCCGATTCCTGATAGATGTGGATGCTCAGCGCGTCCGTGAGGTTGTCCCCAAGCGCGAAGATTAGGAGCGCTGCGATGACACTTCCTCGGGACGCACCGGACGCTGTCAGGCCAACAATCAGTCCGATGCTCGTGACAATAGCGGACGTGCCGCCGAAGCTTATCTTGGTGAGGCTGAGCATTGTCGGGCGTGCCCGGGTTTCGTTGTGAAATCGCATGATATCGGGCGTCGGGGTTGTGACCGGTCGAGCGGCAGTCCCCGACCGGCTGCGTGCAGACGCCGACGCACTCGCCGCTCGCCTCGCCGGCGCCCGCAGAACCAGCCCGTGACTTGCGCGAGCGCAATTCTTGCCCTGCCGCCGCGTGGTAGATTAGCTCGCCCGGTTTTGCCGCAAAGAGTTCATCGTGGGCAATGCGCAACAATCATAGTGCGAGCGATAGGGCAGTCATGTTCGATCCTAGGAGCTATCATGCGATAGAAACGCTCAACGACGGGCGAAAGGTCGAGATCCGCGCACAGCGGCCAGGGGACCGGGAAGGGCTTCGCGCCGCGGTGCGGCGCGCGAGCACGAGAACACTCTATCACCGCTTCTTCACCGTGAAGCGCAAGTTCTCCGAACAAAAAGCCCATTTCTTCCTCGACGTCGACTTCATCCGCCACGTCGTTTTGGTGGCGGTGACGAAAGAGGACGATCAACCGGCGATCATCAGCGGATGCCGCTACGTCATCACCAAGCCCGGCTGCGCCGAGGTAGCATTTTCGGTGATCGACGACTACCAGAGAAAGGGGCTCGGCACAGCGCTAATGCGGCATCTTGCGGCGATTGCACGCGAAGCGGGTCTGAGCGAACTCGTGGCGGATGTCCTCGCGGACAACACGCCCATGCTCAAGGTGTTCAAGCGAAGTGGCCTCACCATGACCGAGAGTCTCCATGGCTCAGTGATTCACGTGGCCCTGAGCTGCGCGTGACGAGCAAGACACGCGGTGCGCGACCGCTCAATTTAAAGGCCGGAATTAGGCGATTGATATCAATCATCCGTCGGCCCCACGCTAAGATGCGGGGGCGGTATGAAGATGCGTGCCTCACTGCCCAGCTGTGCCTCGCCTTCAAAAGCAGCACTCACCTTAATCGCATCATGGAGATGCAGGTTCGCGAATAGCCAAGCGTATCCCTCCACGTCGATCACCTCGACCTCGAATATCGGTGCGCAGGGGTCAACTCTGGACACGGCGAATCTCCATGTCGCTTCCTCGTTTCGCATTTTCGATTTGGAGAGTTTAGGCCCTTCGTTATCCGGTGCATTGATCGATATCAATGCTTCTGCCGCTTTCGTTCGACTTGGGCGCCAGTCAGAGCCCACGGCTGGGACACGCCCCCTCCGACGTCAGCGTCTCCTAAACGGCTTTTGACCGTGGCGTGCGCGCTCGAGATCGCGCTAGCTGTCATGGTGGGGCACTTCGACGCCTTCGCGCACCGTGCGCAAACCGTCGCCACGGGCGACTTCGCAGGCAAACTTTTTCAGTTCCGACTTCAGCGCGCTGATGATGAGCGCCTGCCGGTCGGGCGCAGCCACGCCAGATTTTCGGTGCGGGCCATGCCGCGTCGAGCGGCGACCATCGGCCCGACTGCGTCCGGTGTGCATCGCGCTTGTCGTGACGTTCGACGGCTTCCCTCTGTCTCCAATGGGATCCAAGACGGGCCCGTTGCCGATTTCCAGGAACGAAGCGCCAAACCGGCTCGGCACAAGCTTCGATCCGAAGCGTGCGCGTGCGCTCAGCGGCGAAGGAATTTCCTCAGCTTCGAAAGCGGAAGTGTGTTGACCACATCGCCCCTCTCGAGCCAGCCGCGACGCGCCTGGTCGACGCCAAAGCGCATCCACTCGAGGAAAGTGGGCGCGTGCGCGTCGGTTGATATGACAAGCAGGGCCTTCGCCTCCTTGGCGGCGTGGACGTGGACGTCGTCGAGGTCCAGGCGATCCGGAGCGGCGTTGATCTCGAGGCGGCAACTTCGTTCCGCCGCCGCGGCCGCAATCTGCCCGAAGTCGAGGTCATAGGGCGCCCGCTGTCCGATCAGTCGGCCTGTCGGGTGAGCGATGATCGAAACGTGCCGATTGTCCATCGCGCGGACGATGCGCATGGTTTGCGCCTCGCGGGGAAGTTCGAAATGCGAGTGGACCGCGGCGACGACGAGGTCGAGGCGCGACAGGATGCTGTCCGGCAAGTCGAGCGCGCCGTCCTCCAGGATGTCGACCTCGATTCCCTTCAATAGCGTGACGCCATGCAGCCCGGCGTTCAGTCGGTCGATCTCGTCGATCTGGCGCGCCAGGCGAGCGGCGTCGAGCCCGTGAGCGACCGTCAATCTCCGGCTGTGGTCGGTGATCGCAATGTATTCATAGCCGCGCGCCTTGGCCGCCTGCGCCATCTGCTCGATCGAGGCCGTTCCGTCGCTCCATGTCGTGTGGACGTGGAGGTCACCGCGGATGTCGGCGAGCGCGACGAGCTTCGGCAAGGCCCCTCCGCGCGCAAGCGCGATTTCGCCTCGATCCTCGCGCAACTCTGGCGGGACGAAGGAAAGGCCGAGCTTCTGGTAGATTTCCTCCTCGCCCTTTCCCGCCAGTAGCCGTTCCCGTTCGAAGAGACCGTACTCGTTCAGCTTCCATCCGCGATCGTTGGCGAGCTTGCGCAGAGCGATGTTGTGGGCCTTCGAGCCGGTGAAATACATCAGCGCGGCTCCGTAGCTCGCGTCCGCGACGACGCGGAGATCGACCTGAAGCCCGCTGCGCAGGACGATCGTCGTTCGACTGGGGCCGCGCGCAAGGACCTGACCGACATTCTCGTAAGCAGCGAGACGAGCGCCGACGGCGGCGGCATCATCCGAGGTCGCGAGCAGGTCGAGGTCGCCTACGGTGTCCTTCCGTCTTCGAAAACTGCCCGCTGCGGCGATTCGGCCGCCGCCGACGATCGGCCTCAGGAAGGAGATCAGAGCGTCGACCTCTTGTTCGACGCTCGAGAGCTTATGGCGCTTCTCGGCGGGCGGCTCCGCCAGCGCCGTGCGGAGCGTCTCCTCGATGTGAGCGCCAAAGCCTTTCAAGCCTTGAAGGCGCCCGCGTTCCAATGCTCGCCGCAGATCGTCGAGGGTTCGCACCCCGAGCTCGCGGTGCAGCTGGCTCACCCGCTTGGGGCCCATGCCAGGCAGCGCGGCGATCGTCGCGAGCTCACCCGGGACCTCGCGCTTGAGGCTATCGAGCGCCGCGAAATGGCCGGTGCTGACGATTTCTGCGATCTTGCTCGCCAGATCTTGACCGATGCCCGGCAGCGCAGTCAGGTCCTCTCCGGCGGCGAGGACCGTCGCGACGGACCGGGGCAAGGCGTCGATCGTTTGCGCCGCGCGGCGATAGGCGCGGACGCGGAACGGGTTCGCGCCCTGGATCTCAAGCAGCTCGGCTTCCTGACTCAGCAGAGCGGCGATTTCGGCGTTCTGTATTGGCATGGATCCAAACTCGTCGGCCGCTCCGAAGCTTGACCTCGCACCCGAGCTCTCGGCTCATGCGGCGGAAGCGGACGTTTCGCGCGGCTTCTGGTCAATGTGGGCCCAATAGTTCCAGCATTCCTGCTCACGTCCCCGGACGACGCGCTGACCCGCAATCGGCCCGCGCGTTTCCGTGACAATCGTACACTGTCCTTCAGGCAGCGCGTCCGTCTCGTAGTAGATCACCACCCAGTCCTTCACCCGCCCCAGCTCGTGGGCGAGGGCCGTGTTCGAGTAGAGCGCGGTGAACCCAATCGCCGCGCCGCGCATGCAGGACCGGCAGCCAGGCTTCGCCGGAGGGATTGAATCGCTTGGGCGCAATGGTCCTCAGTTCGCCCGCGCTCGCCCGCCTTCGGTATTCGGCGTCGACGTCAAGCAATAGATCGACCGGAGGACGCTCCCGCGATTGCCGAAGTCTGCGCAGGCGCGGACGCCCGAGCCTTTCGCCCAGGGCTGTGCGGATCATCTCCGCGCGCCGCAATCCAATCCCCTCGATGGCGGCGAGACGTCCGTCGTGAGCCGCGGCTTCCAGAGATTCCAACGTGTCGACGTGCAGTTCCTCGGCGATGCGTTTCGCAAGCTGAGGCCCGATGCCCGGGATCGTCCGGAACCGCTCTTCCGGCTCGAGCGTCCCGCGAAGCCGCCCCAGTTGCGCCCATCGTCCGGTCGTCAGCATCTCGGCGAGGGCGGCCCCGATCGAGCGGCCGACGGCGGGCAACGCCATCAGGGCTTCGCGGCCGCCGGCGGCGAAGACTTCGCCGAGCGGGCGGTCGAGACGCTCGACGACGTCGGCTGCGTGCTGGTAAGCCGCCACGCGAAACGTTTCCGCGCCCTGTTGACGAAGCAGCTGGCCATATTCACGAAGCATGCCCGCCACGACCGGGTTTTGGTTCAGATCTGCAGGTGATTGAACCACAGCCATCGGCCTCTTTGCGCGGGACGCCGAAGAAGCGGCATTCTATCCAAGGCAGCCGTCGTCTTCGCTCGCTCGTCCGGCGACGGCGTCGCCCGCGCATGTATTCTTGATCTCACAAAGAGGGGTTCTGCGCATTGATCGACGTCAAGGAACAGTAACAATCCCCCGGCAAAGCCGGGGGCTTTCGGGTTGTGAGCCGCTCAAAGCGGCGAATGGGGACGCTGACGCGTCCCCGGTTTACCGGGCCACCTGGGGGTGGCCAGTCAGCGCCAGAGGTTGAGTTGGTCCAATCGCTGGTCCTCTTTCTCTTGGTTCTTGATGTAGTCCCGAATGACCGTCTCGTCCCGCCCGACCGTCGAAACGAAATATCCCCGGGCCCAAAAGTGCTGTCCTATGAACCCGCGATGGCGCTCGCCATAAACCCGAGCCAAATGGATCGCGCTCTTGCCCTTGATGTACCCCACGACCTGACTGACCGCGTACTTGGGCGGAATCGACAGCATCATGTGAACGTGGTCGGGCAGCAAGTGCCCCTCTTCGACCCGGCTCTCTCGGTGTTCCGCAAGCTTGCAGAACACCTCCCCCAAATGTTTGCGCAGCTCGCCTTACAGAACCTTGCGCCTAAACTTCGTATTGAAAACGACGTGGTATTTGCACTCCCACTTCGAGTGACTTTGGCACTCAAATCACGTTGGACGAGTTTGAGAGATAAAGCAAGTGAGTGGAACGACGAGGACGAGCGCTACTCGCTCATAGTGGAGCAGGACGATGATAGCCGCGTTAGCGA
>JBKQTR010000561.1:0-7690 GCA_052143095.1 Allostellaceae bacterium
GCTCGGTCGACCGCGAGCTGGTGAACCTCACCATGATCTTGGGCGCCAGCGAGAGCCAGCTCACCCGCCATGTCTATCTGCCGGCGGCGGCGCCCTTCGTCATCATGGCGATGCGCATGGCGATCCCGTACAGCGTGATCGGCGTCATCGTCGGCGAGTTCACCTCGTCGGTGCAAGGGCTCGGGCTGTTCATCAGCCAGGCCTCGGCGAGCTATGACCCGGCCGGTGTCTTCGCCGGCATCGCCATCCTGCTGGCCTTCGTGTTCCTCGCCAATGCCGGGGCGACGAGGCTCGAGCGTCACCTGTTGCGCTGGCGCCCGAGCGCGCCCGGCGCGGTGTCTCACGAGATCTGAGCGGAGGAGGTCCCATGCCGCGTCTTGCCATCCTCATCCTCGCCCTCGTCGCCGCGCTGGCGCCGGCCCATGCCGCCCCCGTGCGTATCGGCCAGGCGGTGCCCACCCTCAGCTTCCTGCCGCTTTGGGCCGCCAGGGCGCTCGACAGCTTCCCGGCGCAGGGGCTCGAGCTGCGCTTCGTCTCGATCAGCGGCGGCGATCCGCCGGCGCTCGCCGCGCTTGACGCCGGCGACGTCGACTTTGCCGCGGTCGGCTCGGACACCGCTCTGGCGGCGATCGGCAAGGGTCAGCCCTTTCAGCTGATCTATTCGCTGATGTCGCAGGTCTCCCTCGAGCTGGTGGTGTCCGACGCCTTCCTGAAGCGCACCGGCATCGGCCCGCAGAGCCCGCTCAAGACCCGCATTGCCGTGCTCAAGGGGGCGGTCATCGGGGTGAGCGCGGTCGGCGGCGCGCAGGACCGCGTCGCGCGCTGGTTGGCCGGTCAAGGCGGGCTCGACCCCCAGCACGACATCAAGATCGCGATGATCGGCCCGCCGCCGGCGATCCGCGCGGCGCTCGACAACGGACAGATCGACGGCTTCGTGCTGTCGCCGCCGGAGGGCGCGCTCACGGAGGAGGCGAAGACCGGCAAGGTCTTGATCCGACTCGGCGCCGAGTTCCCCGATCTGCGCGCGCTGCCCTATCTGGTGCTGGTGGCCAAGACGCCGCTCGACGGTGCGCGGCGCGACCTAGCGGTCGCGACGGCCCGCGCGTTGCAGGCGGCGAGCGCAGCCATCCTTAAGGACCCGGCGGCGGTCGCCGCGGCCATCCAGTCGAAGTTCTTCCCGAAGCTGAAGCCCGATGCGGTGCTGGCGGCGGTCGAGACGATGAAGGACGGCATCGCCGGCGGCGGCTCTATCACCTTGGCAGGGGTCGATCACGCCTTGCAGTTCGTCAGCGCCACCGGCACCGCGTTCGACCGGAAGCTCGACGCTGCGGGCGGCGGCTTCTGGACCGAGGCCATCGTCAAAGCGGCGGAGCAGGGCAAGACCCCTTGATATGGGCCGGGCTGCCTCTCGCCGGGGCGGCTGCGCGCGGCTCGCTAAGCGAAGCGCAGCCGCTGCCCGATCGCGAGAAGCTGCGACTTCTCCAGCAGCGCATAGCCCAGCGCGATGTCGCTCAACGACAGCCCGCGGTGCCAGAGCAGGATGGTCTCGTCGGGACGCTCGCGGCCGGGCTTGCGGCCGGCGACGATCTCGCCGAGCTCGGCGTGGAGCGTCGTCTCACTGAGCTTGCCGGCCTCGACATGGGCGCGCAGCGCGCCGAAGCGGCCGGTCTTGCACTGGCCCCAGTCGTCGACCACCAGCTTCGCCATGATGTCGGTGAGCGACAGCTCGACCGCGCTCATCGTGCCATAGGGGACCACCAGGGCGCCCGGCTTGATCCACGCCGTCTTCAACAGCGGCGTCGGCTCCAGAAGCCGCGAGGCCTCGACGACGATGTCGGCGCCGGTCACCGTGGCCTCCCACGACGGGAGCGCTCGCACCGGCTTGCCGAGATCCCGCGACAGCCGCGCGGCGAAGCCGTCGCGGCTTTCCGGCCGGCGCGAATGGACGCGGATCTCGGCGAAGTCGAACAGCCGGTCGAGCAGCCGGACGTTCCAATAGGCGGTGCCGCGCGCGCCGATATGGCCGAGCACACGACTGTCCTTGCGCGCCAGGTATTTGGCGCCGATGGCGGTGACCGCGCCGGTGCGCATGTCGGTGATGCCCGTGGCGTCGAGCAGCGCGCGCGGCATGCCGGTCGCGGGATCGAACAGCGCCAGCAGGCCGATCTCCGAGGGCAGGTCCTGCTTGTAATTGTCCACGTAGTCGCCGACGATCTTCACCCCCGCGAGGTTGATCGCGCCGCCGATGGCGCCGCGCAGCACGTTGAAATGGCCGTGCACCGCCGGGTCGGGGATGAGGTGCATCCGCGGCTCGATGACCGTCTCGCCGCGGCCCTGGGCGGCGAGGCTGGTTTCGATCGCTGCCAGGATGTCGTCGTCGCCGAGCGCCAGCGCCGCGACGTCGAGACCGTTGAGATAGGTGACGTAGATCGGCTTCATCACGACGCCCCGTCGAGCATCGGCAGGCGCAGCCCGTGCTCGCGGGCGCAGTCGATGGCCAATTCGTAGCCCGCATCCGCATGGCGCATCACGCCCGAGGCGGGGTCGTTGGTCAGCACCCGGGAGAGCCGGCGCGCGGCACCCGCGCTGCCATCGGCGACGATCACCATGCCGGCATGTTGCGAGTAGCCGATGCCGACGCCGCCGCCATTGTGGATCGACACCCAGGTGGCGCCCGAGGCGCAGTTCAGCAGCGCGTTGAGCAGCGGCCAGTCGGCGACCGCATCCGAGCCGTCGCGCATCGCCTCGGTCTCGCGGTGCGGGCTTGCCACCGAGCCGCTGTCGAGGTGATCGCGTCCGATGACGATCGGCGCCTCGAGCTCGCCCTTGGCTACCATCTCGTTGAAGGCGAGGCCGGCCTTGGCCCGTTCGCCCAGACCGAGCCAGCATATCCGTGCCGGCAGGCCCTGGAACTGGATACGCTGGCGCGCCATGTCGAGCCAGGCGTGGAGATGGCGGTCCTCGGGGAACAGCGCCTTGATGCGCGCGTCGGTGCGGTAGATGTCCTCGGGATCGCCGGACAGCGCCGCCCAGCGGAACGGGCCGCGGCCACGGCAGAACATCGGCCGGATATAGGCCGGAACGAAACCCGGGAAGGCGAAGGCGTCGGCGACGCCCATCTCGAAGGCGCCCTGGCGGATGTTGTTGCCGTAATCGAGGGTCGGGATGCCCATCCGAAAGAGCTGGAGCATGGCGCGCACCTGCGCTGCCATCGAGGTCTTGGCTGCCGCCTCGGTCGCCTTGGGATCGCTGGCGCTCATGTGGCGATGCTGCTCGAGCGTCCAGCCGGCCGGGACATAGCCGTTCAAGGGATCATGGGCCGAGGTCTGGTCGGTGACCATGTCGGGTCGTGCCCGCCCATCGCCCGCCGCTACCCGCCGGGCGATCTCGGGAAACACCTCGGCGGCATTGCCGAGCAGACCGATCGACGTCGGACGCTCCGCGGCGGCGATCATGGCCAAGGCTTCGTCGAGGCTGGTGGCCGAGGCATCGAGATAGCCGGTCTCGATCCGCCGCTCGATGCGGCTCGGCTGACATTCCACCGCCAGCAGGGAGGCGCCCGCCATGGTGGCAGCGAGCGGCTGCGCGCCGCCCATGCCGCCGAGCCCGCCGGTCAGGATCCAGCGGCCGGTCAGATCGCCGCCGTAATGCTGCCGCCCGGCCTCGGCGAAGGTCTCATAAGTGCCCTGCACGATGCCCTGGCTGCCGATATAGATCCAGGAGCCGGCGGTCATCTGGCCATACATCATCAGGCCGCGGCGATCGAGCTCGTGGAAATGGTCCCAGCTCGACCATTTGCCGACCAGGTTCGAGTTGGCGATCAGCACCCGCGGCGCGTCCGCATGGGTCTCAAAGATGCCGACCGGCTTGCCCGACTGGACGAGCAGCGTGTCGGTCGGGCCAAGCCCGCGCAGCGCGGCGACGATCTTGTCGTAGGACGCCCAGTCCCGCGCCGCGCGGCCGATGCCGCCATACACCACCAGCTCCTCCGGCCGCTCGCCGACCGCCGCGTCGAGATTGTTCATCAACATGCGCATCGCCGCCTCGGCCTCCCAGGAGCGGCAGGTGAGCGTACGGCCATGCGGCGCGGCAATGCGGCGGGCATTGTCGAGGCGGGGATTGCTGCTCATCGCGGCGGCGGTCCTTTCTATGACGCAAGACGATCGACGGCGGCGCGATAGGCGGTGGCGATCTCGACTTCCTGCTGGTGCACGCCGTCGCGCACCAGCCATTCCCCACCGACCATCACGTCGCGCACGGGATTGCCGATGCCGGCGAAGATCCAGGCATCGAGCAGCGTGTCGCCGGCCCGGCCGTAAAGCGTCGGATGCTGGTCGTCGAGCACCACGATATCGGCGCGGTGCCCGACGGCGATGGCCCCGATCGGACGAGCGCAGGCCTGGGCACCGCCGGCGAGCGCCCGGCGGTAGAGCGCAGCGCCGGTCGCGGCGCCGGGTACGTGCTCGGTCAGGGTGCGGCGGCGGGCGAGGAGCCGCTGGACATAGTCGAGCCAGCGCAGTTCCTCGGTCGGGCTCGCCGCGACGTTCGCGTCGGTGCCGATGCCGAAGCGCCCGCCGGCCTGAAGATAGGTCGGCAACGGGAAGACGCCGTCGCCGAGATTGGCCTCGGTGGTCGGGCAGAGCCCGGCCACCGCCTGTGATGCCGCGAGCGCGGCGAGCTCGGCTTGTGTCGTCTGCGTGCAATGGACCAGGCACCAGCGCGGATCGACCGGTGCGTGCTCGAGCAGCCACTCGACCGGCCGCCGACGACTCCAGGCGAGGCAGTCCTCGACCTCCTTGGGCTGCTCGGCCGCATGGATGTGGATCGGCGCGGTCGGGTCGAGAGAGCCCAGCGCCGAGACCGCGGCGGCGAGCGGTGCCGGCGGCACGGCGCGCAGCGAATGGGGCGCGATGCCGATACGGAGCTGCGGATCGTCGCGCTGCAGGCCGAGCAGCCGTTCGACGAGGCGCAGATAGGCATCCTCGCCGAGAACGAAGCGTCGCTGCCGCTCGCCTGCCGGCACGCCGCCGAACTGCGCCGTCTGGTAGAGCACCGGCAGCAGGGTCAGGCCGATGCCGCTGGTCCGCGCCGCGGCGAGGATGCGCACCGCCAGCTCCGCCGGATCGGCATAGGCGCCGCCGGCGGGATCGTTGTGGAGATAGTGGAACTCGGCGATGGCGGTGTAGCCGTGCTTCAGCAGCTCGACATGAAGCTGCGCGGCGATCGCCTCGACCTCCTCCGGCCCAAGCCGCGCCAGGAAACCGTACATGGTCTCGCGCCAGCTCCAGAAGTCATCGCTTTGCGGCCCGGCACGCTCGGTGAGGCCGGCCATGGCACGCTGGAAGGCGTGGGAATGGAGATTGGGCATGCCCGGAACGGCAACGCCCCGTAACGGCGTCGCGGGTCGGTCGGTTTCCCTCTCGACCGCCGCAATGCGGCCGGTCCCGTCGACCTCGATGACCACGTCGCGGCCGAAGCCGCCCGGCAACAGGGCAGCGCTCACCCGGTAGCAGACGCATTGTGCGGTGGACCGGCTCACCACCGCAGAATATACAGGTATCGACCAATGACAAACCGGGACGCGCGCATGGCCGGCTGGGATCGGGTCTGGGAGAACGCTCGTCTTGCGACGATGCGGGCGGACGAACCAGGCTATGGCGTGATCGAGGACGGCGCCATCGCGGTCGCCGGCGACCGCATCGCGTGGGTCGGCGCGCGTCACGCGCTGCCGCGCGTGCGCGGCGCCGTGATGCACGATGCCGGCGGCCGCTGGATCACCCCGGGGCTGATCGATTGCCACACCCATCTGGTCTTCGCCGGTGACCGCGCCGCCGAGTTCGAGTTGCGGCTCGACGGCGCAAGTTACGAGGCGATCGCGAAGGCCGGCGGCGGCATCCGCGCCACGGTCGCGAGCACCAGGGCGGCGAGCGAAGACGCCCTCTACGCCGCTTCGCTACCGCGGCTGCGTGCGCTGGCGGCGAGCGGCGCCACCACCGTCGAGATCAAATCGGGTTATGGCCTCGACATCGAGAGCGAGGTCAAGATGCTCCGGGTGGCGCGTCGGCTCGCCGCGAATAATTCGGTCGACATCCGCACCAGCTTCCTCGGCGCCCACGCGCTGCCGCCGGAATACGAGGGTCGGCGGGCCGACTATGTCGCGCTGGTCGCCGGGCCGATGCTCGAGCAAATCGTCGCCGAGGGCCTCGCCGACGCAGTCGACGCCTTCGCCGAGAGCATCGCCTTCGATGTCGAGGAGGCGGCACGCGTGTTTACCGCCGCCCGGCGCCACGGCCTGCCGGTGAAACTGCACGCCGACCAGCTCTCGGATTGCGGCGGCGCGGCGCTGGCCGCGCGCTTCGGCGCGCTTTCGGCAGATCATCTGGAGTATGCGAGCGAGGCGGGCATCACCGCCATGGCGCAGAGCGGTACGATCGCGGTACTGCTGCCCGGCGCGTTCTATTTCCTGCGCGAGACCCATCTGCCGCCGGTGGCGTTGCTGCGCCGGCGCGGGGTGCCGATTGCCATCGCCAGCGACTGCAACCCTGGCTCCTCGCCGGCGCTGTCGCTGACGCTGATCATGAACCTGGCATGCACGCTCTTCCGCCTGACCCCGCTCGAGGCGCTTGCCGGCGTGACGCGCAACGCCGCCCGGGCGCTCGGGCTCGCCGATCGCGGCACCCTCGAGACCGGCAAACGTGCCGATCTCGCGCTGTGGGATGTCGGGCGGCTTGCCGAGCTCGCCTATTGGATCGGCGGCACTCCGCTGCACCATACCGTCAAGGGCGGGGTGGCATTGCCGCCCGCGCGGTAGGAACGGCGATGGCGCAAGGTTCGCAACTCCCGTTGAGAGTTGGACTCAATTGAGAACACGGTGATCGATGACCGCTCTGCATCCAGCCCATTTCCTGATCGTCGGCGCAGGCGCCGCGGGCCTGATGGCCGGCCGCGAGCTTGCGCGCGCGGGCAAAAGGGTGACGATCCTCGAGGCGCGCGACCGATGCGGCGGACGCATCTGGCCGCTGCCGGCCCGGGAATTCGGCTACCCGGCGGAGGGCGGCGCCGAGTTCGTCCATGGCGCGGCGCCGGTGACACGCGCCGTGATGCGCGAGGCGCGACTCTCGCTGTCGCCCACCGCGGGCACGCGATGGAGCGCCCGCAGCGGCGCGCTCTCGCCGGACGAGTCTCCGCCTCCTCATGCGGGTCGGCTTCATCAAGCCTTGAGCGAGCTGAAAACCGATTTGCCGATCGCCGAATTCCTGGAGACGCATTTTGCCGGTCGGCACTACAGTGAGTTGCGGCGGTCGGTCACGCGGATGGTCGAAGGCTACGACGCGGCCGACCCGCGCCGCGCCAGCACCTTCGCGCTGCGCGACGAATGGATGGGCCGGGGACTGGGTCAACAGGGGCGGATCGCGGAGGGCTATGGCGCGCTGATCGAGTTTCTCGCGTCAGAGTGCCGCCGGCACGGCGCCTCGATCCATCTCGGCGCTGCCGTGACGCAAATCGACGCCGGCCGCGGCGGGATTGGCGCACGGTGTCACGACGGCACCATCCTCGACGCCGATGCCGCGATCCTTACCGTGCCGCTCCCGCTCCTCTCCGACATCGCGCTTCCTCCCGCCGCGCGCGACAAGGCGGCGGCCGGTATCGATATCGGGTTCGGCAATGTCGTCAAAATTCTGCTGCGCTT
>JBKQTR010000562.1:0-3188 GCA_052143095.1 Allostellaceae bacterium
TACGAACCGGCGGTATCAAACATGCCTGCCTGTTGCGTCAGACTCTCGACAGGAGCCCACTGCGGAAAAGCCGCACGGTGGGATCTGTGCGGGGGGACCGGGGTAACCCGGTTCCCTACCGCGACCCGTAATTTCTTGCATGAACGCCGGTGCGTCCTTCGACAGGCGCGCTGCGCGCGCCAGCTCAGGATGAGGATGAAATGAGCGTGGCATCTGATTGATGGCACGTAGTAAATTTCCTCATCCTGAGCGCGAGCGTAGCGAGCAGTCGAAGGACGCACGGAGTCGATCCCGCGGAAACTTGCTCTAGCCTCAATCCTTGTAATCCGGTTCCTTGCGGTCGAGGAGGCGCTTCAGCGCCTCGAAGTGCCAGAGCGCCGGCTTCTTGCCGCCATAAGTGCGGTTGCCGCGGAACTCCGCCTGCGTCGCGTCGATCACCGGCTGGGACACGCGCTTCAGCGGCCGTCCGGTCCACATGGCGTAGAGCTGCACTTGGGCCACGCGCTCCAGATAATAAAGTCGGTCATAGGCCTCGGCGACCGTCCGTCCGACTGTCGCCACGCCGTGATTGGCCATCATCAAGACGGTCTTGTCGCCGATCGCCCCGGCCAGCCGCTCGCCCTCGGCGGGATCGAAGGCGGGGCCGGTGTAGCTGTCGTCATAGGCGGTGTGCAGCGCCGTGCCGAGCTCGGTCTGGCCGATCGGCAGGATCTGCGGATCCTCGAGCCGAGTGAGCGCGCTCGCAAACGGCATGTGGGTATGGAACACCGCCGCCGCCTGCGGCAGCAGGCGATGGATCGGGGCGTGGATGCAATAGCAGGACTGCTCGATCTCGCCGGCGCCGGCGCGCAGCGTGCCGTCATAGCCCACTTCCATGAAGCAGCTCGCGGTGACCTCGGACCAATGCAGGCCGAAGGGGATCTGGTAATAGCGGTCGTTGCTGCCGGGAACGCGCAAGGTCAGGTGATTGAAGATCCCCTCGTTCAGCCCCTGCATCACCGCCAGCCGGTGCGCCGCGGCCAGATCGACCCGCGCCTGCCGCCGCGCCACGCCGACATCGACATCCGCCTCGACCGATAGTCCCAGCATTGCCGCTCCCCTTCCGCTCTGGATCCCGGTTAGCGTCCACCTGGGCGGCGCCGGCGTCAATAACGAGCAGCCGGGAGCAGGGCAGTGCGGAGATGGTTGCAATGCTGCAGGACCGACTGTGCGTCCTTCGAGACGGCCGCTGCGCGGCCTCCTCAGGATGAGGCGATTTTCTTTGTGGCATCAGGCAAATGCCACGCTCGTTTCATCCTCATCCTGAGGAGCGCCCGAAGGGCGCGTCTCGAAGGACGCACGGCCGCTCGGCATCCCGGCAACGGGGCGTAGCCACGCGCTGCCATTATAACAATATAGCAATGTGAATATTTTCAAATTGACGGTCAGATAATGTTATACGATGATGCTGGTGCGCCGATTTGAGCGGACAGCTTGCGGGCGCGTAACAAATGCAGCTAAAGCGCCTGGCACCCGCCGGGGCTCTGCAGCTGCGGCGGGCTTTTTCCTCGCCCGTCTTTGCCACGAGGGCCCGCCTGGCGGGCCGCAACAGACGAGGTGCGTCATGCAGCGCTACTGCATTCCCTTTCCGGCACCGCTCGCCGCGCCGCGCGACACCTGGCTCGGCGCCGGGCAGGAGCCGGCCCTCGAGGAGGTTCTGGCGGACCCGCTGGTGCATCTGGTGATGCGGCGCGACGGCGTGACGCCGGGAGATCTCGCTTCCGTCATCGCCGCCGCGCAAGCACGGCTGCAGGGCGATCCCTGTTGCCGCTGCGCCGCGTGATCGGGGATCGCGCTGAGAGCGCAGGCATAGTCATGCAAAGGGGCTGGGTCACATGAGCGATGTCGAGATCGGATCGCCGGTCGCGCTGGGCGGGACCGGGACCAAGGGCTGGAGCGAGCTCTGGCGCAAGGAGGATTGGTGGGCGATCTGGATCGGCCTCGGCATCGTGCTCCTCGGCTGCGCGCTGTTCGCCGAGGGGTCGAGCCTCAAATGGATCGCGGTCACGCCGCCGAAATGGTCGAGCTGGGCGCAGCTCGGCGCGCATTTCGCCGACGCCTATCCGCGCTATATCGCGCAGTTCGCCGCCTGGCTGGTGATATTCAGCATCGCGCTGGGCGCGCTCGGCCACAAGCCGCGGGCGTTCATCCCGGCCTTCGTCTTTCTTTATGCCGTGTCGGTGGTCGCCATCAGCATCGGCCAGTGGGACCAGGCCAACCGCTACAACCTCGAGCCGCCGCTGGTGGCGCTGGTCGTCGGCCTCGCGATCTCGAACCTGATCGGCCTGCCGAGCTGGCTCGATGCCGGCTTCCGCGTCGAGTTCTACATCAAGACCGGCATCGTACTGCTGGGCGCGACCTTGCCGTTCACCTTGATCGTCTGGGCGGGGCCGGTGGCGATCCTGCAGGCCTCCATCGTCTCGATCATCACCTTCGCGGTGATCTATTGGGTGAGCGTGCGGCTCGGCCTCGACCGGCGGCTTGCCGCCACGCTGGGCGCCGGCGGCGCGGTCTGCGGCGTCTCCGCCGCCATCGCCATCGCCGGAGCGGTGGGCGCCAAGAAGGAGCATGCGCCGATCGCCATCTCGACGGTGATCATCTGGGCGATCGTCATGATCTTCGTGCTGCCGCTGGTGTCGCGCAGCCTGCAGCTTCCGGCGGGCGTCGCCGGCGCCTGGATCGGCACCTCGGAATTCGCCGACGCCGCCGGCTTCGCCGCCGCCGAGTCCTACGGCAACCTCGCCGGGCATGTCGCCGGCATCACCGGCACCGGCGATCAGACCGTCTTCGCCTTCACCTTGATGAAGGTGGTGGGGCGCGACGTCTGGATCGGCATCTGGGCCTTTGCGCTGGCGATCATCGCCACCACGCAATGGGAGCGCACCGAGACCGGCCGCAAACCCGACGCCGCTGAAATCTGGTGGCGCTTTCCGAAATTCGTCATCGGTTTTCTGGTGGCGTCGCTGATCGTCACGCTGGCGACCACCGGCTACAGCCTGGCCGATTACAACAAGACCGTGGTGCCGAGTCTGGTTGGACCGATCAAGGATCTGCGCAGCTGGGCTTTCATCTTCTGCTTCCTCAGCATCGGCCTGACCACGCGGTTCCGCGATTTGGCGACGGCCGGAACCAAGCCCTTCCTCGCGTTC
>JBKQTR010000563.1:0-11449 GCA_052143095.1 Allostellaceae bacterium
CCGCGCGGCAATCTTCGCTTCCAGCGTTTGATTGAGCGCCGCCAGGTCGCGCACAAACTGTTCCCGCTCGCGCGTCGTCCTTTGCAGGTTGTCGGTCATGCGGTTGAACGATTGCGCAAGTGAGCCGAGCTCATCCGATGAGGTGACCGGGGCGCGGGCATCGAGCTTGTCAGTGTCGGCAATTCCCCTCACCACCCGGGTCAAGTCCGCAATCGGCGCCGTCAGCCTGTCAGAGAGCCAGCGTCCCAAAAAGACGATGGGTATCCCGAGGAACGCCCCCAGCAGCACCAGCTCGCCGATAACCCAACGCAGCGGACGGGTGGCGATGTCGGAGGCTTGTACTGTCACCACCTCCCAGTTCGCGATGAGTCCGCTTCGCGGCACCGAGCGACCGACGACAAATCCGGCGCTCGTGCCACCATCCTCCGGTCGAATTCGGTTGACTCCCGACCGGTCGGCGATGTCCGCGGGGTCGGCCGCCAAAATCCGTGTCGGCTCGCCCCTTTCCACGAGAATCGTCCCGTTCTCGAGGCTGAACAACAGCTTCTCGATGGACGCCCAGGGAACCGTCATCACGAGGCTACCGATCCGATAGGTCTTGTCGAAACTTCCGAAGACGGGGATTTCGAGCGCGACGACCTCGCTCCCCGTCATCGGGTCCGCCGCCCTGTCGATGAAAGCGAGACCGGTCGCGGTGTTCTGCCATTGCGGGGGAATTCGCTCGCCGCGTCCGCTGCTGCGGCCGCCGTCGGAGCTGGCGAGCAGCTGCCCGGTCGCGTCGAAGGCGTAAATGTCTCCGGTGAGGCCGTAGAGCCGCTTCAGCGCTTCGAGCGTCTGCGTCACGCGCTTGTCGATGTCGCCGGACACCAGGTCGTTCATGACGTCCAGTTCCGACCAGGCGGTGAGGTCGGTCGCAAGCGCGCCGACCATATTGACCAGTTGCTCGTATTTGAGAGCCGCAAGCTGATTGAGCGCCGTCGCGTCGGATTCGAGTATCGATGCGCGAACGCCCGAATAGACCACGACGGCAGTGGCAAAATAAGTCGCGACGTAGATGCTGAGCAGCGCCGCCAAGATCCGCCGGGGGATGGAGCGCGTCAGAAAGCCGATCACGGGCGCCGCTCCCGGGGGCTTGTGATCAGGGAACATGAGCCAACACCTTCACACTGACCGGCGCGGTGGAAGCGCTGATATATCCGACCGACCCCGGCACCTTCTGAATGAAAGCGAGCATGGCTTGCTCGGATTCTTGCACGATCGGCGGCAGTTTTCCCATGAAATGCATCTCGTTCCAGTACGTCGCGAGGCTGGCGTTATCCTGCTGCAGGACGCTGGACGTGAACGTCGCCCGCGTCTCGCTGGTCGCTTCGCGGTTCACCGGAATGATGCGGCTGCCGTCGGGCCAGGTGGTTGTTCGAAGCAAGTAGATCGCCGCGATTTGATTGACGGTCAGCGGCCCGGCCAAACCGACCGAGGGGTTGGCGACGATCAGGAGTTCCTCGGCGCCAGCCGTCCTTGCGAGCAGGAGTCCGGTAACCACGGCGATGGCAAGGAGCAGCCTGGTCACCGTCACGGCTCAGAAAAGGACCGACCAGGAAGCAAAGAGGCCTGTCGGATTTACCGGCTGCCCGCCGATGTTCTGAAGATATTCCAGCTTGAAGACGATCGCCGGCTCGGGCTTGTAGGCAAGGCCGAACAGCAAATCGTGCGCGGCGGAGGGTGCCGTCCTGTCCGCGAACCCCTCGTACCAGCCGTACACCGACCATCGGTCCGTCAATGCATAGGAAGCGGCCGCGTAGGCGCCCCACTCGCTGTCGCGGGCTTGGAGGGCGGCAGCGTTGGAGATGTCCGAATATGTCGCTTCCCCGGTCAAGGTCAGCTTGCCGACGGTGTAGTGGAAATCGAGCCCGTAAAGCGACTGGTCGAAGCCGCGGACATCCTTGGATTGCTGAAAGGAGATGCCGACCTTGTCGAGCAGCCCGATGGGAAAGCTGATATGAGCCCCTTCGACCTCCTTGTACTGATGAAACGTGATGCTGCTGGGCCTTTCGGAGAACTCGCCGCTCGGCTGCCAGTAAAGTTGCACATCGGGAAGGCGCGCGGTTGGATCGCTGTAGAGGACCGAGACGCCGGTGGCGTATTCGCTGAAGTTCCGGTAGGTGACGGCGGGCCGCACCGTGGTCAGCACCAAGGGGGCCGCGTGAATGACGTTCCATTCGCCGACGGGTGCCAGCATTTTTCCCAGCCGGAACGTCACGCTGTCGGTCAAATAGGCATCGTTGTAAAGGCGTTCCAAGACGAACTCGCCTTGGCCGCGATCCGGACCCAACGGGCCCGAGCGGGCGATGTCGAAATTGGTCAGCTCGGCTTCGGTGAAGGGATTAAAGAATCTCCCGATGTGTCCCGTGACGAACAGGCTCAGATCATTCAGAACGAGCGATTTCTGTCCTTGCTGCGGGAGGTTCGCGACCAGATCGCTGTAGCCCGCGAAATTGAACGGTCCCAGATCCAGTCCATGGCCAAGCTGGTAGTCGCCGTCGGCATGAGCGGGCGGATCGGCGAGACAGCACAATACCGAGAGCAAGGCGAAAAGCCGCAACAGCCGATGATGCCGGGGCGGATTTCTTCGGCTGAAAATGCGACTCTCCCGTGGACGCTCGGTTGCGGTCTGGCGTCGGCGCTACCGATCGCCGGAAAGCGCTGAGGGTTCTGCCTCTGAACCCGGCTGGGGCGACGGGAGCGCGTAGATATATCCGACGTTTCGAATCGTCTTGATCCGTTGGTCGAGGTCGCTCGCGGGGCCGAGCTTGCGCCGCACCTTGCTCACCAGCGTATCGACGTTGCGGTCGGCGGCGCCGACGAAGGACTGCCGCCCGAACGCGACGGCCGAAAGCTCATCGCGCGAGACGACCCGGCCTGCGTTGCGCAAGAGATGCTCGAGCAGATTGAACTCGGCGGTGGTGAGGTCGAGCCGTTCCTCGTTGGACCATGCATTGCGGGAGGCGGCGTTCAGCCGGATCTCGCCGACCGCCAAATCACCGGCCAACGCCACCCCGCTCGACAGCGTGCGCCGCAGCACGGCGCGTATGCGGGCCACCAGCTCGCGGGGATTGACCGGCTTCGCCACATAGTCATCGGCACCGATCTCCAGCCCGACGATGCGATCGACATCCTCGCTGCGCGCCGTCAGCATGATCACCGGAACGGTCGAGTTCTGTCGAAGCCGCTTCAGGACCTCAAAACCGGAAAGCGCCGGCAGCATGACGTCCAGCACGACGAGATCCGTGCTGTCGAGATCGCTGCGCAAGCAGGCCGGCCCGTCATGGACCGTCTCCACCGCGAAGCCTTCGAGTTCCAGAAACTCGCGAATCATGTCCGTCAGCTTGACGTCATCATCGACGATCAAAATGCGCTGCATCGCCCCCACGCTCCGAAAAGATCAATCAGCGGTGAACTGCGTTCCGCCAGTACGAAAACTGCTTGCCGCGCCGCAGCTTTTGCTCCCCGGCGACATCCCCGCTCCACCGGCCCGCCCGCCGCCCCGACGCGCGCATGTCATCATATCCCCCTCCTGGCACAAGCGAGACGCTTTGTATCACGGGTGATTTTGGAGTTTCATGGAGAAAGTGCGGAGATTTATCGCGGCATCACGCCTGCAACCGATCATGGCGCCGCGGTCGTCGAAGAGAATCATTCCTATGCGCAGCCCAGCGACGGCGGCCAGGATCTCTTTCGCCCGTTTCTCGCGCAGCAGGGCGTGAGGTTCTCGCCCTTCGGCCGCCATGTCCGTCAATCGCTCGAGCCCGGTACCTTCCGACGCCGGCGGCGCGGCAGAAAATCCGCCTCCCTTGCCGGGAACGGGGATGGCGGACGGCGAGCGCGCATAAGGCCAAGGGGAGCCCGCTGAAAGGCGCAGCACCGACGGGAGCAACGGGTACGGCTGCTCGCCCTGAAAGGAGCGATGGTCCGGGATGCGCGACAGCTCGGCCACGGCAAGTTCGGTCGATGTGGTGCGGCCGCGGGCGCCGCGGGCGCGGCTCCGGCAGGTCGCGGCCAGGAAAGGCGTGTCCTATGTCCATCTCCTCGCGGCGTGGATGGCGCTTTGGTTGCGCCGTGGGCTCTCGATCGAAGAGTATTTGGGCCTCGAGCTCTTCGACGGCGATCGCTACGCTGCGGCCGACAAGAGCGCCTTCGTCGGCATCAAGGGCGCCCGGCGGATCCTGCTGCGGGCGAACTATCGCTTCGATCTCTATGGGTTGGTCGACAACAAGATCGCCTGCGATTTCCTGCTCGCGGCGCATGGTCTTCCGATCATGCCGACCGTCGCTCTCTATCGCGACGCGACGGGATTGGCGTGGCCTTTTCTGCTGCGCAGCGAGGCGGAGCTTCGCGCGTTTCTGTCGAGCGGCGAGCGCTACCCGCTCTTCGGCAAGCCGCTGGGCGGGCGGCAAAGCCTCGGCGCCGCGAGCTTCGATCGCTATGACGGCGCGCGCGACGCTCTCGTGACCTTCGGCGGCCGTAACGTCGCGCTCGACGCCTTCGTCCGCGAGGTGAAAACCCACTACCCCTCCGGCTATCTCTTGCAGAAGCGCGTCAGCCCGCATGCGGCGGTGCGGGCGCTCTGCGGCGACCGCCTGGCGACGGTTCGGGTGCTCACGGCGATGACCCGGCAGGGGCCGCAGATCCTGCGCGCCGGCTGGAAGATTCCCGCCGGCATCAATGCGGCCGACAATTTCTGGCGCGTCGGCAACCTGCTGGCGCAGCTCGACATCGCGAGCGGTCGCGTCCTGCGCGCGGTGCGCGCGACGCGGGACAGCTTCGAGGAGATCACCCACCACCCCGACACCGGCGCCTCGCTCATCGGCGCGGCGGTGCCGAATTGGCGGCAAATTCTCGACCACGCCAGGGAAGGCGCCAGGGTGCTGGCGGATCTGCCCTTGCTCGGCTGGGACATCGCGGCGGTCGATGCCGGCGCGGTGATCGTCGAGGTCAACCACATCCCGGATTTCAGGCTGCATCAGATTGCCGACCGGCGCGGGATTCTCGACCCGGCGATGGTTGCCTTCCTGCGCGAAAGAAAACCCCATGCCGCAGCCTGGCGGCGGAGCATGGCCGCGCGAGGCTGAGCGCCGGCCGGAGGCCTTCCTTCAAGAGTGCTCTGGCGGTCGCCGCGGGACCTCGAGCCGGGTGGCGGGCGGCTCAGCGCCCGCCGGTTTTGTCGAACGAGCGCAGATCGATCCGCAGGGTCGCCAGCGGCGGCGTGATGGTCTTCAGCACGGGAGGCTCCGCGGCCGGACCTTGCACGGCGTCGCCACGGGACGGCGGGGCATCGCACAGGGAGGCGTAGCCGTGCTCGGCCACCAGCGGCGGTCCCAAGGCGAAGTGCACGAAATATCGCGGCCGGCCGGAGGATAGATCCCGCTCCTCGGCGTGGAACCTGAAATAAGCATTGCCGCCGTCGATCATGGCGATGACGAAGACGCGCATATGACCGCCGGCGGCGGAGATCGACATTACGCTATTGCAAAAGTTGTTCTTGGCGCAGGTCATATGGGCCGGCACGCTCTCGACCCCCTCGATTTGCCGAACCGTCACCGTGTACCGAGCCGAAGAATCGTCGGCATCGGAGTGCGCGCTTTCCGCCGCCGCCAGCAGCGACAGCGCGATGAGCGCGGCGACAGTAACCGATCGGGCGGCAACCAGCCTGCGCGTCCTCATTAGGGTGGCGCCGGTCAACCGCCATTGGCGCCGCTGCGCAACCGCACGTCGATGCGCAGGATGGCGAAGGGCGGGAAGCTGGTCAGCACGGGATGGCGCAAACCCGAGCCGTCATGCTGCGCCGCGGAACGCCTGTCGCATATCCCGACCTCCTCATGCGCGCTTACGGGCGGCCGTCCGATCTGAAAGGTGATGAACTCCACGTCGCCGCAGTTCAGCGCCCGCGTGTCGGAGCGGAATTTGAAATAGGCGTTGGGGCCATAGATCATGCCCCTGACGAAAATACGGCGATGGCCGCCTTCGACCGAGACTGACATTTCGCCACGACAAATCTTTCCGTCCTCGCAGGTCATGTGCGCCGGAACGCTTTCGATCCCCTCCACTTGCCGGACCAGCACGGTGTAAGAGTCGGCACGGGCGCTTTCCGCGCCGGCCAGAGCCGCAACCCCGGCGAAGAGGACGCAAGCCACGTGCCAGGTGGCTGGCGTTTTTGCGCCGGGGACGGTGGCCATGGCCTTGCTTACCGGCGATAGGGGGCCATCGTGCGCGGCTTGTGACTGCCGCGAATGGGCGTGTTGACGATGCCGGGATAGTTGTCCGGATCCACGCGCGGCCAGCCGCCTTTATCAATGTCTTTGTCTGGGCTGGTGTCGAAAGCATTGGGCATGTTGAGATCAGTATCCTCGTGGGTTGTGCCTATGTTTGCTTCCTCGGATTGCGAGTGATCGGGAATATCAGTCCCGGGTATCGTCCTGCTCGGCGGCGGCAAGGGCTCCACCTGTATGTCGCCGCCGCCCGCCCGGCGCGGCTTGTCGGCGCGCATGCGCCCCCGCTTTCCGCCGGCCACGCCGCCGCGCTTGGCTCCTTGAAGCAATTTGCCTTTGGACTTTGGCTTTTTTGCGATGGGCTGCGCCGCGGCGGTCTCGCCGAGAGGGTACCCAAGCTGAAGCAGCAAAACCCGGGCTCGTTTCCGGGCAGGCGAGCGATTCGTTCTCATGCCATTCCTCTTTCGATAAACGGAAAGCAGGCCGGCGCGGCGAAGCAGCACATCGATGCCGGACCATCCTCGTTGAGCTCATCAATTCTCGCGCTGCACCCCTCGCGGTCCAAGGCTCGTCCGCGTGCCCGAGCGGCTGTATCCCGACGAAGCCCCCTCGCCTGGTCGGCGGCCGATGCCGTTGCGAAGGCGGGCCGAGCCCTCCCGGCATCAGACAGCCGGCCGCCGCGCCGCCGCGCCGCGGCGACCGGGCTTGGTCGCTGCATAATACTGCTTGACGGGCCGTCAACATGCATTATAGTGCGTTTAACAATTAGCCCGGGCGGAGCCGCTGGATGATCACCTTCGATACCCACCCCGAGCGCTACAGGCATTGGCGGCTCGAGTTCGAGGGCGCCGTGGCGACGCTGGTGCTCGACGTCGCCGAGGATGGCGGCATCAAGCCGGGCTACAAGCTCAAGCTCAATTCCTACGATCTCGGCGTCGACATCGAGCTGCACGACGCGCTGAACCGCATCCGCTTCGAGCATCCTGACGTGACCTGCGTCGTGCTCACCAGCGGCAAGGACCGCATGTTCTGCGCCGGCGCCAACATCTACATGCTCGGCGCCTCGACCCATGCCTGGAAGGTGAATTTCTGCAAATTCACCAACGAGACGCGCAACAGCATGGAGGAATCGAGCCGCAGCACCGGGCTCAAATTTCTCGCCGCGCTCAACGGCACCTGCGCCGGCGGCGGCTACGAGGTGGCGCTCGCCTGCGACGAGATCGTCATGGTCGACGACCGCTCCACCACCGTGAGCCTGCCGGAAGTGCCGCTGCTGGGCGTGCTGCCCGGCACCGGCGGCCTGACCCGCCTCATCGACAAGCGCAAGGTGCGGCGCGATCTCGCCGATGTCTTCTGCACGACTGCCGAAGGGGTGCGCGCCGACCGCGCCAAGCAGTGGAAGCTCGTCGACCACACCGCGCCGCCGGCGCGCTTTGCTGAGCTGGTGCAGGAGCGCGCCCGGGCGCTGGCGGCGCAAGGCGCCCGCGCGCCGGGGGCGACGACCGGCGTGAAGTTGCCGCCGCTCGCGCGCGAGGTCGACGACAACGGCTATCACTACCGCTGGGTCGATGTCGATTTCGACCGCTCGCGGCGGGTGGCGACGCTCACCATCCGCGCGCCCGAGGAGGCGCCGCGTGAGCTCGCCGAGATCGAGGCGGCAGGCGCCGGCTGGTGGCCGCTCGCCATGGCGCGCGAGCTCGACGACGCCATCCTGATGCTGCGCGTCAACGAGCTCGAGCTCGGGACAGTGCTGCTGAAGACGCGCGGCCCGGCGGCGTCGGTGCTGGCAAGCGACGCCGCCATGGCCCGGCATGGCGGCCATTGGTTCGTGCGCGAGACCCAGGCCTTCCTGCGCCGCACGCTGGCACGCCTCGACGTCTCCTCGCGCAGCCTCTTCGCCATCATCGACCGCGGCTCCTGCTTTGCCGGCACGCTGATGGAGCTGGCGCTCGCCGCCGACCGCGCCTTCATGCTGGCGCTGCCGCCGGGCGACAACGACGCGCCGCGCGTCACGCTCACCGGCGCCAATTTGGGCCCGCTCGAGATGGTCAATGGCGCGACCCGGCTCTTCAATCGCTTCTGCGGCGACGCGGCCGCGGCCGAGCGCGCCGCCAACGGCGCGCTGGGCGAGCCGCTCGACGCCGCCCGCGCGATCGAGCTCGGCCTCGTCACCTTCGCGCCCGACGAGCTCGATTGGGACGACGAGATCCGCCTTGCCGTCGAGGAGCGCGCCAGCCTCTCGCCCGATGCGCTGACCGGGCTCGAGGCGAGTTTGCGCTTCGCCGGGGCGGAGACGATGGAGACGCGCATCTTCGGCCGCCTCTCCGCCTGGCAGAACTGGATCTTCAACCGGCCGAACGCCACCGGCGAGCAGGGCGCGCTGAAGCTGTTCGGCAGCGGCTCGAAACCGAAATTCAAATGGGAGAGGGTCTGAATGGCCATCGACTACCAGGAGCTGATCCCGAACAACGTCCATCTCGACAACGACCGCACGCTGCAGCGCGCGCTCGAGTATTGGCAGCCGCATTTCCTCGACTGGTGGCGGGCGCTCGGCCCGAGCGATTTCCTCGACGCCGATGTCTATCTGCGCACCGCCACCTCGGTCGATGCCAAGGGCTGGGCGACCTACGGCACGGTGAAGATGCCGGACTACCGCTGGGGCATCTTCCTCGCCGACGCCGTCCCCGACCGCCGCATCGGCTTCGGCGACGAGTACGGCAAGCCGGTCTGGCAGCAGGTGCCGGGCGAGCATCGCTCGACGCTGCGCCGGCTCATCGTGACGCAAGGCGACACCGAGCCCGCCTCGGTCGAGCAGCAGCGTCTCCTCGGCCACACCTGCCCCTCGCTCTATGACCTGCGCAACCTCTTCCAGGTCAATGTCGAGGAGGGCCGCCATCTCTGGGCGATGGTCTATCTCCTCCACGCCTATTTCGGCCGCGACGGGCGCGAGGAGGCGGAGGAGCTGCTGGCGCGTCATTCCGGCGACCGCGACAAGCCGCGCATCCTCGGCACCTTCAACGAGCCGATCAGCGACTGGCTCTCCTTCTTCATGTTCACCTATTTCACCGACCGCGACGGCAAGTTCCAGCTCAAGAGCCTCGCCGAGAGCAGCTTCGATCCGCTGTCGCGCACGTGCAGCTTCATGCTCACCGAGGAGGCGCATCACATGTTCGTCGGCGACACCGGCATCGGCCGCGTCGTGCGCCGCACGCTCGAGGTGATGAAGGAGCTCGGCAGCGAGGATCCCGCCGCGATCCGCGCCAAAGGCGCGGTCGATCTGCCGACGGTGCAGCGCTATCTCAATTTCTGGTTCACCTCCTCGCTCGATCTCTTCGGCGCGGAGAATTCGTCCAATGCCGCGGGATATTTCGCCACCGGCATCAAGGGTCGCCCCGACGAGGCGAACTACCGGGATCATCTCTGCCGCGAAGGCACCTTCACGCTCGAGGAGCCCGACGGCAAGGGCGGCGTCACCACCGAGGAGGTGCCGCTGCGCAACGCCATGAACGAGGTGACGCGCACCGCCTATATCCGCGACTGCGAGATCGGCGTGAAGCGCTGGAATCGTATCATCGCCAAAGCCGGCTACGGGCATGAGCTGACGCTGCCCAGCGAGCATTTCCGCCGCGGCATCGGCGTCTGGGCGAACCAGCCGGTGGATCCCGAGGGCAGGCTCATCGCCGCCGCCGACTACCAGGCGAGACTGCCGGGCTGGATCCCGTCGGCGGAGGATCGCGCCTTCGTCAAAAGCCTGATGCGGCGCGTCGTCGAGCCCGGCAAGATGGCGAGTTGGATCGCGCCGCCCGACCGCGGCATCAACAATCTGCCGGTCGACTACGAGTACGTGCACCTGCATTGAGCGGTCGCTTCGTCATCATCGGCGCCGGCCCCGCGGGAATGCGCGCGGCCGAGGTGCTGCGCCAGAAGGCGTCCGAATGCGACGTCCTGCTGATCGGCGACGAGCCGCATCTGCCTTATGACCGGCCGCCGCTCTCCAAGGGCTTCCTCACCGACGGGCTCGACGCGGCGCGGCTCGCGTTGAAGCCTGAGAGCTTCTACGCCGAGCAGCGCATCCGCCTGAAGCTCGGCGCCGCTGCCGCTGCCATCGACCGCACGGCCAAAACCGTGGTGCTCGCCGATGGCGAGCGCGTGGCCTACGACCGGCTGCTGCTGGCGACCGGCTGCCGCGGCCGGAAGCTGCCGGCGTCGCTTGGCACAAACGTGCCGATCCACTATCTGCGCAGCCTCGCCGATGCCGCGCATATCCGCGCCGCGCTGCGTCCGGGCGCCGAGATCGTCATGATCGGCGGCGGCTTCATCGGGCTGGAGATCGCCGCGTCGGCGCGGAAGCTCGGCGCCGGCGTGACCGTGCTGGAGATGGCGCCGCGGCTGATGAGCCGCGCCGTGCCCGTCCTGGTCAGCGATTTCGTGCGCGCCTTGCATGAGCGCCACGGCGTCGCCTTCGAGTTCGCGGCGCGGCTCAACGCGATCGCGCGCGGCGCCGACGGCCGTCCGCTGGTCGAGACCGCGCGCCAGGCCTATCCCTGCGACCTCGTGATCGCCGGCATCGGCGCCGAGCCCAACACCGCCCTGGCCGAGGCGGCGGGGCTTGCGGTCGAGGACGGCATCCGCGTCGACGCCTGGGGCCGCACCAGCGATCCCGACATCTTTGCCGCCGGCGATGTGACGCGGCATGACAGTCCGGTTCTGGGCCGCGCCATCCGTATCGAATCCTGGCAGGTCGCGCTCAACCAGGCGGCCGCCGTCGCCGCCGCCATGCTCGGCGCGAGCGAGCCTTACGCCGAGATGCCGTGGCTCTGGACAGACCAGTATGACTGCAACATCCAGGCGTTGGGCCTGTTCGAGGCAAGCCTCGAGCCGGTGCTGCGCGGCGATCCCGCCGCCGGCGCCTTCACCCTTATCGGCCTCGACGCCGAGGGGCGCATCGCCGCGGCGATCACCGTCAATACCGGCCGCGACATGGCGGTGCTGCGCCGGCTGGCGACGGCGCGCGCCGTGCTGCCCAAGGACGCGCTCGCCGATTCCGGGCGCAAGCTCTCCGACCTGCTCAAAGCCGCCCGCTCGGGGTAGGCGTGTTTCGGCTCAGCAGCGGCTATCAGATTCACATATCTCTCTTAGCCCCTCCCCCCTTGAGGGGGAGGATGTCCGAGGCCTTCGGCCTCGGA
>JBKQTR010000564.1:0-24553 GCA_052143095.1 Allostellaceae bacterium
GACGCGCACGGCCTCTGGCGCGTCCATGCCTATCAGTTCGACGCCGGCCACGGCACCTTCATCGTCGAGACCACCGAGGCGTGCTGGCGCAGCGCCGGGCTCGAGACCGCGTCGGAGGACGACACCATTGCGTTTTGCGAGGCGCTGTTCGCCGAGGAGCTGCAAGGCCACAAACTGCTGAAAAGCCGCGCGCTGTGGCGCAGCTTCCCGACGGTGCGCAACGAGCGCTGGTCGTTCGACCGCGTGGCGCTCATCGGCGATGCCGCGCACACCGCGCATTTCTCGGTGGGCTCGGGCACCAAGCTCGCCATGGAGGATGCGATCGCGCTCGCCGACGCGCTGGCGCAAGGGCCCACGGACGTGCCGGCGGCGCTGGCGGGTTACGAGGCGGCGCGGCGGCCCGAGGTGGAGGCGCTACAGCGCGCGGCGCAGGCGAGCCTGCAATGGTTCGAGGAGGCCGAGCGGTATGTCGGGGCGCTCGAGCCGCTGGAGTTCGCCGCGAGCCTGCTGACGCGCTCGCTGCGCATCACGCATGAGAGCCTGAAGCAGCGCGACCCGGTTTTTGTCGGCCGCCTCGACCGCTGGTTTGCGGGGAAGGCGGCCAATCAGAGCGGCGTCAACGTCCCGGCGGAGCCGGCGCCGCCGCCGATGTTCACCCCCTTCCGCCTGCGCGACATGCTGCTCGCCAACCGCGTCGTGGTCTCGCCGATGTGCCAGTACTCGGCCGAGGACGGCATGCCCGACGACTGGCATCTGGTGCATCTCGGCAGCCGCGCCGTGGGCGGCGCCGGGCTGGTCATGGCGGAGATGACCGACGTGTCGCGCGAGGGCCGCATCAGCCCCGGCTGCACCGGCCTCTACAAGCCCGAGCATGTCGTGGGCTGGAAGCGCATCGTCGATTTCGTGCATCGCGCCTCGGGCGCCAGGATCGGCATCCAGCTCGCTCATGCCGGGCGCAAGGCCTCGACCCGGCGTGCCTGGGAAGGCAGCGACGAGCCGCTGGCGCGGGGCAATTGGCCGATCATCGCGCCCTCGCCGCTGCCCTACCTGCCGCAGAGCCAGGTGCCGCGGGCGATGGACCGCGCCGAGATGGACAGCGTGCGCGCGGATTTCGTGCACGCAGCAAAGCTCGCCGCGGCGGCGGGCTTCGATATCATCGAGCTGCATTTCGCCCATGGCTACCTGCTGGCAAGCTTTCTCTCGCCGCTCACCAACCGGCGCGAGGACGAGTATGGCGGCAGCCTCGCCAACCGCCTGCGCTATCCGCTCGAGGTGTTCGCGGCGGTGCGCGCGGTGTGGCCCGGCGCCAAGCCGATGAGCGTGCGCATCTCCGCCACCGACTGGATGCCCGACGGCTTTGCGCCGGCGGATGCAGTCGAGGTGGCGCTGGCGCTGAAGGCGCTGGGCTGCGACATCATCGACGTCTCCGCCGGACAGACCGTGCCGGAGCAGCAGCCGGTCTATGGCCGCCTCTTCCAGACGCCGTTTGCCGATCGCGTGCGCCACGAGGCGGCGATCCCCACCATGACGGTCGGCAACATCTCCTCCTATGCCGACGTCAACAGCATCCTCGTCGCCGGCCGCGCCGATCTCTGCGTGCTGGCGCGCGCCCATCTCTTCGACCCCTATTGGACGCGGCACGCCGCTTACGAGCAGGGCTATGCGCTGCCCTGGCCCGACCCCTATGGCGCGTTGGCGCGCTATACGCCGCGCTTCAAGTGACGCCACCGCTGGCTCTACCCATCGCCGGGTGATCGCCTAGAATGACCATCCGCGGCCGCGCCGGGCGCGGCGCCGGATCGCTTGGGAGGATCGCTCATGAGCAAGGAAGTCTACGACAAGGGCCTGGCCATCCGCCGCGAGGTGCTGGGCGCGGAGTATGTCGACAACGCCATCAAGAATGCCGACGCCTTCAATCAGCCGCTGCAGGAGCTGGTGACGGAGTATTGCTGGGGTGCGGTCTGGGGCAGGCCGGGACTGCCGAAGAAGACGCGCAGCATGCTCAACCTCGCCATGCTGACTGCGCTCAACCGGCCGCACGAGCTCAAGCTGCATGTGCGCGGCGCGCTCAGGAACGGCGTCAGCCGCGAGGAGATCACGGAGGTGCTGCTGCAGGCGGCGATCTATTGCGGCGTCCCCGCCGCCGTCGACGCGTTCCGCACCGCGCGCGAGGCGCTGAAGGAAGCCGGCGGCGACGACTGAGCGCCGGCGCGCGCCGGTATTATTCGATCCACGCCGTGTCGACCGCGCCGGAGAAGCTCGGCCGCGGCGTGAACGGCGCGCTCGCGCGCTTGATGTCGTTGGCGAAGGTGCCGGTGGCGACGTAGGAGATGTTGCTGCTGGGGCATGGCCATTCGAGCTTGGCCGATTGGCCCTTGGCGAGCGGGCCGGCGATCGCCAGCGGCAGGTTGCGGTCCGCCTCCGAGCCCGGCGGCGCGAATTCGGCGCGCACGGTGACGCTCACCAGCACATCGGCGGTGCCGTTGCCGATGTTGACGGTGCAGGTGTCGGCAGAGGCGGCGGCGGTCAGTGCCAGCAGCCAGCACCCCGCGACCGGCCAGCAGCGAAACTTCATCTTGGGCTCCCCTCTCGGCCGGCGCCAGCCTAGCATGCCCCCCCGCCGTCGCAACGCCGCGGTTTCCGGCGGCGGCGGTGCTTTGCTATAAGGGGGTTACGTCCCCGTAGCTCAGCCGGATAGAGCAACAGTTTCCTAAACTGTGGGTCGGGTGTTCGAGTCACCCCGGGGACGCCAATTATTTCAACAGCTTAGACATCACCACGCGGAGCAAGTCAGATCGTATCAGCACAGTGTAAGCGGTGCAGCGTTCTTGAGGGCGCTTGCCGACGCTGTACGCGAGCACCTTGAGACGAGCGAGCTGAGCGCGATCTGTAAGAGGTACGTGCTAGGCGAAGCAGCCGGAGGATTGACCCTGCGAGCGCCTCAGGCGTTTGCGAGTCCGCTTAAGCGCCTGTTCTAGGTGAAAACCTACAAACGAGACTGGTCGCATGATGCGTCGGCCGGCCGGAGTCGTGCGATCTCTTTGCATCCGAAGCGCCTCGAGTGCATCCAGCTCCGCTTGCGTCTCTACCAGAGACAGCAGTGGCGGCAAGTCGCTACGGGCAATCGCGGCGGCGATGAAGGAAGCCGGCTTCTCGATCAGCCATGCCGCGGTGCGGAATGCCCTGCGGGAGCGCTAGGCGATATCCGGTAGAGCATCGACCGACTGAGAAACGTCCAGCTCCGCCGTTCACCAGGCGTTTACCAGTCTTGCTTATTGTTCGCCTGGCCAGAAATCGCCGAATGCTTCGCCATGTCAACGAATCTCGAACTCGCGGATGAGGGCTGGCCGTCAAAAGCCGTTAACGCGTCGCTGCGCGACTACGTCATGGTCGTCGACAATGTGCTCCCGCCGGAGCACTGCCAGCGTCTCATCGACCGTTTCGAGGCGACCGGAACGCACCAGATCGATTTCCGCCAGGAGGCCGGGTATAGCTTCGCGCAGCTCGATATCACGACGGCCTGGCCGGACGAGCAGGCCTTGCTCCTGCCAATCTTCCTCACGCAGCTGCAGCAATATCGGCAGACACGCCGCGCCTTCTACTGGCCGCCGCACATCGCCTTCGAGCATCTGCGCTTGAAGCGCTATCTTCCCAACGGACGCGATCTCTTCCCGCCCCATGTCGACGTCATGGATCAGCGTAGCGCGTACCGCTTCATCACGGCATTCATCTATCTGAACGCGCCGGCCGACGGGGAAACGGTGTTTCCCGAGCTCGATCTCGCCGTTGCGCCGAAGACAGGCAAGCTCCTGTCGTTCCCGCCGCTGTGGCTTTTCCCCCATGAAGGCCGGCCGCCGCGCCTCGAGCCGAAATACATCCTCCACACTTATCTCTGCTACGGTAACTGACGGTCCGAGGCCCGTGCGCACCGTGACGGCGGAGCTCGTGGCGCGGCTCGGCGATCTACAGTTGACGCAACTGGTGGCGGCCGCGATGGCCAGCGACAATCAGACGAAATGGTGCCTGGAATGCAGCCTCACGCAGGCGCACGCGCACAAAACGCGGGCGGCAGCCAATATGCCTCATCGGATGCGATCGGCAAGAGCGTCTTGCCGCCGGCCGATGCGCACGCCAAACGGCAAGCGATCTTTCAGGACGCTCTTGAGGGCGTGGCAAACTTGTGCTTGACGCAGAGAACAAATAGTGAACAATTGCGTTGTGCCGAAATTTCTACGCAATCCCGCTAAACCTGAGAAGGATGTTCTTCATGTCCCGCGCCCACCGTTGCCTCCCGTTCCTCTTCGCTCTCGCCTTGGTGGGTCCGGTCAGCGCGCTGGCCCAGACCAGCGAACCGCCGCAGCTCCGGCGCGACTGGGCCGATCGCTACATGGCCCGGCTCGATCCCGACCGGAAGGGCTACGCCACGCTCGACGACGCGCTGCGCTATGCCGGCGCCCAGTTCGACCGCTCCGACCGCAGCCATGCGGGCGTGCTTGACATGGCGAACTTCACCGCGGCACAGCGCGCCTCGCTTGAGCGGGCGAGCGAGGCCCGCAAGCCCTACGCGCAGCACGCCCTCGAGCGCCGCGAGGCGCTCTTCCGTACGCTCGACGCGAAGGGCGAAGGCAAGATCACCAAGGAGGCCTATCTCGCGATGACACGCCAGCATTTCGCCGACATCGACGTGAAGCAGGCCGGCAAGATCACCGTCGCCGACGTCCGCCTCGCGCATCACGGCCTCTAAGCAGGCCGCGCCTCGCCGCCGCCCGGCTTGGCGGCGAGGCGCGTTGCCCGTTCGATGTTGCCGGCGAGCCAGTCCGGCCGGATCTCGTGGTTGCCCGCTTCAAGGGCAGAGCGCGAGCTCCTTTCTGCTCGTGCGATCCGGCCTCGCAACGCGACGAACCGATCCCGCCGGTTCGTGGGCCAGGCACCACGGCTGCATCCTCCGCCCATTCGCTTATCGTCGCCGCCACGTAGCCGTAGCTCAGCTGGATAGAGCGCTGCCCTCCGAAGACAGAGAGTCCGCTGTTGGCATAATCCGGCCGCAGCGGCACCCGTTGAGATCCATCAGCTTGTTGAAGTGAAGCTGCCACGCGCCTGCGAAGGAAGGCGCGAAGTCGCAGGGTATCGCAGATGAGGAGACCGGAGCGCGCCATCGCGCGCTCGGTCATAGGGCTACGGCGAAGCAATATCGCCCATCTTCGTCGATCGCGGCACGCTGGAGCGCGCCGCGATAGCCGTTGAAGTACTGTTCGGCACGCCACAACTCACTTTCGCCTACCCCAGGCTGACGTCAGAGCGCTCGCATACGGATGCGGCCGGGCTCGATAACGGAGAAGTGGCCCGCCCAATCGTCGCGGGATGTTATCAACTGAGCGAGCTGCTGTCCGACATCGCCAGGCTTCGGCATCGGCAGACGCAACAGGATGACACCGCATCCAGCCGGCAATGCCGAACTTCTGGCAAGCTCACCGAAGTCCTTGTCGAAGGTGAGCAGGATGCGCTCCTCGCGGGCAGCCGACGCCAGGACGTCGGGATCGGCCGCGCCCGGCGCTGCGGTCCTCACCCAAACGACATCGTGCCCGCTCGCCTCTAGGGCTTTGACGGCCGCACCTGGGAAATTCTCGTTGGCGAGAAAACGCATGTCAAGCTGCGCTCGGGAATACCTTCTCCGAGCTCAGCGTATCGCGGGCATAGGCGAGACATGCGATAACGTCGTCGTGCGTGAGGCCCGGGTAGTTCTGAAGGATGTCGGCTTCGCTCCAGCCATCGGCCATCAGGCCGATCACGAATTCGACCGATAGCCGCGTCCCGCGGACGACGGGCTTGCCCGCCAGCACGTCAGGAGCAAGGGCAATGCGAGGATGCTCCGTCATGGCCACTCTCGTGTTTCTCGACGGATAGTAGCCGAATGCAGCGCGCGAAGCGATGCCAATATCACGATCAAAGGCCAGGACTGAAAGAGAACATGACGGTAGTTTTGGCGGCACGCGGCCTCTGAGGCGTGACGTCGCGTGGAACCTCATAGCGCTATGGCGAAGCAATATTGCCCATCTTCGTCGACCGTGGCCCGCCGCTCCGCGATCTCGTGCGAATTCGCCGCCATTGCAGCGCTGGGACCACACAAATGTCGGCCAATTCTCGCCGCCTCGCCGCTACGGGTGAGCGCGGCACTAAGAGCACGCGTCGATTTGAGGTCTGACGGGATCGTTGGAACGGAACTCGGCCGCGAAACCAAGCATAGCGCTCCGAGAAAGATTCCGTTTGCCCTTCGCGCGATTTCCGGTTATATAGCCGGAAGCAATTTTCCGGCAGCCCTGAGCAGGTCCTATGGCCAGCAAATCCCAGCGAAAGGCGACCCGCTCGCACCGTCGTCGCGCGGCGGCGCGCGGTCTCGTGCGCGTTGAGGTTCAGGCACCCAAGAAGGATGCCGGTCTCATCCGGGCGCTGGCCGAGACGCTGCGCGGCCAGGCCGATAAAGCCGAGGCGCTTCGATCGACGCTGGCGAAAGTCCTGATCCATCCCGAGGTCAAGACCGCCTTCGACGTATTTGGCTCCGAACTCCCCGATGAGACGTTTGCCGGTGTTTTTGACCGGCCGCGCCAATGGGATTGGCGCAAAGTTAATCTGTGAAGTTCCTGCTCGACACGAACATCATTTCCGAGATCCGCAAGCGCGACCGAGCCCATCCGAATGTTGCCCGCTGGGTCGCTCGCACTCCGGTCGAGGAGATCGGGACGAGCGTCGTAGTCCTCGCTGAAATCCGTCGTGGCATCGAGCTGAAACGGCGGCGCGATCCGGAACAGGCTAAAGCTCTCGATCGATGGTTCCTGCAGATGCGGGGCCGGCTTGGGGATCGCGTGTTGCCCATCGACGAGCCGATCGCGGAAGCCTGGGCGCTGCTGGCTATTCCCAATCCCCTGCCGCTGATCGACGGTCTCCTGGCGGCGACCGCCAAGGTGCACGGCCTGACGCTTGTGACCCGCAACGTCGCGGACATTGCGCCAGCCGGCGTGTTGTTTCTCGATCCGTTTTCCGCGTGACAGGAATTCCGAACAGAGACCAGCGCCGTCGCTGGATTTGAAGCGTGCCTTCCGCAGCGTCGCGAGTCCGTCTAGGTCGTTGAGCGTCGGCAGTTCGATCTGCCAGAGGCCCAGCGCCGGGCCGGTCGGCCTCTACGGCAGCGCGCGCAAGCCGCCGCTCATGCACCGCAGTGCCGAGAACGATGCGGATCGCCGCCTCGCCGCCGAGAAGCTGGAGATATCCTAACGATCTGAAACGGCGGTTCAGGTCGCAAGAGCTTGGCCAAGTCACGTCGACGCGGCCCTGCCCGTGACGCTTAACTGCTATATCGGTGTGGAGACCCCGTCGAACGCTCGGCGGCTCGAGCGATGTTTTAGATCAGGCTCGGGCAAGGCCTTCGCGGAAAGGCGCTTTCGGTAGATTGCCGTGTGTCTGCTCCGACCCCGCGTCAACCCGCCATCCGCACCACGATCTTCCCGCGCTTGTGCGGCGCGCCGAACCTCACCTGTTGTGCCTGGAAACTCCGGCGGGCTCCGCCGGAACCGTCTCATCATTCTTCGGTCATGCCGCGCAACGCGGGGTCGTAATCCTGCCCGCCATAGAAAATCCGCACGATCACCACGTCGGCTCTTTTCACCTGGAAAACACTTGTCGCCCGCCGCTCGAAACCCATCGTTCGCAGACCAGGACGGATGTCGTCGCGCCGCTTACCGCGCTCGGGAAAGGTTTCGAGCGTCAGACAGGCCGCCTCGATCCCATCGATATAGCGCCGGCGACCTCATGGCCGGCTTCCTCGACAAGGTAGCGATAGAGCCTGAAAAGATCGGTTTCGGCGAGCGGACGAAAGCTGATCTTAAATTTTCTCATTCCGCCCGGTTTTCACCTGCTCCGCGTGATGCCGGCGTAGCCGTTTGAAAACATCGCGCGCCGGCACTTTTGGCCGGGGATCGGTGAAAGCTTCATCCACGCGCCGGCGCATCCAGTCATCGATCGCGGCCTCCTCGCGATCCAGAGCGCGTACCGCTGCGCGTATCACCTCGCTTGCCGAGGCAAAAGCGCCGGACTTGACCCGGGCCTCTACGCGTTCCTGAAGGTCACCAAGGGTGACGGTGATCGGGCGGCTCGTGCGAGGCATTGGGATCGCTTCCTCTTGATCGACCGGGCAGGAATGACACTGTCATACTAGTCCTCTTTGCCGATATCTTCAAGGGCGACCGGCCGAGCGCGTCTGCCGCAGGAGAAGCATTGCCTCCCACGGGTTCTGCCTCAAATTCCCTCCGGGACGCCACACTTCGCCGAGGCTTCGGGTGGCGGGCCACCCGAAGCGAAGTGAGCCCCCGCCGCTGATTCTCTTGTCGCTTCAGGGTAAGATGACCATCGAAGGCCGTCCGACGCGGCGGGAGGATCAAATCAAATGAGCGAGCAACGGGAAGGCGGCTGCGCCTGCGGCGCGGTCCGGTATCGGCTCACATCCGCGCCGATGTTCGTGCATTGCTGCCATTGTCGCGATTGCCAGCGGCAGACGGGCAGCGCCTTCGTCCTCAACGCGCTGATCGAGACCGACCGGATCACCATGGTCTCGGGCGATCTCACGCCCGTCGGGATGCCGACCGACAGCGGTCAGCCGCACCACATCTTTCGCTGTGTCACCTGCCAAACGGCGATGTGGAGCGAGTATGGCGGCCTTGCCGCGCTGCGCTTCGTTCGCGTCGGCACCTTGGACGATCCCACGCTGCTGCCGCCCGACGTGCACATCTATGTCCGCTCGAAGCTGCCCTGGATCATGCTGCCCGAGTCAGTACCCGCCTTCGATGCCTATTACGACTCGCGAAAGTTGTGGCCCGCCGCCAGTCTCGAGCGCCGCCGCGCGATCCTCCGCTGACGCCGGCCGGCTTCCTTAGCGAGCATCCAGAACGCGCCGCACCTTTGCCGCGAGGCCGGCGAAGGTGAACGGCTTCGCGAGCAGCTCGACGCCGGGGTCAAGCGGGCCGTGGAGGACGCTGGCCTGTCGCGCGTAGCCGCTGGTGAACAGCACCTTCAGCCGCGCTTTCCGCCGCTGCGCCTCGTCGGCCAATTGCCGACCGTTCATTCCCCCCGGCAAGCCGACATCGGTAAACAGCAAGGCGATGTCGCATTCCGCGTCGAGATGACGCAGACCGGTTGCGGCATCGGGAGCATCGACCACGCGATACCCCAGCTCGCGCAGCGCTTCGACGGCAAAGCTGCGCACATTGGGATCATCCTCGACCACCAGAATGGTCTCGCCCTTCGCCCGCGGAATGGCTGCCGCTTGCGTCGACATGGTACCGGCGCTCTCGTCGCCAGGTTCGGTTTCGTTCATGAAGCGGACGCGCTAGTCCCTGGTGACCAAGTGGTCCCGCGCGGCATACCAGCGCGGGACGCTATGAACCCTACGACCGTGGTTTCTGCCGTAGCGCGGCATTGTCCGTCCTCCTCGACCATCGCCACTGCAGATTGCGGTGGTCCTGGCGCGCGGATCATTGCTTGCGCCCGGCGGGCAAGATCCAAGCAGCACTATGCCGTAGTGGCTTGTCCGCCGGAAGAGTTTGCATAGAGTGACGTCGGGCGCGCGGCGCTTGCCGGCGTGTCGCCCTTGCCGACGGAACCGGTTCCCTCCCGTCGCCGTTGCATGACGGGGGCATCAAATAGCGAAAGAGGCACCAGATTGAATGGCACTCGAAGGGCGCGTCTCGCGCCGATAGCGGCGCTGGCCGTGACGCTCGGGCTTGCGGGCTGCTCGACGATCCGGCTGACCGAGCCCGGTCAGACAGCGAACGAGCAGCTGCTGATCTCGGTCGCGGTTGATCATGCGGTCGCCCAACTCAACCCGGCGATTCCCGCCGGGACCAAAGTCTTTGTCGACGCGCAGTATTTCGACAGCGACCCCGCGCTTTATACGAAATACGCCGTCGCCAGCATCCGGGATCGATTGCTGCAGCAAGGCGCGCAGCTGGTGGATGATCGCAAGAGCGCCGACATGGTGGCCGAATTGCGCACCGGCGGCCAGTCGATCAACCATGACGATTTCCTCATCGGCCTCCCGGCCATCCCGATTCCGATCCCGCTCACGGGAACGGTGACGACACCCAAAATCCCTCTCTTCGAGAATGACAAGCAGACCGGCATCGCCAAACTGGCCATGACCGCTTATGGCAAGGATGGCGCGCTGACAGCCTCCACGGGGCCGGTCTATGGCGCATCCAATCTGACGCACGATGTCGTGCTGCTGTTCATTTCCTGGACCAGCCAGGACTTGCTGCCGGACAAAGATGCGACGACGAAATAACCCCGGAAGCGGCTGTCTTCCGCGCCGCGGCACCATCGAACGGCGGCCCAGGGAGGCCGCGACGCCGGGCCCGAACCGCAACAGAAGCGTGGCATTTTAGGGAGTATTAACAAGAGCCTAACGGCGCCTGCGCGATCATTCGCGGCTCAAGAAGGGAGTGCCTCGCTTGCGCATCGCCCGAAAATCCCGCGCCGCTGCCCTCGGTCTTGCCGTCGCCGCAGTGCTGCCCGTCGCGGCGGTTGCCGGCGGCGCCACGGGCCAGATCTTTCTCTCCGGCATCGTCGGACCGGCGGTCAATACGCGCCCTATCACGCAGACGGCGACCGCGGAGGGCACGGCCATGGCGATCGGCTGCAATTTCGCCGCGCCGCTCCGCGTCAGCCTCGAGCGCGGCCGCTTCGAGCCGGCCCCGGCCGAGCCGGCGGGCGCTGGCCCTGACCCTCGCCCGCATTTTGTCATGACCTGGCGCTCGACGGCGCGTCAGGAGTTCTCCTGTCAAGCTCCCGGGCAAGAGCTGATCGTACCGATCCCGACGGTCTCAACGGGCGAAAGCGTCACCGCCAAGATTTCCATCAACTGATCTGCGGCCGCTCATGCCGCGCCGTGCCGCGAGCTGGCGAAGCGCGGTTGCGACCCGGGCGAGGACGCTCGCCCAGTCGCCGGTCGCGGGTTGGCGGAAGAGCCGCGCCGAGGGATACCACGGGCTGTCCTCGCGCGCGAGCAGCCAGCGCCAGTCCGGCGAGAAGGGCAGCAGGATCCACACCTTCTTGCCCAGCGCCCCGGCAAGATGCGCGACCGCCGTGTCCACGGTGATCACGAGGTCGAGTAGCGAGATCACCGCCGCCGTGTCGGTGAAATCCTCGAGCTCCTCGCCCAGCAGCCGCAGCCCCGCGAGCGATCGGAGCAGCGCCGCGTCGCCGGCGCGCAACTCCTTCTGCAGCGACAGGAACCGCACCCCGGGGCCGGACAGCAACCCCCGCAGCAGCTCCAAGGGGACCGAGCGGTTGCGGTCGTTGCAGTGCGTAGCACTCCCCGCCCAGACCACGCCCACCTTGAACCCGCGCGTGCCGCGCAGCCGCGACCGCCAGCGCGCCACCGTCGCCGCCGGCGGCGCCAGATACGGCACCTCCGCCGGGATCGTCTCCAGCCGCGTCCCCAAGGCAAGCGGCAGGCTCAGCAGCGGCGAGTGATAGTCGAAGGGCGGCAGCGCCTCGCCCTGGGCGCAGCACGCCACAACCCCCGGCAGGCGCGACAGCAGCGCCCTGACCCCGTCCTGCACCTCGAGCACGATGCGCGCGCCGCGCTCGGCCAAGAGCGGCACGTAGCGCGCGAATTGCAGCGTGTCCCCCAGCCCCTGCTCGGCATAGAGCAGCATCGTCCGGCCGGCGAGATCGCCTTCGCCCAGCCATCGCGGCTGCGCGAAGGCAGGCTTCTGAAAGCCACCGCCGCCGTGCCGCCAGCGCCATTCGTACTCCCGCCAGCCGACAGCGAAATCGCCCAGCGCCAGATGCGCCAGCGCCGCGTTCAGATGCGCCTCGGCATCGTCGGGCTGCAAGGCGATCGCCTGCTCGAAGCGCGCAATCGCCGCCGCGTGCCGGTTGAGCGCCCGGAGCGCTGCGGCGAGATTCCTGTGCGCTTCGACATAGTCTGGCTTGAGCGCCAGCGCCCGCTCGTAGTGCTCGATCGCGTGCGCGTGACGGCCGCGCATCTGCAGCGCGTTGGCGAGATTGTTGTGCGCATGCGGCGAGGCGGCGTCACGCTCCAGCGCCGCGCTGATCAGCGCAATCGCCTCGTCGGGCATCCCTTGCTGCGCGCGGATGATGCCGAGGCCGTGAAGCCCGTCGAAATCGTCGGGGTCTTCGACGAGGAGCGCGCGAAAGAGCGGCTCGGCCTCGGACCATCGGCCTCGCTGAAGCAGCGCGATCGCTTGCTGGAGCGTCGGCGCCGGGGCGGTCGCGCTCAAGCCGCGACGCTCGTCCGGGTGGACCGCCGCAGCCGCTGCTTCAGCGCCTTGTGCAGCGCTGCGACCACGCTCTCCCAGTCGCCGGTCGCCGGCTGCCGGAAGAGCCGCGCCGAGGGATACCACGGGCTGTCCGTGCGCCCGAGGAGCCAGCGCCAGTCCGGCGAGAAGGGCACCATGATCCACACCGGCTTGCCCAGCGCTCCGGCGAGATGTGCTATGGCGGTGTCCGCGGTGATCACGAGGTCGAGCGACGCGACCACCGCCGCCGTGTCGTCGAAGTGCTCGAGCTGATCGCCGATGAGCTTCACGCCGCGGAGCGGGCGGAGCAGTTCCGCGTCGCCTTGGCGCAATTCCTTCTGCAATGAAATGAAGCGCACTTCCGGCGCGGCAAGCAGCGGCCGCAGCAGCTCGAGCGGGACCGAGCGGTTGCGGTCGTTGCGGTGCGTCGTGCTTCCCGCCCAGGCCAGCCCGACCCGGAGCCCGCGGCCGCCGCGCAACCGCGCGCGCCAGCGCGCCAGCGCCTTGGCCGGTGCGGTGAGGTAAGGAACCTCGGCCGGGATCGTCTCGAGCCGCGTGCGCAGCACCAGCGGCAGGCTCATCAGCGGACAGTGATAGTCGAGGGGCGGAAGGGGATCGCCCTGGGCACAGACCGCGGCAACGCCCGGCATGGCGGCGAGCAGCGACGCCAGCGGCTTCTGCACATGCAGTACGACGCGAGCGCCGCGCCGCGCCACCATCGGCGCGTAGCGCACGAATTGCAGCGTGTCGCCGAAGCCCTGTTCGGCATAGAGCAGGATGGTCTTGCCGGCGAGGTTTTCCTCGCCGAGCCACATGGGCTGCCTCAGATCGGGTTTGCGCAGGCCGGCGCCGCGATGCAGCCAGCGCCACTCGTATTTTCTCCAACCCTCGGCGAAGTCGCCGAGCACAAGGCGCGCCAACCCCTCGTTGAACTGCGCCTGGGCGTAGTCGGGCTTGATGGCGAGCGCCCTCTCGTAGCGCCCGATCGCTTCGGCATGCCGGTTCATCGACACGAAGACGTTGCCGAGGTTGCTGTAGACACCGACATAGTCCGGGCGCAATGCGAGCGCCTTGTGGTAGCAGGCGATCGCCTCATCCTGCCGCCGCAGCGACTGCAGCGTGTTGCCGAGGTTGTTATAAGCCTCGGCATAGTCGGGCCGAAGCTGGATTGCCCGCTGGTAATGTTCCAGCGCCTCTTCGTGCCGGTCGAGCATCCCGAGATCGGTGCCCATGTCGTTGAGCGCGTCGGGATAGTCGGGCTTGAGCGCCAGCGCCTTCTCGTGCGAGGCCAGCGCCTCGGCATAGCGCTCGAGCGACTGCAGCGCCGAGCCGAGATTGTTGTGCGCCGCGGCATAGTCGGGCTTGAGCTCGACCGCGCGCTGATAATGCGGGACCGCCTCCGCGGAACGCTCGAGCACTTGCAGCACCGCGCCGAGGTTGTTATGCGCCTCGGCATAAGCGGGATTGCAGGCGAGCGCCCGCTCGTACTGCGCCACGGCCTCCTGCGGCCGGCCGAGCGCGTGCAGCACGGTGCCGAGATTGTTGTAGGCCGCCGCGTAATCGGGCTTGAGCGCGACGGCGCGCTCGTAGCTCGCCACCGCCTCCTCGGGCCGGGCCAATTCCTGCAGCGCCTTGGCCAAATTATAATGCGCCTCGGCATATTCGGGATTGAGCGCGAGCGCCTTGCGGTAGCTCGCCATCGCCTCCTCGTGCCGATCGACGCCGCGCAGCGCGTTGCCGAGATTGTTGCAGGCCTCGGCATAATCGGGCTTGAGCGCGAGCGCCCGCTCGTAATGCTCGATCGCCTCGTTATGCCGGTTGCGCCACTGCAGCACCGTGCCGAGATTGTTGTGCGCCGCCGCGGAAAGCGGATCCTGCTCAAGCGCTTGGCCGAACAGCGTCAAGGCCTTGTCGAGCTGGCCCTGCTGCGCGCAAATCACGCCCAGCCCGTGCAGCGCCGCGAAATGCCGGCGATCGGTCTTGAGCACGGCGCGGTAGAGTCGCCCTGCCGCCTGCGAGCGACCGCACTGATGCAGCGCCACCGCCTTGTCGACCATCGCCGCTGCCGTCAACGGTACGCGCGGCAGCTTCGAGGACCTTCCCCCGGTCAAATCGGCACCCTCGCCTGAAGCGTGATCTCCCGGTTGCGACGCTTACTTGCCCTTCGTGACGAAGGACAGAACGTCCGAGTAAGTGCCGGCTTGCAGGTACGGACTCAAACGGACGGTAACGGTGACAGGCACCTTGAGCCCGCCGGGCGGCGTCGGCCCATCGGCGTTCATCCCCATCGCCACTCCGTTATTGAACGGCACGCCCTGGCCGGAGAGGTTCAAGGTGTAGGTGATCACGTTGTTGTTTCCGGGCTCGCGACTCATCATGACGCCCGTCGACGCGCCGATCGACGCGCCATTGCGCGTCTGTACCTGCATGGTAAAGCCGTTGAGGGAGTTCGCTTTCACGATCACCGTGCCGGCCGGAATGGTGGTCTCCGTCGGCAGCGCCGTGATCGCGCCAGGACCGACCGACGCGCCGCCGGGGATCGTCGGCGCGGAGGAGAAGCCGGCGGAGATATCGACGTTCGTCGAGTCTACCGTGGGCGTGACGACGACGCTTGGCGACGAGATGCCCTGCAGCGGGATCTTGCCGGTGGTGCCGGTGCCGGAACCCGCGCTCGCGACCGGCGCCAGGGTCACCGCCGCGAGGCCAAACGACAGCAGGAATGTTACTGTACCGATGGTCATGACTCCCGCTCGCGCCTGCCCGCTGCGTCCGCGACGTCTCAATTTGTCGTCATGGTGAAAGTGAGGGTATCGGTATAGGTATCGGCGGTCAACTGCGCGCCGCTCGCATAGGTGACGCCCAGGGTGTAGGTGGCGAAGCCGGCGGCGCTGGTGTTCGTCGCCGTCGCCGTCGATCCCGCGAAGGTGAGGGTGGCCGTGCTGCCGTAGTTCACGCCATAGGCCAGCGTCTGGCTGTAGCTCGTGCCTTTGAGCAGGCCGCTGCTGGTCCCGTTCTTGGTGCCGATGGTGACCTTGTAGCCCTTGCCGTCGTTGCAATTTTCGGCGGAGGTGCCGACCACGACGTCACTTTGCGCCGTGGCGAGCGTCAGAGCATTGTAGCTGCCCGACGCCGTGATCGTGAGATGGCAGGATTGTGCGACCGCGCCGGAAAGGGTGATGGACTGCGCCTGCGCCTGCGCCGCGCCCAGCACGACACCAACGCCCACGGCGCCGAGCGATCCGACAACCCGCTTTGAAAGGTGCTTCTTCATCCTGAATTCAGCCGTTTTGCTGCCGTGTTGCTCTCGACGCGATAGGTTGAATTTTATCAGGGCCACCGGTCTCGGCGGCGATTTTCTTATCCCGCGGAATCGCCAAAAAGTAGCGTGTTATCAGGGTTAACGTCGACATTTCAGTTGGTCGTCATGGTGAAGGTGAGCGTATCGGTATAGCGATCGGCCGTGAGGTGCGCGCCGCCGCTATAGGTGATGCCGACGGTGACGGTGGTGTCGCCGGGGTGGTTGGTGTTCGTCGCGGTCGCCGTCGACCCGGCGAAAGTGAGCGTGCTCGGGCTGCCGTAGTTGACGCCATAGGCCAGCGTCTGGCCGTAGCTCTTGCCCTTGAGGAGGCCGCTCGTGGTCCCGTTCCGGGTGCCAACCGTCACCTTGTAGCCCTTGCTGTCGTTGCAATCCTCATCGGAGGTGCCGACCGTGATGTCGGTCTGAGCGCTGGTGAGGTTCAAATTATTGTAGGAGCCGGACGCCGTGACGGTCAGGTTGCAGGATTGCGTGACCGTGGCCATGGCGGTGACGTTGACGGACTGCGCAGCAGCTTGGCCGGCGCCGAAGGCGATACCGGCGGCACCAAGTGATCCCACGACTTGCGTCGAAAAAAAGCGGCGCTCCTTTCGTCTCCGGACGGCGCGACCACCCCGGTCAGCGGCATCGAAAGAGCTGGGGTGGGATGAGGTGCGCAACACGGACTCGGCGAGATCAATGACGACGCGTCAATTCGTCGTCATGGTGAACGTCAGCGTGTCGGTATAAGTGTCGGCTGTGAGCTGCGTCCCGGCATTATAGGTCACGCCGACGGTGTAGGTGGTGAAACCCGTGGCGCTGGTGTTCGTCGCCGTCGCCGTCGAACCCGCGAAGGTGAGGGTGGCCGTGCTGCCGTAGTTCACGCCATAGGCCAGCGTCTGGCTGTAGCTCGTCCCCTTGAGCAGGCCGCTCGTGGTCCCGTTCCGGGTGCCGATGGTGACCTTGTAGCCCTTGCCGTCGTTGCAATTCTCGCCGGAAGTGCCAACCACAACATTACTCTGGGCCGTGGTAAGGCTCAGATTATTGTAGCTGCCGGACGAATTGATCGTCAGATTGCAGGATTGCGCGATCGTGCCGGAAAGGGTGATGGACTGAGCTTCGGCCTGGCCCGCGCCGATAACGATACCGACACCCACCACGCCGAGCGACCCGACGACCCGCTTCGAAAGGTGCTTTTTCATCTCGCTCCGACGCCACCAAATTCAACCGACTCAATGATTACTGATATATAATGTGATGGTTGAAATTCGGTTAAAATCCGATCCTTTTTGTGGTGATTTTTCGATAAATGTTATTAAAAACCAAGAGACTTCACCCTCTAAGCTGGTGTCGCGAACGCCTCAATTCGTTCTCAGGGTAAAGGTCAGCGTATCGGTGTAGGTGTCGTGCGCGAGCGAGGCGCCGCTGCCAAAGCTGACGCCGACCGTGATGGTGGTAAAGCCCGGGCCTTGGGTCGTCGTCGCGGTCGCTGTCGATCCCGCGAAGCTGAGGGTGCTCGTGCTGCCGTAATTGACGCCGTAGACCAGCGTCTGGCCATGGCTCGTGCCTTTGAGAATGCCGCTGCTGGTTCCGTTCCGAGTGGCGATGGTGACCTTGTAGCCCTTGCCGTCGTTGCAGGCCTCGACCGAGGTGCCGACCGCGACGTTGCTCTGGGCGCCGGTGAGATCCAGGTTGCTGTAGGATCCCGACGCGGTGATCGTCAGCGTGCACGCTTGCCCCACCGCGCCGCTGAGGGTGATCGTATCGGGCGCCGCCTGCGCCTGTCCGACGCCGAGGATGACGCCGACCCCGACGGCGCCGAGCGATCCGGCGACCCGCTGCGCCATGCGTTTCTTCATCCCGTCCTCATCGCCATGGCCGCGCCGGCGGTCTCCCTAATAAGGTTTTACCGAGATGGTGATGACGTCGCGATAGACCCCGGCGGGCGGGCGCTGCCCCGGCGCCGGCGCGAGCGAGATGCTGATCGGCAGGTTGATGCCGTCGGGTCCGGTCAGCGTGTTGGCCGGCGGCAATGCGGCGACCGCGTCGGCGCCGAGCGTCGCCGTCTGCCCGTTGACCGTGAGGGTGTAGGGGAGCGCGGCCTCGTCGATCGTCTCGCCGAGGCGAAGCATACCCTTGTATTGCGACTGCAGCGTCACGGCATAGCCCGTGTTGGTGCGGATGCGCATGTTCAGCCCCGCCTCAACCCGCGCGTCCTTGGTCGCGTTGACGTTGCCGAGATCAAGGGTCCCCGCCAGGTTCGATCGGCTGAATGGTTGCCCGGCGCCGACGAGCGACACCTCGGTCGCGGGATAGACATTCGCCCGGTGCCGCACCTGCACGCTTTGCACCAGCTGGTTCGAGATCAGGTTGCCCTGAAACAGCTTGAACATCAGCGTAGTCTCGTAACTGCCGGGATGCACGACCTGCAGCGGCGGAATATCGAAGTAGTAGGTCGGGTGGTCGACGGCGCGGCCTCCCAGGGCGAAAGTGCCGACCAGCACGTCATTGGGCCCGGCCGTCGGCAGGTCGCGGATGATGGTGCTGCGCGTGCTGTCGGCATAGACGTTGAACCTGAGCGAATCGCCGCCGCCGACGAGCTGCCGGTTGACATAGGTGTCGGGCCCGAGAAGCGTGGCGGTGATGAAATAGGTGCAGGTGCCGCCCGTGCTCGTCACCGTGATCGGCACCGCCTGGACGCGGTCCGCGCCATCGAAGACCGCATAGCCGGTGCCGATGCTGCCGCGCCAATTGACGGCGTTCGGCAGCGCGCTGAAGGAGAGGCCGGTGCAGGATGCCGCTGCCGGCAGCGTCGGCAGCAACAGAGCCGCGATGAACGCCAGCGCGGGGCGCAGGAAAAGCCGCCGCCGGCGGGCGGGGCTTTCGCCGGATATGCCGGACTTACTGAGAGCTGCCATTTGACACCGTGATTGTCCCGACGCGGTAGATGCCGACCGTGCCGGCGGGGATCGTGATGCGCACGGCGGCGTTGGGATAGGCCGGGAAGGTCAGCGTGTAGCTGCCCGGCTTCATGTCTTGGACGCGGAAGCGGCCGGTGCGGTTGGTGAAGAACTCGACCGGCTTCGCGGTCTTGTCGCCCACCGGCGTCGCCAAGCCGTCGGCCAGCTGGATCGGCTGCCCGTCAACCCCGAGAGCGGTGCCGTCGAGCAGCACGACGGCGTCCTGGCCGACACGGATGACGGCGCCGCTGTCGAAGCTCGGCGTGACCGCGAAGACGTCCGGACCGAGGTCATAGCCGAGCGGCAGGTCGGGGACGACCACGCGGACCTCGTTCGGCCGATAGGAGCTGAGATTCGACAGCACGGCAGGGCCGAAGAGATCGGCCTTGGCGAGGTTTTGGTTGTCGATCGGGTTGACGCCGACGGTGAGGTCGGACAGGTTCGGATGCGGTATCACCATGGCGAAACTGTCTGCCACCGGACGGCCGATGGCAAAGTGACCGTCGGCAAATACCAGAGCGGTGCCGAATTGCAAGCTGGTGATCCCGGTGCGGCTGCTGGCGGCGTCCCCGACCGGATAGGTCTGCTCATGCGTCAGGTTCGTTTCCAGGCGAGAGGTGTTGTAGCTGACGCTGCCGTCGACGAGGCGCTGCTGGTCGCTGTTTGACGCCGTGAGCGTGGCGGCGGGATTGTCGACATCGACCGGTGGCGCATAAGACCAGCTCACGGTTTCCGCGGATTGCTGCGTGTCATAGCTCGTCGTCAGGGACTGGCCGCTATTGCCGAGCTGGTAGGTGAAGGTGAGGAGCCCGGCAAAGCCGGCGCTGGCGACGCCGGTGGAATGGCTGAGATCGAGGTTCACGCTGAGCTGCTGCGTAATGAAGCGACGGAAGCTCAGATCGACATTGCTGGCTCTGGGTGCGTCGCGCTCGACGGTGTAGGAGCCGCTGATGCCGCCGGTGATCTTGTACGGCAGCGCCTGGATATAGCCCAAACCCAGGTTGAGCTTGTTGGGGTTGAGCACCGCGCCGGGAGCGGTGACGACGGTGACCGAGGCGGGGCTGGCGGCAGTGAGCATGGTCGTCGCGGTGCCGGCGCTGGTCGCGGTGCCGAGCGGCGCGAAGTTCGCGCCCTTGTAGGTCGCCGAGAATTGCACGCCGCGGGCCGATTGCACGGATTGGCCGGGATCGTAGTAGCTGTATTGCAGGCTGCTCGCCATCGGGCTGCCGGAGCTTGGGCCGCCCTGGCTGCCCGCGACATCGAGACGGAAGCTGCCGACGGGGGTCGCGGCCGAGACCTCGGCGCCGGCAAGCTGTTGCTGGCCGTCGCCCTGGACATTGAGCCCCAGCGTCAAATTGTCGGAAACGCCGATGCGGTGGAAGCCCGAGAAGGCGGGAAGGCGGGAATCGTAGTTCGTCAACCCGTTGGCGGAGCTCGAGGGCGCGCCGACGCTGTAGGCAAACTCGCTTTCGCCGGGCTGGAGGAGGTTGGTGCTGAAGAAGAACGGCGCGTTGATGACACTGACCTGGCCGGCACTGTCGGTTACGCGCAGTTGGACGTTGTTGGTGCCCTGGGTGAACGGGAAATCCTGCATGCTGTAGCGGCCGGCCGGCAGCTGCAGGAATTGCATCGGCTGCCCGTTCACCAGGACCTCGACGCGGGAAGGCTGCTGGAGGACGAAGTCCTGTTGGCCCGCGGGCTGCACCAGCCGGTAGGGCTGGAGTGAGAAGTTGCGCGCAATGGTGATGCCGCCCATCGGCGCGAAGGATTGAAACCCGGTCACTGGATAGGAGAGGTCGCCGGCCTGGTAGCGGACGGCATGATCGGGGTCGTCGTGGATCACGCTCACATTGCCGCGCTGGAAGCGCGGTCCGCCGCTCTCGAGGTAGTTCAAATCGCCTTGCAGGACGTTGCCCATGACATTGGTCGCCGACTCCATGGCGAGATTGAGCGGCTGGAGGCCGGGGGCCGTCCCCGTCGCGGCGGTGTCGACATAGTCGATGCCGCCGCGGACGTTGAGGTAGGAGCTGACCGTGGCCGGGGGCGCGACATTGGCGCCGAGTCCGGCAGGCGGCGTGCGCCCGGCGATGTCGATGACCCGCAAGGTGCGTAGCTCCGCCGGAACGGTCATGACGAGGACGAGGGCCGATTCATCGAAGGTGGAGGCGAGAGCCGCGGCCTTTAGTCCGGCGAGGGTGAGGAACCCGTCGGGCGTTTTCTGCTGGTCGAGCTTTTCCAGCGCCGCCGACACGAGCATCGGCTTCAGCGCGTCGAGCAGCGGCTGGGCCGCGACCTTCACCGCCTGCGCATCGTCCGGGATGATGGCGGGCAGCTCCGCCACCTGACGATTGTCGACGATGAGCGGCAGCTGGGTGTGCTGCTCCTGATGCTGTTGCGGCTTTCTGCCGAACACCTGCTCGAAGATCTTGTCGCGGTCGCTCTCGGAAGTCTGCGCCACGGCTGGCGGTGGCGTGCTCGCCGAAGCGAGGGCGGCCAGAAGAGCGACCCGTGCCCAGGCGGGAAATGCACGCCTGCTCCGGGACGCCGCGCGGCGCCGCGACCGGTCGCAGTGGTATTGCCCTCGCGCTCCTGTGGCAGGGCCCGAAACAACGTGCTTGCGATGCCCCACCCCCCCAGTCGCCAAAGTGCTGCCCGGATCCCCATGCTCCAACTGCAGCCGGATAGGACCGTATTATGGTTAGGAATCCGTCAACCAATGCGCGGGCGGCCTTACAATCTTAACGGTGTTGTTACATTTCCGGCGCTCCGGCGCGCCCGTTTGCCCTCCTTTGGAAGGGCGACAGGGATGGGGATGGGGCTGTTGCGTCCGGCGGGGATGCCCGACGCGGGCGGCGATTGGCGGCGCGCGAAAGGCGGTCGAAACCCCGCGCGTGACCGAGAGACGCGCCGTGTGGCAGTGTGTTACGGTGCCCCCGCCATCTTCAGCGTTGCCTGCACGGTTCCGGCCGACAGGCCGGCGGGCCAGGGCAACTCGAAGCGGCGCGTATGGCCGGCAAGGATGTTCTCCCCCGCCATGCCCTTCAGCTGCGGATCGTTGAGGGTGACGGCGGTGCCGTCATTCGCGCGCAACGCCAGCGTGAGGTCGCCAAGCAATGCATGGGCGCCGCCGCGGTTCTCGACCGTGACCGCGAGCTTCCGCGGTCCGGAAGCCGCCACCGGCTCGACACCGGCGACGACCAAATCGGGTTTGAGGCCCGGCGGAGCGACATAGATCGTCCCTTCGTAACGCACGATCATGCTGATCTGCGCATTCGAGCCCGGCGGCAGCGCGACCGGGACGGGAAGCTGCTCGGCAATGATGCGGTAGGCCCGCTCGCTCTTGAGCGTGGCATCGCCGAGCCATTGCACGCGCACGGTCTGCCCTTGTTTCGCCAGCAGCACCAGCTGCGCCGGGAAGACCGCGAATTCGTCCTCCGCGTCGGTAAGCTGCTCCTTGCCGTCGGGTCCCATCTCGCGATGCTGGATGCTCACCTGCACCGCGACGGGCTGGTCGCTGTCATTGTCGACGCGGAAGGTCTGGCTGGCGCCGCTCCCCGACGGGGCAAAATTCGCCGAGAAGGGGACGATCCTGAACGCCGCGGCGGGACGGACGCCGAGGAACAACACGCTCGCGACCGCCAGAAGCACGATGCCGGCTGTCGCGAGGACGCCGCGATGGCCGTCGCGCGACCTTTTTGGTCCGGATGACGCTCCTCGGTTGTCGCTGCCGGCGCAGCCGATTTGAGCACGCGCGAACCGATCTTCGTCGGCATTACAGTCGAGCTTGGTGATGACGTCCTCCTCGCCCAATCATAGCGCGTCGCAGCGGTGACGCCGCAGTTATTTCGCGGTCAAGGTAAAAGTGAGCGTGTCGGTGTAAGTGTCGGCCGGGAGATTCGGCGTACCCGCATAAGCGACGCCGATCGAGATCGTGTTGTTGTAGTTCGTGGCCGGGACATAGGTGGTGAAGCTGTCGGCCGTCGCCGATCCCCCGCTGAACGTCAGGGTATTGCTGCCGTAAATCACCCCATAAGCCAGCGTCGCGGTATTCCCGCTCGCATGCCCCGTCAGGTCGGGACCGCCGTTCGTGCTCGCCACCGTCACGGTATAGCCGTTGAGGTCGTTGCAGGATTCGACCGAGGTGCCGATCGAGGTATTGGTCGCGGTGCTCCCGAGATTCAAGCTGTTGTAGCTGCCGGCGGGGCTGATGGCCAAGGTGCAGCTCTGGGTATTCGTGCCGGAGAGCGTGATCTTTCCGGTGGTCTGCGCGTCCGCATGGATCGCGCCCATGACCACGCCGGCACCGATCAGACCGAGAGAGCTCATGACACGCTTGGTGGTACGCTTCTTCATAATGTGCTTCCCTTTCATGGCATTGCGTTAGCGTCCAACGATCCCTCTACCACGGGGGGCTCCGTTCCGGAGCACCGACGACATCAGTGCTTCCCCGTGGGCTGTGGCGGCAACCGGCCGAAAGCCGACAAGCGCGCGTTTGGCATTTCGCCGTGCCGCCGTTGCGCATCGCTTTTCCATAAAACGGCATGCTTTTACCCAACATGCTTACGACAGTCATCTCCACCATCCCCGCGCCGCAATAACCGCGGCGGGCCGACGCCTTAACACTTCGTCAATATTGAGCCAACTAAATACGTCGTCTGATCAATCAATGTCAATATAAATTTGAGTAAAATTTGCTGAAGTCTGTTAACTATTAATTCACCAATTAACGTTACTGCGAGTCTTGTTACGGAAATCGAAACTGCACATGCGAGATCCCAGTACTCGCGATGCGCAGGCGCATCGAGCCCGGCAAACCGGCACTTCTCTTCACTCGATAGGGGGCCGTCCGGCGGCGAGCCGCAGGCAGGGAATCGCCCGGCAGGATGACGCTGCTCTGAATGGCTAGGGCGGCGAGATCGATCGCGATCCGACCGAGCCTGGGGGATTGAAGGGGGTCGTGGCGCCGCCTTGGGTGATCGGGGCGACGGGCGCGACGCCCTGGCCACCTCCGCCACCGCCGCCGATCGGCAGCGTGGGTCCCACGGCACCGATGCCCGGCGGCGGCCCCATGCCGGTACCGCCGTTCTGACAGTTGGGCAGGTAGGCGTTGGGTCCGGCACAATTGGCGATTTCGGCTACCGGCTGGGTCAAAGCCTTGCGCGCCAGGGCGAGGAAGTTGAGGCATTCGACCTCGCTGCCAGGCTCGGCTTCCTGCGCCCGTCCCCACCATTTGATCGCGAGGGCGTAGCGCTGGGGGCTCGCCGTCTTGACGTGGTCGATGCGCGGCTTCATCTCTGCGAGATCGTCCCGGCACAGCGCGTGCGCCTGCGTCGACAGGAAAACCAGCAATAGGGCGCCTAGAGCCGTCCTCGAAACCATCTGTTTCCCCCCGCAGGCAGCCGACCAACGCTGCTGGTTTCCATCAAGTTCCACCCTAAAGGGGCATGTTGCGCGATGCCGCAGTCGCCGCAGCGCCGTCCCGGCGGGAAGGACGGGTCAGTCGAGCTCGGCGGCGATCGCCCGCCGCACCGCCGGACGCTCCGCCATGCGCGCCCGGTGATCCCGAACCCGGGGAAGCCGCGCCGGGTCGACGCCGTCGGCCTCCAGCCATTGCGCCAAGGTGAAGAGATAGGGGTCGCAGATCGTATAGCTCTCGGCCATCACCCAGGGCCCCCTGAGCATGTCGCGCTCGATCAGCTCGAAGCACGCGCCGACGGCCTGCGGCGCCTTGCGCTTCATCTCGGCGATGGCGGCGGGATCGTCGGCCCAGCGATGGCCGCGCATGCGGTGCGCGTGCGCCACGTGGACGGTCGAGCAGAGATAGCTGTTGAACGCCTGCACGCGCGCGAAAGCGAAGGCGTCGGCGAGCGGCGCCAGCGCCGCGCTCGGGTAGCTCTGCGCGATGAAGGCGAGAATCGCTGGCGTTTCCGTCAGCGCACCGCCTTCGGCAAGCAGCGTCGGCACCCGGCCCTTCGGGTTGAGCGCCA
>JBKQTR010000565.1:0-8668 GCA_052143095.1 Allostellaceae bacterium
GCGTCGTCGCTGGCGGGCGGCAGCGCCCCGGACTTGATCCGGGGCGCGAGAGCCCGCACCGTGGCGACGAGCCGCTCGGAAAATCTGCGTCTCGCCCGGGGTCATGACACACTGTCAACCGGGATGCTTCCCCGCGCCGCCGCGGAGTGCTAGGAGCCTCGCCCGAGGCGGAAACCAGGAGGCGAGACCTTGACCGAAGAGCTGCTCTACGACATCCGCGACGGCGTCGCGCGCGTCACCTTCAACCGGCCGCAGGCGCGCAACGCGCTGACCTTCGCCATGTATGAGCGGCTGGCCGAGATCTGCGCCGCCGCCAACCACGACCGCTCGATCCGCGCCATGATCATCACCGGCGCCGGCGACAAGGCGTTTGCCGCCGGCACCGACATCTCGCAGTTCCGCGCCTTCAAGACGCCGCAGGACGCGCTCGACTACGAGGCGCGGATCGACCGCGTCGTCGGCGCGGTCGAGGAATGCCGCGTCCCGGTCATCGCCGCGATCGCCGGCGCCTGCACCGGCGGCGGCGCCGGCATCGCCGCCGCCTGCGACCTGCGCATCGCCGCGAGCAACGCTCGCTTCGGCTTTCCCATCGCGCGCACACTCGGCAACTGCCTCTCGATGAGCAACCTGTCGCGGCTCGCCGCGCTGGTGGGCTTCGCCCGCGCCAAGGAGATCATCCTCACCGCGCGTCTCGTCGAGGCGCCGGAGGCGCTGGCGGTGGGCCTCGTCAGCGAGGTCGTCGCCGATCACCCCGCGCTGCTCGCGCGCGCCGAGGCCTTGGCGGCGCAGCTCACCGGCCAGGCGCCGCTCACCATGCAGGCGACCAAGGAGGCGCTGCGCCGGCTCCGGCCCAAGCTCGCCGCCGAGGAGGGCCGCGACCTCATCCTGATGTGCTATATGAGCGCCGATTTCCGCGAAGGCATGGACGCCTTCCTCAGCAAGCGCGCGCCGCAGTGGAAGGGGGAATAGGCGCGAGCGCGTTGACGCGACCGACGGCCGGGTTACCCGAAAATGCCCCTGTCGTTCTACACGGTTGCTCCCCGCTGCGCGCTTATCAGATCCACCTATCGCTTTTGGCCCCTCCCCCCTTGAGGGGGAGGTCGGCAGCGCCCGCGCGAGCGCGGAGCGCTCGTCGCGTAGCGCTGGCGGGAGGGGGGTCACGCGCGAAGCGCGTCAAGAATACTCAGCAACACACCCTCGGTGTTGCCAAGCACGTCGTTGTTCCAGAAGCGGATGACACGATAGCCACGCGCTTCGAGCCAGCTCGTGCGGACGACGTCGCTTGCGCTCTCCGCATGCTGTCCGCCATCGACTTCGACGATCAGCTTCGCATCGGGACAAAAGAAGTCCACGACATAGGGGCCCATCGGATGCTGGCGCCGGAAGCGGAATCCCTCAAGTAGCTTTCGGCGCAGGCGAGACCACAATCGGATTTCCGCGTCGGTCGGGGTTGTGCGCAATCTGCGCGCCAGCTGCGATGCCATGCGGCGATGCCATGCGGCGATCGTGGCATGAAGCGGAGCGTGCGGCTACCCCCCCCTCCCGGCAGCGCTACGCGACGAGCGCTCCGCGCTCGCGCGGGCGCTGCCGACCTCCCCCTCAAGGGGGGAGGGGCTAAGCGATATGTGGATCTGATAGCTGCTGTCGCACGAAGAGGGACATATCGTCGCCGCCCGTGATCCCAGCTGAGCGGGAGATGCGCTAGCCATCCACCGCGCGGGCTCTCGCGGTTGCAAGAGCAACCGCTGCCGCCCGCCGGCGACGACGCTACGCGTCGCGCCCGCCGCGCCGCCCGAGATGGCGCAGGCAGCGGTCGATCCAGAGCTTGGTAAGCTTCTCCTCGATGGCGTTCTGGCCGAGGCGCTCGTGCAGCGCGTGGAAATCCACCCGGTCCAGCGGCTGGTCCTGGTTGAAGCAGGAGAACACGACACTCTCCGCGCCCGAGACCGGATCCCTATGCACCTGCAGGCACTGGGCGCAGATCTCCTTCATCATGCATTGCATCGGCGAGTTGACCGAGGCGATCGCCTGGTGGTCGGGCTTGAGATGGGGCGCGAGCGCATCGTGGCGCGCCGCCGCCACCGCCGCCATCATCGCGTCCGAGCCGATGGCGATGAGCCGGTCGGCCGCGCTCAACGGGATCTCGGCGGGACCCAGCGCGCCGGTCGCGTAAGCCAGCATCGCCTGCACGATATTGCCGACGAAGCTCCGGTCCTGCTCGCGCGTCGCGGCGAAGCCCGGCGCCTCGTCGCAGCACCACACCACGACATCGGCCGCCTTCTCGATCTGCTCGACCTTGTAGCGGTCGAGCCGCTTCTTGTAGCCGGCGAAATAGAGCACGCGGGAGCCCCGCTCGCGGAACTCCTGGCCGATCGAGAACAGCACGGCATTGCCGAGGCCGCCGCCGATCAGCGCCACCGTCTCGCCGGGCGGCGTCTCGGTCGGCGTGCCGGTCGGACCCATCAGGATCACCGGCTCGCCCGGCTCGAGCAGCGTGCAGAGATCCGATGAGCCGCCCATCTCCAGCACGATGGTCGAGAGCAGGCCCTTGTCGCGGTCGACCCAGGCGCCGGTGAGCGCGAGGCCTTCCATCGCCAGAACCGTGCCGTCGACGCGCGGCGCGTGGCGCTCGTAATTCTGCAACCGGTAGAACTGGCCGGGGCGGAAGGCGCGCGCCGCCACCGGCGCCCGCACCACCACCTCGACGATGGTGGGGGTCAGCCGCTCGACCCGGTCGACGGTGGCGCGCAGCGCGTCGTTGAGCGTCGCCAGCAGCTGCTCGGGCGACGGCGCGGCGGGCGCGCGCCGCGCCAGCACGCGGCTGACGACGGGATAGCCCTGCTTCGCGCCGCCCATCGCCTTCACCACATTGCCGGCGAAGGACGGGTGGAGATCGCCGAAGAAGCTGATGGCGCGGCCGTCGGGGCGCAGGCTCATCAGCACCCGCACCTCGTCGGGCTTGGCGACGCGCTCGGGCTTGGCCGGCCGGCCCTCCTCGTCATAGGCCTGGAAGTAGCGGCCGTCGAGCACGACATTGGCGGGATCCTCGCGGCCCAGCACGGTGTTGGGCTGCGTCCCGGCGGCGACCACGATGGTGCGCGCCGGCAAGGTCACGCTGGCCGCCGCCGAGCCGGGCTCGTGGCGCGAGAGCGTGAGGCCGGCGGCGTGGCCGAAGGCGTCGACCTCCACCGCCTCGGGCGTCAGCCCCTCGGCGAAGCGGATGCCCTCCTCCATCGCCTTCGCCACCTCCTCATGGTTGAGCGTGTAGCTCGGCGCGTCGATGAGCCGCCGGCGATAGGCGATGGTGACGCCGCCCCAGCCGTCGATGAGCTCGGTGAGCCGCGCCGCCCGTCCCTCGCGCGCCGCCGCCGCGCGCTCGGCGCGGATCGCCCGGCCATGCGCGATGAACTCGTCGGCGGTGGCGCTCTCCTCGGCGGTCCAGCCCTGGCGCACCGCCGGCTCGCCGCGCTCGGCGACCAGCGTCTCGTAGCGGCTGAGGAACTTCTCCACCTGCAGCGGATAATAGGCGAGCGATTCCGTCGCCGTGTCGATGGCGGTGAGGCCGCCGCCGATCACCACCACCGGCAGCCGCACGGTGAGGTTGGCGACGCTGTCGGTCTTGGCGGCGCCGGTGAGCTGCAGCGCCATCAGGAAGTCCGAGGCCTGGCGCACGCCGCGCGCCAGGCCGTTGCGCATCGGCACCACGGTGGGCTTGCCGGCGCCGGCGCAGAGCGCGATGTGGTCGAAGCCCAGCGCGAAGGCGCTGTCGATAGTGAGCGTGCCGCCGAAGCGCACGCCGCCGAAGATCGAGAACTCGGCGCGGCGCTCCAGCAGCAGGCGCACCAGCTTGAGGAAATTCTTGTCCCAGCGCACGGTGATGCCGTATTCGGCGACGCCGCCGAAGCCGGCCATCATCCGCTCGTCGAGCGCCTCGTAGAGCTCGCCGACATCGCGCACCGGCCGGAACCGGTGGCGCTCGCCGCGCGGGCCGACGCCGGCGACCGCCTCCGGCAGCGGCTCGATCTTGAGACCGTCGATGCCGATGACCGCATGGCCGTCATTCATCAGGTGATGCGCCAGCGTGAAGCCGGCCGGCCCCAGCCCCACCACCAGCACCTTCTTGCCGCTCGGCGGCAGCGGCAGCGGCCGGCGGATGTCGAGCGGGTTCCAGCGCGTCAGCAGGCTGTAGATCTCGAAGCCCCAGGGCAGGCCCAGCACGTCCTTCAACAGGCGCGTCTCGACCTGCGGGATGTCGACCGGCTCCTGCTTCTGATAGATGCAGGCCTTCATGCAATCGTTGCAGATGCGGTGCCCGGTCGCCGCCGCCATCGGGTTGTCGACGATGACGATGCCCAGCGCGCCGACGCTGTTGCCGCGCGCCTTGACCTCGTTCATCTCCGAGATCTTCTCTTCGAGCGGACAGCCGGCAAGCGTGATGCCGAAGACGCTCTTCTGGAAGCTGTTGGTCTTCTTGTCCCTAAGCCCTCTCGAGCAGCTGTCCTTGCCCTGGTGATGGCACCAGATGCAATAATTCGCCTGGTCGAGCGCGCCCTTGAGATCGGTGCCGGGATCGGTGAGCTTGAACCCTTCGCGCCGGCGCCAATGCTCCGGCGGCAGGCGCAGCATGCCGACGCCGTAATGCACCACCGTCTCGACCGGCACGAGCTGCGTCATCTCGAGCCGGTGCGGCACCTTGAAGAGCACGCCGCCGCGGTGCTTCTCGCGTCCTGCCGGCGTCAGCACCGCCCAGGCGGCGTAGCGTTGGGCGAGATCGAGCGCCGCCTTATGCTCCGCCTCAGCGTCCATCCAGCGCGCGACATGGCGGGCATAGCTCGCCTCGGTGAGCGGCTCGCCGGTCAGCGCCTCGAGCTCGCGCGCCAGCGCCGCGCCGTCGAGCGCGGCGGCGGCTTCCCGCGTCACGCCCTTCACCGCGCGGCGCTGCACGAAGAGCCGCTTCACCGAGGAGAGCGGCGCGAGCGCATCGTGGGCCGCCTGCAGCGCGCGCAGCTCCGCGCCGATGCCGAAGAGCTCGCCGATGAAATCCTCGAGATGCGGGGCGAGCGCCACCAGCAGCCCGGATTCGCCCGCGCGGTCGAGCGCGGCCGGCGCGCGCCGCGCCGCCATCAAGCGGTTGTGCAGCGCGACATCGACGCCACCGAGATGGCGAATGAAGGCAGCGTCGAGCCGAACGAGCCCGTCGCGCCGATAAAGTTCCTCGAAGGCAACATCGTGCCTGAGGATTAGCTCGGTCATGCCGCGCACTCTCCCACCCGGCCCAGTCGCATCGCACGGCGAGGGCCGCATTGATCTACATCACGTGCCGATGAGCCTGCCGCCGGTCGGGTTACCCCGACCTTCCGCACTGCACCAGGCGCGGAACGGCGCCTTGTATGAGCGGTGGCGCCGGCGTCCGTCAACCCTTGGCGTGCTAGGGATATGCGTCGGCGCAAGTGCCTGACGCAACAGCGAGAATGCCGACGCGACGGACGGCCGGAGTGGCGATGGCGGCCGGCCGGCGCAGTCACAAGTATTACTGGAAATTTACGATGTCGAGACAACAATCATTAAGCCAAAATTATAAATTACTGCTCAATTTGGGCGTACCGCCGCACCTGGCAGCGGCAGCGATTAAGTAACGGCAAGCGAAGCGACCGATCGGAACGGAGCGTGCGATGGGCCGGCTGCTGGCGCGGTTAGGGCTGCAATACCAGATCGGGCTGATCGGCCTCGGCGGGTTGATCGGCCTCTGCGTCTTCGGCGCGCTCTACTATTCCGGCACGCGGGCGCAGCACGCCTATCAGGACGCGGCCGATCGCACCGCGGGCTACGAAGAGGCGATCACCGGCATCGACCGTACCATTGCCGAGGCCGGCCGCTCGGAGATGGCCTTCCTGCTCTGGCACAAGGCGGAGGACGCGGCGCAGCAGGACAAGTACGCGCGCGAGGCGAGCGCCCGGCTCGAGCAGATGGAGGCGGGCTTGCGCCAGGACGGCGCCGGCGCGCTCGCCGACACCGTGGCAAAGATCCGCGTCGGCTTCGCCGGCTATGTCAGTCAGTTCATCACCGTGACCCAGCTCAACCAGTCGGTCGGCCTCAACGAGGAGAGCGGCCTGCTCGGGCGGCTGCGCACCGCCGTGCACGAGGCCGAGGCGTCGATGCAGAACGTCGACGACCCCAAGCTCCTCGTCTGGATGCTGATGATGCGCCGGCACGAGAAGGATTTTCTTGCCCGCCACGGCGAGGGCACGGGCGAGAAGTACCTGACCGAGATGAAGCAGTCGAAGGAGAAGTTCGACGCGGCGCTCGCCGCAGCACCGCTCGCCGCCGAGCAGCGCACCGCCATCGCCGACAAGATGACGGCCTATCAGCGCGATTTCTTCATGATGGCGGACGGGTTCCTCGAGCTCGACGGCGAGATCCAGAAGCTGACGAAGAAGCGGCAGGCGATCGAGCCGATGATCGCCGAGACCACCGAGACCGTCACGCGGATGTATCACGACGCCTCGGCCGCCATGGCGGCGAGCCGTGCGGCGACGAGCGCCAGGCTCGCCTGGTCCTTCGCCACCGTGGCGATGCTGCTCGTCATCGGCGCCGGCGCCATCGGCTGGAGCATCGCGCGCCCGATCACCCGCGTGGTGGCGGTCATGGAGCGGCTGGCGCGCGGCGACGGCGCCATCGACATCGTCTACACCGACCGGCGCGACGAGGTCGGCGCGATGGCGCGATCGGTGCAGGTGTTCAAGGATCACGCCGCCGAGATCGAGCAGATGCGCGGCGAGCAGGAGGCGCAGCAGCGCGCTGCGGAGAGCGAGAAGAAGCGCGCCATGGCGGCGCTCGCCGACACTTTCGAGGCCAGCGTCAGCGCCATCGTCAAGGTAGTCTCCGCGGCAGCGGCCGAGTTGCAGCGCACGGCGCAGGCCATGTCGAGCACCGCCGATCAGACCAAGCAGCAATCGCTGAGCGTCGCCTCATCCTCACGCCAGACGACGACGAACGTTCAGACGGTGGCGACCGCCGCGGAGGAGCTTTCGGCTTCGATCGCCGAGATCGGCCGCCAGGTGGCGCAGGCCACCGGCGTCGCGAGCCAGGCCGCCGATGAGGGCCAGCGCACCAATGCGAGCGTCGAAGGCCTCGCCGAGGCGGCGCAGAAGATCGGCGAGGTGGTGGCGTTGAACAACGACATCGCCAGCCAGACCAATTTGCTGGCGCTCAACGCGACGATCGAGGCGGCGCGCGCCGGCGAGGCCGGCAAGGGCTTCGCCGTGGTCGCCGGCGAGGTCAAATCGCTCGCCAACCAGACCGCCAAGGCGACCGACGACATTCGCGCGCAGATCGCCGCGATCCAGGGCGCCACCGACACCGCGGTCGCCGCCATCCGCGGCATCTCCGGCACCATCGTCGAGGTCAGCACCATCTCCGCCTCGATCGCCGCCGCCGTCGAGGAGCAGTCGGCCGCCACCCAGGAGATCGCGCGCAACGTGCAGCAAGTGTCGGCCGGCACCGAGGATGTGTCGCGGACGATTGCCGGCGTCACCGACGCGGCGGGCGAGACCGGCACGGCGGCGCGCGAGGTGCTGAGCGCCGCGGCGCAGCTCAGCGAGCAGTCGGAGCGCCTGCGTCAGCAGGTCGGCCGCTTCCTCGCCACCGTCCGCGCGGCCTAGACTAGCTAGAGCGCGTTCCGAGCAGATCGAATCGTCATCCTCGAATGATCGCCAATAGCGGCAAGTCCTTCTCCGCCCTCCTGCCTTCGCCGAAGCGAAGCCGCTTCGGCTTCGCGCAGGCAGGTCAGGGCGGAGAAGGATTTAGGATGAGGTGGGTCCGCGCGACACTGCGCCGGAGCTCGAGCGCAGCGCTCGTCAGATCAGCCCGCCATCGACCGGCAGCGTCTGGCCGGTGATCATCGCGCCGCCGGCGGCGAGGAACAGGATCGCCTCGGCGATGTCGGCCGGCGTGCACATGCGCCGCATCAGCGCGCTCTCGACATAGCCGCGCTTGCGCTCCGCCGGCCAGGATTCGGTCCAGGGCGAATCGACCAGCCCCGGCGCCACCGCATTGACCCGCACCTCGGGCGCGAGGGCTACGGCGAGCGAGCGGGTGAGATTGACGAGCCCGGCCTTGCTGGCGCCATAGGCGATGCTGCTGCCGGGCCGGCCAAGTCCGGCCACCGAGGCTGTATTGACGATGGCGCCGCGCGCCCGCTTCAACGCCGGCGCAGCCGCATGGCTGCAGCGGAACGGACCCAGCAGGTTGGTGGCGAGGATGGTCTGCCAGAACACCTCGGTCATGGCGTCGAGATCGCGGAACTCGATCGGCGCGCGCGTGCCGGGCGTGCCGGCATTGTTGACCAGGATGTCGAGCCCGCCGAGCCGATCGATAGCGCGCTGGACCATCGCCTCGGCCTCGCCGGGGCGCGAGACGTCGCCCGGCGCGCCGGTGATGTCGTAGCCATGCGCCCGGAAGCGCTCGAGCTCCGTCCGCGCGCGGTCGTCCTCGGGCAAATGGTTCATCGCCACCTTGGCGCCGGCGAGCAACAGCAGCTCCACCGTGGCCAGCCCGATGCCCGACGCGCCGCCGGTGACCAGCGCCGCTTTGCCTCTTAAGTCAGCGGAAATCATGATCTCTTTCTCCGTCTTCGCGTTTCTATGCCGCGGCGCCGCTCGTCGCAGTG
>JBKQTR010000566.1:0-36536 GCA_052143095.1 Allostellaceae bacterium
AACCGTGGAAACGTCTCCGTCGCCCCGGCGAAAGCCGGGGCCCAGGAGCAACCGCGCGGCGCTCGCCCTGGGTCCCCGCTTGCGCGGGGACGGCGGTGGTTGGTGGGGGTGGAGTGCTTGATGCGCCAAGCGCGCCTGCCTGCGCGAAGCCGAAGCGGCTTCGCTTCGCCCGCCGCCCGAAGCCGTGCGGAGGGCAGGGCAAAGGCAGGCGACAGCGCGCCAGTCTCCCCTTCTCCGTGCCCTCCGTGCCTCCGTGGTGAACCTAGCCCTGCCCTCAAGGGGGGAGGGGCTACAAAGATAGTCGATCCGTGGCAGTGTCATGCCGTGAGCGCCGCGGCGATCGCGGCGCGATCGAGGCCCTTGCGGCCGATGACGACGAGATGCGTCCCGCGCGTCTCGCCGTCGCGCCACGGCCGGTCGAAATAATGCTGCAGCCGCTCGCCGACCCCCTGCACCACTTGGCGGAACTCCTTGCCGGGAATATCGAGAAAGCCCTTGAGGCGCAGCACGTCATGGGCGGCGATGACCGCGCCGAGCCGGTCGAGGAAGCGCTGGGGATCGGCAACCGGCCCGCGCGCGACGACGAAGCTCTCGAAATCGTCGTGGTCATGCGCGCCGTCGAGATCGTGATGCGACGGTCGCTGCGCGAGATCGTCCTCGGCGGCGGCGGCAAGGCCGAGCAGGATGTCGGGCGCCACTGCGCCCTGCGTCGCGCGCAGCAGCTTCACCGCCGGCCGCAACCGCGCGCGCGTGGCGCTTTCGACAACCGCGAGCGCGGCGCGGTCGATGAGATCGGCCTTGTTGAGCACGACGAGATCGGCGCAGGCGAGCTGATCGCCGAACACCTCCTCGAGCGGGTTGTCGTGGTCGAGCGCGGGATCGGCCGCACGCTGGGCGGCGAGCGCCACGAGGTCATCGGCAAAGCGCCCGGCCGCCACCGCCGCCGCGTCGATCACGGCGACGACGCCGTCGACGGTGACGCGCGCCTTGACCTCGGGCCAGGCAAAGGCCTGCACCAGCGGCTTCGGCAAAGCGAGGCCCGAGGTCTCGATGACGATGTGCTCGGGCGGCTGCGCGCGCGCCAGCAAGGTCGCGATGGTCGGCAGGAAATCCTCGGCCACGGTGCAGCAGATGCAGCCATTGGCGAGCTCGATGATCTCGTCCTCGCCGCAGCTCGGGGCGCCGCAGCCGAGCAGGATCTCGCGGTCGATGCCGAGCTCGCCGAACTCGTTGATGACGAGCGCGATGCGCCGGCCATCGGCATGGGCGAGGAGATGGCGGATGAGGCTGGTCTTGCCGGCGCCGAGAAAGCCGGTGACGATGGTGGCGGGTATCCGGCGCATCAGCTCTGATCCTTCAGCGTAAGGGGCAATCCGGCGGCGATGAAGACGACGCGCGAGGCGCGCGAGGCCACGGCCTGGTTGAGGCGCCCGGCATGGTCGCGGAAGGCGCGCGCCAGGGCGTTCTCCGGCACGATGCCGAGGCCGACCTCATTGGCGACGAGGATGACGGGCCCGGCGAGCGCGCCCAGTGCTTCCACCAGCGACGCTGCCTCCTGCTCGACCGCGCGTCCGGCCTCGAGCAGATTGGCAAGCCACAAGGTCAGGCAATCGACCAGGATCGGCCGGTCGGCGCGCGCCTCGCGGGCGAGGCAGGGGGCGAGGTCGAGCGGCTCCTCGAGCGTCGTCCAACGCGGCCCGCGGCGCGCGCGGTGGCGGCGGATGCGCTCCTGCATCTCGCTGTCGCGCGGCTCGGCGGTGGCGAGATAGACCGCGGGGCAGGCGGCGGCCTCGATCACGCTCTCGGCGTAGCGGCTCTTGCCCGAGCGCGCGCCGCCCAGCACCAGCAGCACGCGCGGCAGGGAGGCGGCGGACGCGATAGGCGTAGCTGGGTCGACTCGTTCCGGCAGGACGTTCCTCCGCCCGAGGATCATCGGTTGCAAGGGCGCAACGAGGAGGTCTCCTGGCTCGGGGTCGTCGACCGCGGCACCTTCCCGGCCGGCTCGCGCCTGCCAGTGGCTCTCTACGCCGCGATCTCGCCGCTTACAGTTGCGGGGGCAGCGCCGGCATCGCACCGGACTTCCCTGTCTCGTCGCGTGCCGACGCTAGCACGTAGCGCGCGAAGAGGCCAGGGAGGGGGAAAGAGGGAGTTTTCAGTCGTCAGTTTTCAGTCGTCGGGCGGCGGAGAAATATGCCTCTATCACCCTCCGAGAGATGGTCAACGCCGCGGCGCATAGACCAGCGCCAGACAGGCCTGATCGTCGGATTGCGGCACGCCTTGCGAGAATTCGGCGACCCGCTGCAGGGTGCCTTCCACCAGGTCCCGCGCCGAGCCGCGGCGGAATTCCTCGATCGCCGCCCCCAGGCGAGCGTCGCCGAATTCGACATCCGCGGCGCTCATCGCCTCGGTGACGCCATCGGTATAAAGCAGCAGGCGGTCGCCTGGCGCCAGCGTGAGCGAGCGTTTGGCGTAGGCGGCCTCCGGCAGCATCGCCAGCGGCAGGCCCGTGCAGGTGAGCGGCTCGGTGGCGCCGTCGGCGCGAACCACCAGCGGCGGGTTGTGACCGCAATTGCAATAGGTCAAGGTTCCGCTCGCGCAGTCGAGAACCCCATAGAAGACGGTGGCAAACATCGAAGACGCATTCTCCGCGCACAACAGCTCGTTGGCGCGGCCGATGCCGATGGCGAGATCATCCTCCGCGCGGGCGACCAGGCGGATCACCGTGCGCGTGATCGCCAGGAAGAGCGAGGCCGGCACGCCCTTGCCTGAGACGTCGCCGATGGCGAGGCCGAGGCGATCCTCGTCGATGACGAAGAAGTCGTAGAAATCGCCGCCGACCTCGCGCGCCGGCCGAATGTCCGCATGCAGCTCGACGCGACCGTCGCAGCTCTCGGCAGGCAAGGGCGGCGGCAGCATGGCGCGCTGAATGATCGCGGCATTCGCCATCTCCTCGTGCTGAGCGCGCTTCAGAACGATCTGCTGTGCCATCCGCCGGAAGCTCTCGGCGAAGGTCACGAGCTCCGGCACCGGATGCATCAGCTCGTCCAGGATCGCGGGGTCGAAATCGCGCCGCTCCAAGGCGCCGAGCGCATGGTCATAGAAGGCGATCGCACGGTTGACGGTGTCCATGCGCGCGCCGAGATGGCTGATGACGAAGAGCAGGAGATCCGGGTTCTCGCGCCCGAGCGCCAGGACATGGTCGCGCTCGATGCGCAGCGCCCGGGTCGGGCAGCGCGCGCGCACCGTCGCCGTGCGCTTCAGCCCGGCGAAGACGCCGATCTCGCCGAAGAGCGTGCTGCTCGACAAGCGAGCGACCTGCACCGGGCCGTAGGCGGTATCCACCAGCACCTCGGCTTCGCCCGCGACCACGAGGTAGATCGCATCGCTCGCCGCGCCCTGCAGCACGATCGGGTCGCCGGGCTCGAAACTGAACTGCCGGCTGCGACGGACGAGATCGCCGACCATCTCGTCCGGCAGCGACGCGAACAGCGGATGATCCCGGATCAGCCGAGCGATCGCCACCGATTCCAGTGCTTGCGTAAGCGCGACAGCCATGGTGCGCAGAGCCCTCGGGGACGGAACGCCCGACGTCGCAACGCCCGATGCCGGCACCGGTGTCATCGGACTGCAACAAAATAGAGTATGTCATCAATTTGAAATGCTGCCATGATCAATGAGCAGCGGAGCTGCCAGGCACCTGCTCGCAAATTCTCCCGAGAGTAGCGGTCCGATCTTGGAATTCTCGAATAGGGGAGGTTGCATGGAGATCATCGTCGAGGAGCTCGACGGCGGCGTCACCTGGGTCAGCCTGGCGGGTCGCCTCGATATCGCCGGTTCCACTGCCATCGACCTGCGGTTCAATACCGTCTCCGGCAGCCGGCAGGCGATCGTCGTCGACCTGTCGGCGGTCAGCTTCATCGCGTCGATGGGCATGCGCACGCTGGTCTCCGGCGCCAAAGCCGCCCGGAGCAAGGGGGGCAGGATGGTGCTGCTCTTTCCCGATACGAATGTCGAGAAGGCGCTGAAAATCGCCCGCATCGATACGCTGATTCCGATCTACCATGACAGCGATGAGGCGGTCGCAGCGGTCGTCGTCTAAGGGCGATGGTGGGCAAGGGGCGGAGATGGCGAAGCGAGGCGCCGTGGCAGGCGGGCGATCGCTCGTCCTTGCCAGGGACTTGGCGGAGATCGCCCGCATGGCCGCCTGGGCCGCGGGCTTTGCGCGCCACGCGAATTTGTCCGACAGCGTGACCTTCGGCCTCCAGCTGTGTCTCGAGGAGGCGGTCTCCAACGTCATTCGGCACGGCATCGCGCCGGCGGAGCGGCCGGAAATCCTGGTGATGCTCGGCGAGACCGCGGATCACGTTACCGCCGAAATCGAAGACGAAGGACAGCCCTTCGATCCCCGTGAGTTCAAGGCGGCGGGGCGCACGGCCTCGGTCGAGCAAGCCATCGACGGCTTCGGCATCCCGCTCATGCGCGGCTTTGCCGCGTCGATACGCTACGAGCGCCGCGGCACGCGCAATCGGCTCATCCTGACCTTCGACCGGCGCTCCGCCGTCGCGCGTTCCGACTGACCATCGGCGACCGATCGTCGACGGATAAAATCCCCGGCAAATCACCGGCGATTTCGCTCCGATCCGCTTTTTGCCATCACCAGATTCAGCGGCAGGCACCTAGACTGCGCGGCGGCTGCACCGATCGGATGGAGGCAGCTCATGTGCTCGATCTTCGATAATCTTTTCCTGCAGTGCGGCACGTCGCCGACCTTCACCTACACGCTGATCGCCGGCGGCGTCGCGGTATTGATCGTCTTCTTGGTGCGGCCCTAGCCGGCCGCACCGTGCCGTCCGGCGCCGGCGGCGAAGCGCCGCGCGCCGGCTTCGGTCTCGCCGGTGGCGACGGTGGCGAGGCCGAGGCGGAACTCGTTCAGCATCGCCCGCTCCCAGCCGAGCTCCCATTGCTCGATCGCCGACAGCCGATCGCTGCGCAGCGCCGCCTGCGGCAGCCGGGCGAGATCATGCGCGAGGCGTTTCGCCGTCGCGAGCGCCTCTCCGGGCTCGACCACGCGATTGGCGAGACCGATGCGCCCGGCCTCCTCGCCGCAGACGCCGCGGCCGGTCAGGATCATGTCCATCGCGCGGCTGTGGCCGATCAATCGCGGCAGCTGGATGGTGCCGAGATCGAGCAGCGGAACGCCGAACCGGCGGCAGTAGACGCCGAAGACCGCGTCGCGCGCGGCAACTCTGAGATCGCACCATAGCGCGAGCTCCAATCCGCCGGCGACCGACGGCCCCTCGACCGCGGCGATCACCGGCTTCGACAGCTTCAGTCGTGTCGGCCCCATCGGCGCGTCGCCGCCCTCGGCGCGGTGGTCGCGCCGCCCGGCGGCGGTGTCTTTGAGATCGAAGCCCGCGCAGAAGGCGCCGCCGGCGCCGGTGAGGATCGCGACGCTCTGCGACGGCTCGGCGTCGAAGCGGCGGAACGCCGCGGCAAGCGCACGCGCCGTGGCGAGATTGACCGCGTTGCGCACCGCGGGGCGGTCGATGGTGACGATGGCGACGGGGCCATCGACGTCGTAGATGACGGTCGGTTGGTCGGGCACCTCATCCTCCTTCGCGGCTCGGATCGGTCCGCGGCCGGCGGACGCCAGGTCAGGATCGGTGGCGCCGCCGGCGCCGGCAAGCGAAAAGCCTGCCGCACGCGTGAATGCCGCTCATCTGTCGCGACGCGGACGTGACAGGGCGCCACGCCTCATGCAGAATTCCGCGCGCGAGTGCCTAGGCTCGCCGCCGCATGAGGGTCCCCATGCCCGCCCGCCCTGCCGCGCTTGGACCGCGCTTGCTGAGGCCGGCGCGGCCGGCGCCCGCCGCCGCCGGCTTGAAGCCGGCGCTGCTGCTGTCGCTGCAAGCCTTCGAGGCGGCGGTGCGTCTCGGCAGCTTCAAGGCGGCGGCGACGGCGCTGCACCTGTCGCCGTCAGCGGTCAGCCATCGCATCCGCAACCTGGAGCGCGCGCTCGGCGACCGCCTGTTCACGCGCGCGCATCGCGCCGTGCGGCCGACCCGGGCCGGCGTGACGCTGGCCGCCACCACCGGCCGGGCGTTCGCCGACCTGCTGCGCGCCACGGCACCGGCGCAGAGCGTCCCGGGGCAGCGCCGGCTGCGCCTCGCGGTCGCGCCGCCCTTCGCTTCCCTCTGGCTCGTGCCGCGCATCGGCGCCTTCATGGCGGCGCATCCCGACATCGAGGTGGCGATCGAGAATTTGAGCCGCCCGGTCGATCTCGAGACGGAGCCGTTCGACGCGGCGATCCGCGTCGGCGACGGCAACTTCCCGGCGCTGACGGCGATCCACCTGATGGACATCGGCACGGTTCCGGTGGCGACCAAGGCGCTGACGCGGCGGCTTCGGCTGCGTCAGCCCGCCGATCTCGCCGCGGCGACGCTGATCCACGTCTCGACCTTTCCGCTGGCCTGGCCGGTCTGGCTCGGCGGCGCCGGCATCGGCGGGATGAAGGCGCGGCACGCGATGTGGGTCGACAGCTTCGGCGCGGCGCTGGAGGCCGCGGAGCAGGGCGTCGGCGTCGCTCTCGGTCTGCACCCGCTGTTCCTCGAGCGCGAGCGCGCCGGCGCCGTGTGCCGCCCGATCGCCTTCACTTATGCCACCGGCAGCCTCTGGCTGGTGCATCCGCCAGCCGATCGCGGCAACCCGATCCTGCGCTCCTTCAAGCGCTGGCTGCTGGCGGCGCTGGCCGGGAACAGGTGAGCCTCATTCATGCCGGCGCGCGCCGCTTGCGCTTGCCGGCGCCGACGCGCCGGCGCAAGGTGGCGGATGCGGCGGTGGGAGGGAAGATGCCATGGCGACAGCGATGGACGATCAATCCGTGGCCCAGCGGACGCTGGATCACATTGCGCACGGCACCACCGATCTCGGGCAGGAGGTGTGGCGCGAGCCCGTGGAGAATTATCGCTCGCCGGCGCGTCTTGCCGCCGAGATCGAGCGCGTCTTTCGCCGCTTTGCGACGCCGTTCTGCCCCGCGGCGGCGCTGCCGGAGCGGGGCTCCTATGTCGCGCGCGACGTTGCCGGCACGCCGATCGTCGCGGTTCGCGGCGCCGATGGCGCGGTCCGCGCCTTCCGCAACGCCTGCCGCCACCGCGGCATGGAGCTGCTGACCGGCACGGGATGCGCCCAGGCCCTCGTCTGCCGCTATCACGGCTGGACTTACGCGCTCGACGGAAGGCTCGACTATATCCCGCATGAGCAGGGATTTCCCGGCCTCGACAAAAGCCGCCACGGCCTCGTCCCCGTCGCCGCGACGGAGCGGCTCGGCCTGGTGTTCGTCACGCAGCAGGAGCCCGGCATCCCCGACGATTCCCTCGCGACCCTGCCGAAGCTGATCGCACCGCAGCAGCAGCTCTTCGGCGCGGACGAGACCGAGATCGCGGCCAATTGGAAGCTGTTGCTCGAGGGGTTCATCGAGGGGTATCACATCCGCACGACGCATCCCAAGACCTTCCTGCCCTATGGCTTCGACAATCTGAATGTCGTCGACCTCTTCGGCCGCAACAGCCGGGTGACCTATCCGTTTCAGCGGATACGGAAGCTCGCCACGGTGGCGCCGGCGGAGCGCCGGGTGGAGGGATTGCTGACCTATGTCTATCACCTCTTTCCGAACGTTCTCGTCACCGTGCTCTCGCGCCACACCAAGCTGGTGATCCTGGAGCCGCTGGCGGTCGATCGCACGCGCATGATCAGCTACGCGGTCGCCAACGACAGCGGCGAGGAAGCGATGAGCGAGGCGAAGCGGGATTCGGAGTTCGTCGGCACCACCGGCGCAGCGGAGGATCGGGCCGTCGTCTGCGCCATCCAGCGCGGGCTCGCCAGCGGCGCGAACGACGCCTTCACCTACGGACATTTCGAGAGCGCCATCGTCCACTTCCATCGCACGCTGGACGCCGCGCTTAGGGGCTGAGACGGGACCCTTAGGCGGCCTTGACCTCGGCGAGGAAGGCGGCGATCTCCGCGGTGAGGCGGCTCGCCACCTCGGCGAGCGCGCCGGCGCCGCTCAGCAGCTGCGCGCCCGCCGCGCGTGCCTCGGTCAGCGCGGCATCGACGCCGGTCGCTTCCTGCAGCACCTGGCGCGAGCCGCCGGCGGCCTCCTCGGCGCCGCGCGCGATGGTGCCGGTCGCACTCGCCTGCTCGCGCACCGCGCTGGCGATGCCGCCGGCGATGCCGTCGATCTCGGCGATGGTCTTGGCGATCTCCTCCACCGCCTGCACCGAGCGGCCGGCCACCTGCTGCACGCGCGCGATCTGCGCCGAGATCTCGCCGGTCGCCTGCGCCGTCTGATTGGCGAGGCTCTTGACCTCGCCGGCAACGACGGCGAAGCCCTTGCCGGCATCGCCGGCGCGCGCCGCCTCGATGGTGGCGTTGAGCGCCAGCAGATTGGTGCGGCCGGCAATCTCGTCGATCAGCTCCACCACCTTGCCGATGCGCTGCGACGCCTCGGCGAGCTCGGAGATCTCGGTGGTGGCGCGCCGTGCGCGGGCGACCGCGGCCTCGGTGATCCCCGTGGAATGCTCGACCTGGCGGCCGACCTCCTGCACCGAGCGCGCCAGCTGCTCGGCAGCGCTCGCCATGCCTTGTACGTTGCGCGCGGTGCCGTCAGCGGTCCCGGCCATGCGCGTGGCGCTTTTGGCGATGCCGTCGGCGAGGCTTGCCGAGCGCTCGGCCTCGCGGCGCATCGCCTCGACCTCCTGGCGCACCGCCGCCACCGCGGCGGTCGAGCTGTTGTCGAAGCCGGCGGTGAGGCTCTCCAGCCGCTCGCTGCGGCGGCGCTTGGCCTGCTGCTGCTCCTCCGCCTCGGCGGCGGCCTTCACCGCCGCGAGCGCGTTGACGCGCAGCGTCTCGATCGCGCCGGCCATGACGCCGATCTCGTCGCGGCGGCGGTCGAACGGCACGGCGACGCCATGCTCGCCGGAGGCTACGGCGCCGACGATGCGGGTGAGGTCGACGATCGGCTGCACCACGCGGCGGCCGAAGACGATGGCGACGCCGGTGATGAGCGCCAGCGCCGTGCTCGCCCAGAGCAGCGCCAGCACGAGGCGCGTCACCGCCGCGCCGCGCTCGTCATCGGCATGGTGCAGCGCCTCCGCGACCGCGGCGTCGCGCAGCACCAGCACCTCGTTGAGCAGCGGCACGTGACGCTTGCGGTAGTCGGCAATCTCCCACGGATAGGTGCCGTCGGCATGGCCGGCGGCATAGGCTTGCTGCTGCAGCGCCACCGCCTCGCCGAAATAGCGCTGCTTCACCGTCTCCATGCCGGCGACCAGCCCGGGCGGGCGGCCGAGCATGTCGATGGCGTGCAGGATGTGCTGCCATTCGAGATCGATGCGCGAATCATAGCCGGCGAAGCCCAGCACCGCCTCCGGCGTGAAGGGCTTGCGCGAGGCCACGGCGCTGTTGAGCAGCGTGCTCTTGCGCCCGACCCAGTCGCGCAGCTCGACCGCCTGGCGGCCGATGGCGGCGATGTTGGCGACCGCGAGATCGGTCTCGGCGAGCGCGCGCTCGATCATGTCGATGCCGTGCTCATAACCGCTCAGCGCCTCGAACATTTTCGGCACGTAGCGCGCGACGAAGTCCTGGTCGCGCGCGGCGATCGGCCGGCCCAGCGCCGCCTCGGCGGGCGGGCGCAGCGCCTGCACCTTGTCGCGGAAGTCCGCGAAGATGGCGCGGACCTCGTCCTCGCCTTTCATGCCGGACTGGGCGAGCGCGGCCAGCGCGTCGTCAACCGTCCGGTCGACCGCCGCCTCCTTCTCGCGCAGGCCCTGCATCTGCGCCGGGCTGGCGGGATCGGCGGCGGTGAACAGCACGTTGAACTCGCCGCGCTCGAGCGAGGCCAGCGCCGGCATCTGCATGGCGGCGGCCAGCGCCCGGGCAAGACGGGCGGCGGCGAGCTCGGTGCGATACTGGCGCAGCTCGCCCAGCGCCATGATGGTGGCGTCGACAAAGGCAAAGACACTGACCGCGGCAATGCAGGCGAGAAAAAAGGTGCGGATGCGCATGGCGCTGGAGAGGCCCGGTTCGAGGCAGGAGACATGACCCTAAAGGGTCTTGCTTGCGAAGGGGTAAATTAGCCCCGGGCATCGCCGCGGCGGTTTACACCGGCGGGTGGTTGACGGCGGTGACGCGCCAGGGATGGGCGGAGGTGCCGGGGAAATGCTCGATCCGGGTCAGCGACAGATTATCGATGGCGAGCGCCAGCGAGGCGTCGGGGGCAAGGCCCAGCGCCAGCGCCAGCGCCGCGCGGATGGTGCCGCCATGGGTGACGGCGATGATGTCGCGCCCGGCATGCTGGCGCGACAGCCGCTCGATGGCGGGATGCGCGCGCGCCAGGAGCTGGACGAAGCTCTCGCCGCCGGGCGGCGCCTCATGCGCCGCGCCGAGCCAGAAGCGCGGCCAGAGATTGCCGTTGCGTTCCGCCAGCTCGGCATAGGTCAGGCCCTGCCACGCGCCGAAATGCTGCTCGATGAGATCGGGCTCGACCAACACGCCGGGGCCGGGGATGGGGTCGGGGCCGGGCAGGCCGGCGCGGACGATGCCGGTCGCCGTCATATGCGTGCGCAGCAGCGGGCTGGTGATCCACACCGCCTCGCGCGGCAGCTTCTGCGCCAGCCCGGCAAAGGCGGCGGCGTCGCTGACATCGCAGGGATGATCGGTCTGGCCGTAGCAGCGGCCGTTATTGACCGTCACCGGCGCATGCCGCACCCACCACCATCGCGTCGTTACATCGCCCATGCCGCCGCCACCAGCAGAACCACACTCTCGCCGCCCTGCTCGACCGCGCCGAGCACATCGCCGGTGTAGCCGCCGAGCTGGCGCTGCGCAAGGACGGCGCGCGCCGACATCACCGCCACGGCGGCGACGAGCGCGGCGAGGCCGGGCAGGAAATCGAGCGCCACCAGCGCGATCAGCGCAGCGAGCCCGGCGGCGCCCCAAGCCATCGCCGGCGCGGGCTTGCCGGCCGCGGCACCGAGCCCGTCGCCGCGCGCGGGCTCGAGCGCGCGCAGCACCAGCGGCAGGAAGCCGCGTGCCACCGCATGGGCGGCGATCAGCGCGGCGATGACGCCGCCGCCGGCGCTGCCGATGGCGGCGATCGCCGCGGCGCGCAGGCCGACGCTGAAGATCAGCGCCAGCACGCCGAAGCTGCCGATGCGGCTGTCGCGCATGATGGCGAGCTTCTCCTCGCGCTCGCCGCCGCCGAGACCGTCGGCGGTATCGGCGAGCCCGTCCTCATGCAGCCCGCCGGTGAGCCGCACCGAGACGCCGAGCGCGATCAGCGCCGCGGCGAGCGGCGGCAGATGGAGGGAGGCGGCAAGCGCGTAGGCGATGCCGCTCACGAGGCCGACGACGAGGCCGACCAGCGGAAAGGCCCAGCTCGATTCGGCCAGCGGTGCCGCCGCCTGTTCCGGCGGCGGCTGCAGCGGCAGCCGCGTCAGGAACGCCGTGGCGCGGCAGAACTCGCCCCACCAGCGGGCGGCGTCAGTCGAGCGCGGCGGCGGATCGGCCATGGCCCTGTCTTAGCGCAAGCCGCGCGCCGGCACCAAGGCGGTTTTCGCTTGGCGCGGCAGCTTCTATGGGGGAGAGTGCGCCGCGCTGAACGGGAGCCCCAGGAGACCGCCATGGCGGAGGAGAAGCCGCTCGCCACGCTCGACGAGATGCGCGCGCTGATGGCGCATCTGCCCGGCCCCGATCTCGAGGCGGGCAGCGCCGCGGCGACGCGCGAGGCGCAGCTCACCAAGCCTGCGGGCGCGCTCGGCCGGCTCGAGGAGTTGGTGCAGTGGATGGCGACCTGGCAGGGCAAGCACCCGCCCTCGGCCGATCATCCCCGCACCGCCGTCTTCGCCGGCAATCACGGCGTCGCGGCACGCGGCGTCTCGGCCTATCCCGCTTCGGTGACGGCGCAGATGGTGCAGAACTTCGTCGCTGGCGGCGCCGCGGTGAACCAGCTCTGCGATGCCGTCGACGCCGATCTGCGCGTCTACGAGATGGCGCTCGACGAGCCCACCGCCGATTTCACCACCGCGCCGGCGATGAGCGACGAGGACTGCGCGCTCGCCATCGCCTACGGCATGATGGCGGTCGAGCCCGGCATCGACATCATGGCGCTGGGCGAGATGGGGATCGCCAACACCACCGCCGCCGCGGCGCTGTGCTGCGGCCTCTTCGGCGGCAGCGCCGCCGACTGGGTCGGTCCCGGCACCGGCGTCGCCGGTGCCGTGCTCGAGCGCAAGATCGCGGTGGGGGCGGAGGCGGGGGCGCGCCCCCGCGGCGAGGCGACGGACGCTTTCGACCTGCTGCGCCGGCTGGGCGGGCGCGAGCTTGCCGCGATCACCGGCGCGGTGATGGCGGCGCGGCGCGGGCGGGTTCCGGTGGTGCTGGACGGCTATGCCACCACGGCGGCGGCGGCGGTGCTGTTCGCGCTCGACCCGCGCGCGCTCGACCATTGCGTGGTGGCGCATCGCTCGGCCGAGCCCGGCCATGCGCGCCTGCTGGCGAGGCTCGGCAAGCCGCCGCTGCTCGATCTCGGCATGCGGCTCGGCGAAGCCTCGGGCGCGACGCTGGCGATTGCCATCATCAAAGCCGCGCTCGCCTGCCACACCGGCATGGCGACCTTCGCCGAGGCCGGGGTAAGCGGCAAGGCGTAGGAGCCTGACATCTCTCCTGACAAAGGCTGGCAGGAGCGAGGGGTATGACAAGGCGACAAAGGAGATCGCCCGATGGTCCCGACCGCTTTCGACAGCTTTCCCATGCCGCCGTGCTCGACCCTGCTGGGCTGGCGGCTGCTCGACGCCCGGCCGGAGGAGGGCTGGATTCGCATCGGCTTCGACGGCAAGCCGGAGTTCCGCAACCCCGCCGGCTTCATCCAGGGCGGCCTCCTGTCGGCCATGCTCGACGACACCATGGGGCCGGCCGTGTTCGTGAAGACCAAGGGCCGGCTCTATACCGCGACGATCACCATGGCCGTCAGCTTTCTCGCCCCCGCCAAGGTCGGGCCGATCATCGGCGAGGCGAGCGTCGTGCAGCTCGGCAAGACCATCGCTTTCATCGGCGGCAAGCTCATGGATGAGACCGGCTGCCTGCTCGCGACGGCCACGGCGACGGCGCGGCGCGGCTGGTGGAAACGGCAAAGGCCGTCGGGTAGGCGCTGACTTGCGACGGCCTAATCCCCTCTTCCACCCGCCTCCTTCGCCGCCATGCGCGCCTTGAGCTGCTCGGGGGTGAGGCGGACGATGTCCTCGTTCTGATGCGAATAGAGATCGTAGGGCTGGGTGTCGAGATCCTCGAGCTGGAGGCGGCCGGCGAGCACGGACTCTTTCCACGCCGCCTGCTCGCCCTCGCGCGCGTGGAACTCCGGCATCACCTCCGCGGCGAAGAGCTGGAGGCTGTCGCAGATATCCTGATGGCTGGTGCGGCCGGCCTGGTTGAGCAGGATGACCTGGTCGACATGCGCCGCCTCGAACTGCCGAAGGCGCGCGCGGATGGTGTCGGGCGAGCCGATGAGACCGCTCTTCAGCGCCGCCTGCGCCTTGTCGGTCTGGCGCCACGCCTGATATTCCTGCCAGAGATTGCTGGTGCCGGGCGCATCGACGCCTTTGCGGCCGTAATAGGACAGCGCGAAGATGAAGAAGGTCCAGCCCGCCGCCTTCTCGATCGCCTCCGCGTCGGTCGGCGCGCACATGAAGCCGTTGACGATGGCGACATTGGCGTTGCGGGGGTAATCGGCAAGCGGCTGCGCCTGATGCAGCAGCATGTTGTAGTATTTGTTGACCCAGGCGCGCGCCGCCTCGGGCGAGACGAAGCTGAAGCCGAGCGCGCCCATGCCCCATTCGCCGGCCTTGGCGATGGTCTGGATGTTGGAGCAGGCAACCCAGAGCGGCGGATGCGGCTTCTGCAGCGGCTTCGGGATGACGTTGCGCGCGGGGAAGTCGTAATACTGGCCGTGGAACTCCCAGTTCTCGCGGGTGAACATCGGCACGATGGCCTTGACCGCCTCTTCCCAGCGCTCGCGCTTGTCGCGCACGCGGATGGCGAAGGGGTGCAGCTCGGCCGGCCCCGCCGCCTCGCCCATGCCGAGCTCGACGCGGCCGCCGGAGACGAGATCGAGCGTGGCGACGCGCTCGGCCACACGCTGCGGCTGGTTGGTGGTGAGCTGGATGACGCCGTGGCCGAGACGGATGCGCCTGGTGCGCTGGCTGGCCGCGGCGAGGAACACCTCGGGCGCCGAGCAATGCGAATATTCCTCGAGGAAATGATGCTCGACCGCCCAGACATAGTCATAGCCGAGCCGGTCGGCGAGCTCGACCTCGGCGAGCGCGTCCTGCAGCAGCGCGTACTCGCTGGTCTCGCTCCAGGGGCGCGGCAGCTGATGTTCGTAGAAGATGCCGAACTTCATGGTTTCCTCCCGCAGCCAGTCTAGCCGCGCGGCGAGGGAGGCTGCAAAGCCTTACGTGCGTCCTTCGAGACGCGGCGCTACGCGCCGCTCCTCAGGATGAGGCGGGAGTGAATCGGGCATCATCGATCGATGCCATTCTCATCACTTCCTCATCCTGAGGAGCCCGCGAAGCGGGCGTCTCGAAGGACGCACGGGACACTTTGCAGCCCCGCGCTCACTCGCCCATTTGCAGCAGCGCGCCGCGCTGGCGGGCGCGGCGGAAGGCGTAGAGGAAGAAGGCGCCGCCGAGCATGAGATAGACGACGTCGAGCGCCGCGGCGGCGATGAAATGGTCGAGGCGGAAGACATGCTCGAACATCACCGCGCGCATACCCTCGAAGACATGCGCCGAGGGCAGCAGATACGCGACATGCTGCAGCCAGAGCGGCAGCACCGAGAGCGGGTAGTAGACCGCGCTCGCCGGCGCCAGCAGGAAGACGGCGAGCCAGGCCAGACTCTCGGCGCCGAGGCCGTGGCGCAGCAGCATGGCGTCGATGGCGAGGCCGAGCCCCCAGCCCATCACCAGCAGCAGCACGAAGAAGGCGAGGAGCGGCGCCCCCAGCGAGAAGATCGAGTAGTGATAGAGCGGGATCGCCAGCAGCATCGCCGGCACGACGCCGATGGCGACGCGGATCAGGCTCATGGTGAGCAAGGCGATGATCCATTCGTAAGGCCGGAGCGGCGTGACGAAGAGATGGCCGAGATTGCGCGACCACAGCTCCTCGAGGAAGGACATGGAGACGCCGAGCTGGCCGCGGAACATCACGTCCCACAGCATCACCGCCGCCAGCAGCACGCCGCCGGCGCGCGCGACATAGGAGCTGTTGGTCATCAGGAACTGGCTGGTGAAGCCCCACAGCACCATCTGGATCGCCGGCCAGTAGACGAGCTCGAGCGCGCGCGGCCAGGAGCTGCGCAGCAGATAGAGATAGCGCAGCAGCATGGCGCCGACGCGCGCGGGGGAGAATCCGGCGGCAGCGCTCATTGCGCCGCCCGGCGCGCATCGGCGCCGGCGCGCGCGATCTCGAGGAACACCTCCTCGAGCGTGTCGCGGCCGTAGCGCTCGAGGAGATCGTTCGGGCTGCCGCGATCGACGATGCGGCCCTGGCGCATCATCATGACCTCGGAGCACAGCCGCTCCACCTCGCCCATATTGTGCGAGGCGAGCAGGATGGTGGCGCCGCTCTCGTCGCGGTAGCGCTCGAGATAACCCCGCACCCAGTCGGCGGTATCGGGATCGAGCGAGGCGGTGGGCTCGTCGAGCAGCAGCAGCGCCGGCGCGTTGAGCAGCGCCTTGGCGAGGGCCACGCGGGTTTTCTGCCCCGCGCTCAACTTGCCGGTTTGCAGCTCGAGGAAGTCGCCGATCTGCAGATCCCGCGCCAGCGCCTCGATGCGCTCGCCGAGACCGCCGATGCCGTAGAGCTTGCCGTAGACGGTGAGGTTCTGACGCACGGTCAGGCGATGCGGCAGGTCGACATAGGGAGAGGAAAAGTTCATGCGCGGCAGCACCCGGTAACGATGGCGCAACATGTCCTCGCCGAAGATGCGGATGCGCCCCGAGGTCGGCAGCAGCAGGCCGAGCAGCATCGACAAGGTGGTGGTCTTGCCGGCGCCGTTGCCGCCGAGCAGCGCCGCGGTGATGCCCGCCGGCACGGCGAAATCGATGCCGTCGACGGCGAGCGTGGCGCCGAAGCGCTTGGTCAGCGCCGAGACCTGAATGACGGGGTCGGACACGCGGCACACTATGGCGGGAAAGCCCGGGCGGGGCAAAGCGCGGGCGGCGCCTGGGGCGGCGCCGGCGCATGCGTCCGGCGCGGCGATGGCCTATACTGAGAGCGCGCGCAAGAGGCAGAGAGCGGATGGCGTATTACGGCGAGGCGCCGCGACTGATGCAGCGTCCGGGCACCGATGTCTCGGTCAGCCTGCGCATGCTCGTGCTCATCCGCTGGGTGGTGGTGGCGGGCCAGGCGGCGACGATCCTGCTGGTGCATTACGGGCTGGGCTTCGTGCTGCCGATCGAGGGCGCGCTCGCCGTCGTCGCGACCTCCGCGGCGCTCAACATCGCCGCGAGCTGGCCGCGCCGCGCCTCGGCGCGGCTGGGCGACCGCGAGGCCTCGTTCTACCTCGCCTATGACATGCTGCAGCTCGGCATGCTGCTGTTCCTCACCGGCGGGCTGCAGAACCCCTTCGCCATGCTGATGCTGGCGCCGGTGACGGTGGCGGCCACCATCCTGTCGCGGCGCAGCGTGTTCTGGCTCTCGGCGCTGACCGTGGCGGCGATCAGCGTCATCGCCGTGTTCCATCTGCCGCTGCCCTGGCGCGATGCGCCGCTGCCGCCGCCGCCGCTCTATGTCTTCGGCGTGTGGACGGCGCTGGTGCTGGCCACCGTGTTCATCGCCGGCTACACCTGGAACGTCGCCGAGGAGGCGCGGCGCATGCGCGACGCCTTCACCGCGACGCAGCTCGCGCTCGCCCGCGAGCAGCGCGTCTCGGCGGTGGGCGGCATCGCCGCCGCCGCGGCGCATCAGCTGGGCTCGCCGCTCGCCACCATCGCCGTCGTCGCCCGCGAGCTGGTGCGCGACCTGCCGCCGAACAGCCCTTACGCCGAGGATGCGCTGCTGCTGCTGAGCCAGAGCGAGCGCTGCCGCGCCATCCTCGCCGGCCTGGCGCAGCAGCGCGACGCCGAGACCGGCTCGCCCTTCACCACCCGGCTGCCCTTCTCGGCGCTTGTCGAGGCGGCAGGCGAGCCGCACCGCGCCGACGGCAAGACCATCACCTATACCACCGCCGCCGGGCGCGACGCCGAGGCGAGGCCGGTGGAGGAGCCGCTGGTGGCGCGCAGCGCCGAGATCATGCACGGGCTCGGCAACCTCATCCAGAACGCCGGGCAATTCGCCAGCCGCGCGGTCGACGTGACCACGAGCTGGAGCGAGGAGACGGTGGCGGTCGATATCGTCGATGACGGGTCGGGTTTCTCGCAGGCGGTTCTCGCGCGCATCGGCGAGCCCTATATCTCCGGCAGGAGCGACGAGGCGGAAGAGCATATGGGGCTCGGCATCTTCATCGCCCAGAGCCTGCTGGAGCGCACCGGCGCGCGCGTCAGCTTCGCCAATCTTCCCGATGGCGGCGCGCAGGTGGTGGTGGAATGGCGCCGGCTCATGCTCGAGGGCATGGACGGCAAGGCAGCATTGAAAGAGGCTGGTGACTGATGAACGACACGCAATCCCCCGCGACGACGGCGCCCTCGGTGCTCGAAGGTTGGCCCGAATCCGAGCGCAGCCTGCTGCTGGTCGACGACGACGCGCCGCTCTGCCAGCGGCTGGCGCGCGCCATGGAGCGGCGCGGCTTCATCGTCGTCACCGCCGACAGCGTCGCCACCGGCATCGCCGCGGTGAGCGACAACGCCCCGGCCTTCGCCGTAGTCGATCTGCGATTGGCCGACGGCAGCGGGCTCGAGATCGTCAAGACGCTGCGCAAGGCGCGGCCCGGCGCGCGCATCGTCATGCTGACCGGCTACGGCAACATCGCCACCGCGGTCGCCGCGGTCAAAGCCGGCGCGCTCGACTACCTGCCGAAGCCGGCCGATGCCGACGCGGTCGAGCGCGCGCTGCTGGCCAGCGACGCGCTGCTGCCGCCGCCGCCGGAAGACCCGATGTCCGCCGACCGCGTGCGCTGGGAGCACATCCAGCGCGTCTTCGAGCAATGCGACCGCAACGTCTCGGAGACCGCGCGCCGCCTCAAGATGCATCGGCGGACGCTGCAGCGGATTTTGGGGAAGCACGCACCGAGGAGTTAGGAAGGTCTGCCGCTCCGCGTTTTGACCCGGACCGCGCTGTCTGGTTCAGGTGCACCATCAAGATTTCTGCACATCGACGGTGAACACCGTGCGCCGGGTGCTGTCGTCATTGGGCCATGCCCGCTCGACATCCGACAGCGGGACAGGCGTGGCCTCGATCTGAAAGCCGCCGGGCCTGGCTGCGTTAAGAAGCCCGCCGATGGCATCGACGAAGCGATCAAGAGGAACGCTGCCGATGCCGCTGCCCATCACCTCGATGGCCGAGGAACGCAGCACGGCGCTCGGCAGCGTAATTTCCGAGCCGCTCGCGGAGCCGATCTGAACGAACCGGATGGGCACGGCATCCTCGCCGGCCTTGGCTGCGGCAATGAGGAGTCGTTCGGCGCTCTGGCCCCACAAATAGTCGATCACGACATCCACGCCGGCCGCGAATTGCTCCCTGAAGGCGCCTTCCAGCGCCGCCCCATCCGCGAGAAGAGGGATCGTCACATCAGCCCCGAGTGCCGCCACTGATGTCAGGGCGCCGGCATTGCGGGCGGTTGCAATGACCTTCTTCGCGCCCAGATGCTTGGCGATCTGGACGGCGAGGCGGCCTGCGGTGCCGGTCGCGCCATTGACCAGCACGGTTTCTCCGGGCTTGAGCCTGGCGCGTTCCGTATAAGCCGCCCAAGACGACATGCCGGGATTGGCAATCGCCGCGGCCGTCACGTCGTCGAGTTCATCGGGCAATGGTACGCACTGCGTCGAAGACACAACGGTTCGCTCCGCCATGCTGCCGTGAGGCGCTGTCGGCAGAACGAAATAGACCCGACGTCCGTCATCGAGCCGTCCGACGCCGTCAATGCCGACCACAAAGGGGAACTGCCCCGAGGAGCTGTAGTGCATGCCGGAGGCCCGGCTCTTTACGACATGGCTGATGGCGGCGGCCGTAACCGTGACGCGGCTTTCGCCCTCGGAGTGCTGCGGCTCGCTGAAATCTCCATAGACGGGCGCTTGGCCGGCTCTCAACACGATAGCGGCTTTCATGGCGGGTTTCCTTTTCGGCCTCGCCAAATATGTGTATAATGCACATATAGGGGGTGCCGTGATGCCGTCAAGGAAAAAAGTGCAAAATACACATATGCGCACCCAGCTCCGCCACCTTCACGGCGCGCTGCTCGATATCGTCAGCATCATGAACCGACCGCAGCGCGACGAGGCGCTCATTCGGGAGGCCGGCATTCCGCTCGACCGCGCGTTGTTTCCGTTGCTTGTTCTCGTCGAGAGGTTCGGGCCGATCGGCGTCGTCGAGCTGGCCGACCACGTGGGACGCGACTACACGACGGTCAGCCGTCAGGTCGCGAAGCTTGAAAGCCTCGATCTGGTGGAACGCCGGGCAAGCATCGGGGACCGCCGGGTGCGCGAGGCGGTCGTCACCCCGAAAGGCAAAGCGATGACCGACTTGGTCGACGCGGCGCGCGAGAGGATCGGTCGCGGCATCTTCAAGACGTGGAACAGGCGCGAAATGGACGAGCTCGTCCGCCTCATGCGGAAGTTTGCCGATGCCGTGTCGAGCGAACAGCCTGCCGGCCCATAAAACAAGAATTCTGCGCCAATAGCCAGGCCGACAGTTCCAACGGTTCAGCTCGTGCCGATTTTGGTGAAAATCGCCACGCATGTCGCTTCATGGCGCATTGCGGACGATGCCGCCATGCGCGCCCCCAATTTTCTACGTGCCCGCCAGCGCCGCCATGGCCTCTGCTGTGAGCCTGTCCACGCCCTCAATGTCTTCTCCCGGCGTGCGCGAAATTCCCATGCGCACTATTACGAGCTGCGCCGATGGAATGATGATGACATATTGGCCGAGGCTTCCCTGCGCCATGAACGAATCGCGCGGCATGTGCGGACGCTGCAGACCAGCGGCCGCTTGGTTGCCGCGGTTGGTCCAGAACCCCGCGCCATAGCCGATGGCCTCGCTTCCGGCTGTGAGACGGGCGGAATAGTCGACCCAACCCGCCGGCAAGATGCGCACGCCGCCAACCACGCCATCATTGAGATAGAGCATACCCAAACGCGCCCAGTCACGCGCCGGCGCCCACATGTGGGTGGCGCCGAGAGGCGTGCCGACGGCATCGAACTCGAGGGTCGGCCGCGTCATTCCGAGTTTGTCGAACAGTTCTGTGTGAACGAACCGCAGAACGGAAGCTGCGTCGCCGCCGACCGCGTTCCGCACGATGCGTGACAGCAGCATCGTATTGCCGTTGCTGTAGCGCCAAATCGCTCCAGGCGCGGATCCGACAGGCGCTCGCTCCGCCACAGCCGCCATGTCAGGCGTGGCAAACACCATTTGAGCGGTCGGGTCGAATGCGGTCTTCCAGTTCTGCGTCAGCGACTGACCGAACTCAAGGCCGCTCGTCATGCGCAATAAATTGTCGATGCTGATCCTGTGGTGCGGATCCGTTGGGACCGCCCAGGCCGCGACGGGCGCCGGCTCCATTACTGAGACTTTTCCCTCGCGCGCGAGAATTCCGACGAGGGCGTTCGTGACCGATTTGGTCGCCGACCAACCCAGGATCGGCGTTTCAACGCCATAGCCCGGTGCGTAACGCTCGGCGATGATTCGACCGTTATGTACGATCACGACCGCCTTGGTCAGGCGTGGGCCCTCCGGACCCGGGTTGGCAAATGCATGGTCGAGTGCGGCTATTAACGCTGGATCTGTTGGCGTCACCACGTTCGACTCGGCAAGGGGAGGAAGAAGGCTCGGGGTCGGCGGCGGAACCACCGCCGGCTCTTGCACCGGGCCTTGCACGACCAGGCATCCCTCGGCGCCACGATAGACCGCGCGACTCCTGAAACCGCCGGCGAAAGTTGCGGTTACCTTTTTATGCTGGCGGTCGAGATCGTAGCGCACCAATGGTTCGAGCACCGACAGATTGGGAGCGATGAACTCTCGATAGTAGGTGTCGGCATCGAGCCCTGCGACAAAGACGGCTGAACAGAGTTGGTGGCTCACGAGATTTGGGGCCACAGCAAGGGCTCGATCGGGCCGCAAATACACGCCAACGAGCGCCGCAACGATGCCGAAACCAGCGGTGAGCACAACTACAATCATCGATCGTTTCCCCATTCCTGTCTCCACGACTGCGCGGTCGAGAACGCGCTTGCGCCCGACGCGATGGCTCCGACGGAACCTCCCCGCAGCCGCGGCGCTTGCGTTCGCCACGAAGAAAATATAAGCTAACACTCGTAATTTAAACTCGCATTCCAGGCGGATGGGCATGGCGCGAAGACTGCAAACAAATCCAAGAAAATCAGCGTCCCAAAGGCGATCGCGCCTAACTGTTGACACACTCGTGGAAGCGACTGCTCGCGTTTTGGTCAAGGAAGGTTACGATCGAGCGAGCACCAACAAGATCGCGGCCGTGGCAGGCGTGAGCATCGGCTCGCTATACCAGTACTTCCCGAGCAAGGAGGCGTTGGTGGCGGCCGTCATCGATCGCCATACGCAGGAATTGTCGCAAGTGTTCCGCAACGCCCTGCTCAAGGTCGCCGCGCGCCCGATCGAGGTCGCGGCGCGCGAGCTCGTCGCGGCCGCGATCGATGGCCACCGCGTCGATCCGAAGCTTCACCGCGTCCTGGCCGAGGAGGTTCCCCGCACTGGGCGACTCGAAAATATCGAAGCTGTCGAGCGAAACGCTCGCGCATTTGTTCGAGGTTATCTCGAGGCCCATCGTAGTGAGATCGACATTGCCGATCTCGACCTCGCTGCTTTCATCGTGGTAACGACGGTGGAGGCGCTGACGCATTCCGCAGTCCTGCGCCGCCCGGACATCCTCGCTGACGAAAAGGCTGGCGAGTTTGTGGACGAGGTGACACGACTTGTGCTCCGGTATCTACGAACGCCATCGCTGCTCCGCCGAGGCAGGCGCGCAAACACTCAAGGAAGCCGACGCTCGGCGTCGGATCATCATTCCGGTGAAGAAAGCTAAATTTTATGACGATGCCCAGCGGCCGGCCTGTCCGGCTCTGGGTGCCCACTCCAACACATTGCGGACGATCAGCGACCATCCCGCGCCCGCCGTCCCGGGCTTGCGCCGCCACTCCCGCGGGCGGCACACTCGCGCTCCGGGGAGGATCATCTCATGGATCTGGGGCTTACCGGCAAGGTGGCGCTCGTCACCGGCGCGAGCCGCGGCATCGGCCGCGCCATCGCCGAGGCGCTGGCGCGCGAGGGCTGCGACGTGGTGGTGGCCGCGCGCAGCGCCGGGAAGCTGCAGGAGCTTGCCGAAACGCTCTCCCGCGACGGCAACCGACGGGTGATCCCCTGCGTCGCCGATCTGCGTGAGGCGGACGGCGTCGCGCGGGCCGTCGGCACCGCCGAGCAGGAATTCCGCCGCCTCGACATCCTCGTCAACAATGCCGGCACGACGCGGCGCGGCGATGTCTTCGCCTTGACGGAAGAGGATTGGCGGGACGGCTTCGCACTCAAATTCTTCGGCTATGTCCGGATGACACGGGCATGCTGGCCGCTGCTCAAGGCGGCGCGCGGCGCCGTCGTCAACATCATCGGCATCGGCGGGCGCACGCCCGGCGCCGAATTCGCCATCGGCGGGTCCGTCAATGCCGGGCTGCTCGCCTTCACCAAGACCATGGCGGAGATCGGCATTCGCGACGGCGTGCGCGTCAACGCCATCAATCCCGGCGCGATCGAGACCGACCGGCTGCTGGCGCGCCTCAAGCGTCATGCCGAGGCGACCGGCGCCGGCCTCGAGGAGGCGCGGCGCGATCTCGCGCGCGCGATGGGGGTCGAGCGCTTCGGCCGGGCGGCGGAGATCGGCGACGCCGTGGCGTTTCTCGCCAGCGCGCGCGCCGACTATCTCCAGGGCGCGTTGATCGATATCGACGGCGGCGCCACGCGGACATTGTGAGGGAGGGTCCATGCGATACGAGCTTTATTACTGGCCGTCGATCCCGGGGCGCGGCGAGTTCGTCCGCCTGGCGCTCGAAGAATCCAGCGCCGATTACGTCGACGTCGCGCGCCGCAAGGGCGGGATGGAGGCGATGTTCCGCCTGCTCGAAGGCGAGCGGGCGGCGCACCCGCCCTTCGCGCCGCCCTTTCTGAAGGCGGGGAAGCTGCTCATCGGCCAGACCGCCAACATCCTGCTCTATCTCGGCGAGCGCCACCGCCTGGCGCCGGCCGAGGCGGCGGGACGGCTCTGGGCGCATCAGCTGCAGCTCACCATCACCGATTTCGTGGTCGAGGCGCATGACACGCACCACCCGATCGCCGGCGGCCTCTATTACGAGGACCAGCGCCGCGAGGCCAAGCGCCGCGCCGGCGATTTCCTCGCGACGCGCGCGCCCAAATTCCTCGGCTATTTCGAGCGCGTGCTCGAGCGCAACCCGAAGGGCGAGCGCCATCTCGTCGGCGCGCGGCTGACCTATCCCGATCTCTCGCTGTTCCAGATCGTCGAGGGCCTGCGCTATGCCTTCCCGCGCGCCATGCGGCGGCTGGAGCGGCGGCACAAGCGGGTGATTGCGCTTTGCGACCGCGTCGCCCAGCGGCCGCGCATCGCAGCCTATCTCGCCTCGCCGCGGCGCCTGCCGTTCAACGAGCAAGGCATCTTCCGGCACTATCCGGAACTCGACAAGGAATAGTGCGTGTTTCTGCTGGATCGACGCAGTGCGTCCTTCGACTGCTCGCTACGCTCGCGCTCAGGATGAGGCGATTTTCTTTGTGCCATCAACAATCTACCTCATCCTGAGCTGGCGCGCGCAGCGCGCCTGTCGAAGGACGCACCAAGTCAATCCAGCGGAAGCTTGCTCAAGCCTGCGACGCGGCACGATTTTCCCACCGCCCGGCAGAAGCTGCCGGTCCGGCGGCAAGCGCGCCGATTCTCCCGCTCGCTGCGCCCATCGGCATGCCGCTCTCGACGGCACGAAAGTTGCTTGCAGCAACGATGTAGGCTGCAAGGCCTGCCTGATGAAACAACAGACAAGGAGAAACCATGAGCGTCAGTAGCGTCTCGAGCTCGCAGACCGCCTACCAGCTCTACCTGCAGCAGTTGCAGCAACAGCAGCAACTGCAACAGCAGGCGCAGCAGCAGCAGGCGCAACAGCAGGCGTTGCAACAGCAGGATCAGTCATCGCTGCAGACGCAGGCCGCGACGACGCAGGGCTCGACGCCTGTGCAGCCGCATCACCACCATCACGGCGGTCATGCGGAGCAGAGCCAGCAGGCCGCCGACGCGTCGAGCACCGGCACGTCGACGACCGACGCGGCGAGCGCGGTCACGGCGACCGCCTCGACCGATAACAACGGGTCGAGCAGCCTGCTCAACCTCATCGCCTGAGAAAAGAATCACTGCGCGAGCGCCGCGGCCGAAGTGTCGCGGATCGAGCGCGTCCGGCACCGTCAGAAGGATGGGGCCGGATGTCTCCCTCCCCCACCCACGCGCTGCGGGAGCGGCGGCCAGTTTCCATATGCCACTCTTAGTTTCGGCGATCGGCTGGTTTTGACAATCAGCCCAAGCCCTGAGCATGGTTGAACCAGCCACTCAGGAACATCGGCTCGGTCCCAAGTGTCGGGATGAGCGGTCAGAAGCGAATCGCGAGCGGCTTTCCCTGGAGACTACCGATGCGCGCATCTATGCTCCCCATCCTGGCCGCGGCGCTGCTGGCACCGTCGCCCTGTCACGCCGATTTCTTCGACGGCAACGAACTCTCCCAGCTATGCACGAGCGAAGGTCCGGTCGACGAAGCGGTCTGCCTCGGATACGTGGAGGGCGCCGCCGACATACATGGGACGTGGCAGGCATATGAGAGCAAGACCGTGCGGCATGAGCCGATCAAGGAGTGCATGCCGGAGCACACGACCGGCGGCGAGCTGCAGAAGGTGATTATCCGATACCTGCAGGCGCACCCCGAGCAGCTGCACGAGAACGCGTCCGCGCTGATCATCAGGGCGATCGTCCAGGAGTGGTGTCCGCCGCGCGGGTGACCTTGTTTAGGAAGCGGCCTCCTCGGCCACGCCGTTCGCCCGTGCCTGCTTGCGCCCCATCCCCGCTAATTCTTCTTATCTATTATGGGAGTGTCCGGCGCGGGAAACTCCGGGTTGACGCTCGAGCCGGGTGTCTTGGTTAGCTGCTCCTTCAAACTGGGCGCGTTCGCGGGAGCGCCTGCCGCGGGAAACTCCGGGTTGACGCTCGAGCCAGGTGTCTTCTTTAGTTCTTCTTTCAAACTCGGCGCGTTCGCGGGAGCGCCCGCGGCGGGAAACTCCGGGTTGGCACCGGGCGTCGTCGGGGTGGGGGTCTGGCCATAGGACAGTGTGGCAAACCCAAACACCGCCGCTGTTGCCGCAGAGATTGCAAGCGCTTTCATCGGTAATCTCCTACAGTTGCATCTAAGGGACCGACAGGCACTTTCGAGATCAGCGGGTGGAGCAACCGCTCCGAAATACGAAATGATGGTGCGCCCATTTGGGAGTTCGAGCAAGCGTCGCGCGGGACGGCACGCGGCGCACGTTGCCGCGTTTGCGCTCGCTAGCTCCGCTCGGCGCCGACCGACGCGGAGCCTCTCTTCATGGTATCCTGGCGCATGCCCGTCTCAGATGACGAGATCACTCGCGCAGCTCATCAATGGATTCAGAAGCACGGTGACTTGGCCATCGCCATGGCGCGTGAGATGGTCGAGGCGATGCGTCGCAGGGGTGATCACGACGGCGCCGACACTTGGTTGCGCATCATCGTGGCGATCGGCGAGCTCGGCGCGCCGCCAACGGATACGCGGCACTGAGCGCTCACCCATTGCCGGGATTCAACGGCGGTGAAGTGGTCGGTGTCTTGATCGACGATGCAGAGGAGGAATGGCGCGGGCGTCGGATGCCGGCGCTTGGTGGTAGCGCGGCGCTTAGGCGGTTCTCTCATGTGCGCCGATACGCGGTGCCGGTCGAGCTCGTAACACGTGCCAGCACGCGAACAGGTGCCAGTGAGCCGTGCGGCTTAGGTCCTTCAGTGAAGACCTGAAAGAGCAGCAGCCCCACGTAAATCGCCGCGATGATAATAACGCCGATGATCATCTGTTTGCCGAGCACAGCGATTTTCCACGTCTTGCCCAACCCTAGTGCGATCATGGCGACGTAATCTGACACCGTCCTGACACGGCTCTCGCCCCAACCGGCGTCCCTTTGGCGAGCAGCGAGGCGTGCCGCGGCTGGCAGACTTCTTCGGATGTGCGCTAAGTCACACGCACGCGGAGTAAATTGCCTTAGCGTATTGAGCTAGCGTATCGATCGGCGAAAAAAATTGCCGAAGGTTAGAAGGACGACCAGCCCGATGATGCCTCCCTCATATACTTCGATGTCGCCGCTGCTTTCCGTCCCGTTAGCGGACCCACCCTTTCGCCAGTCGTTCGATGAACCCACGGCGGATGCCCTGGCCTCGTTCGAAACTGACTATGCACGGCGATCCGGGTATGCCCGAGGACCGCACGGAGAGTGGATCACTGAGCGCCGGCGGTCGCGCGATTTCTGGCGCGGCACCAGGTAGTGGCCAGGGGCGGTTTGCCGACCACTCACCGGCAGCCGGTTGTGGGTGCGGCCCGCGATCGAGCCTGCCGGCGATGCCGGCGCAAGCCGATTTTGCCTAGGCTTCTTCGTTGCTGTCTCGTCTATTGGGTTGCCAGAGGCTCGCCCGCCGATAACTGCCAAATGAGTACCTTCGCGAAAGACAACAAGACAGCGAAAAGTTGGGCTGATTGCCACGCTGCTGGTGGCGTTCGCTGTCTAGTCGTCCGGCATCGCCGCCTGGCCCGTCCTCGGCGGCATGGTGCTGCCGCTCCCCGCGGCCGCATTGTTCTGGACCGTCTCGCTCCACGCGCCGTCCATACGCATCGCATTGAGGATCATGCGATCGCGCGTCGCACCGTCGAGGCGCGCGGTCTGCTGCAGTCCCTCGCGCTGCTGGAAGGCGGTGATTCCCTGCTTGGTCTTTGGTCCAGCGATGCCGTCCACGCTGCCCTCATAGAGACTTTCGCGCTTGAGCTCGCTCTGTGCCTGCCGCACCAGAACCGCCGAGGAGCCCGATGGCTCGCTTCCCGCGACCGGTCCGAGGCCGTCGCTTGCGGCGCGCTGATCTCCGCTGCTGCCGCAGGCTGCTGTCAGCAGTCCCAGGGCAACGACGCCCATCGCCAACACTTTGTCCATGACCTTTTCCCTTCGCCTGTCCGCCGCCGCGCCACATTCAGGCGCAGTCTTGAGCCCGAGCGGCGGTTACGCATCAGCGCCAGTCATGCCTTTCGTGACCGCCGCCCCTACCATCGTCGATGATGCAGGCGCTCAAGCTCCCGCCGACGCCGATGCCGATCAGTGCGACCAGCAGCGCAATCTTGAATCTCCTGAGAGACTTTCATTGGACTTCCTTCCAGCGAATTGCGGGAAAATGGTCAGCGGTTTTTTTGGGGCCGCGGCGAGCAGCGATCGTTCCCGCACTGGGTGGTATGTGGGCGGAACAAAAGGGAGGCGCTAGGCTCGGAAACTACGCAGGTCCGCCGCCTCGTCGGTCGCGCCGGCGTGTCCGCCGTAAATCGGCGCCTGCACTGATCGAAAGGGCGATGCGCCCGGCTGTCCTGAGTAGTTTCCGAGGTTGGCCCTTATCTCGTCTTCCTCCCACATTAGGCTCAGCCCGCGGAATTTCCGGCGCGGGGCACACAGGAGGAAGCCATGTCGCTGCTACTGATCATCGTGTTGCTTTTCGTGCTCTTCGGCGGCGGCGGCTATTATGGCTATCGCCGGGAATACTACGGTAGCCGGGGCTTCGGCGGCTTGCTCGGAGCGGTGGTTATCGTTTGTCTGGTCATTTTCCTGTTCGGCGGCTTCCACACCGGCTAACGAGCCCGCCCTAGGGGTGACGTAAGTCGCTGCTCCGCGGGCAGCTCCTGAGCGTGGCATGATGCCGGAACCAACCAGCGCCGCCGCAGCGTTGCGGGAAGGCCCCCCTCGAGGCAGGGCAATCGCATGTGGAGACAACAACGCTTCGGCTGGCAAGCAAACAAAGGACCTCGTCCTGAGGAGCGGTCCGCAGGACCGCGTCTCGAAGGACGAATGGGGCCGCGCCTCACCGCTCGGCGCTTCGCGCCGGCCGCCCTCACTTCGGCGTCGCTCACGAATTCTGGCGCTGCCGGGCGCGTCCGCACTCCTCCTTCGAGACGCTCGCGTCGCGAGCTCCTCAGGACGAGGTGCTTTATTTGCTGTCAGGTGTTGGAACCGACATGCGATTGCCCTGCCTCAAGGGGGCAGGGGGCGATGTGTGAATACGATGGGCGCGACGGCGGGAAAAGGGCTGCGGGTCAGCGCGCCTACCTAGTCGGGACTTGCTTCAAAAGTCATCAGGTCTGCAGGAAAGACCAGTCGGTGCCTTCCAGCACGAGACAGGTGAGCGTGCCGCTGGCAAAGGCGCCGGTGTCGATGCCGATGCGGTTGCGCTGCACGTCTGGACGCTCGGTGATGGTGTGGCCATGCACGATGATCTTGCCGAACTCGGCGTCCGACAGCAGGAACTCGTCGCGGATCCACAGCAGATCCTCCTCCTGCTGGCGGTCGAGCGGCACGCCGGGGCGCACGCCGGCATGGGCGAAGAGATAGTCGCCCTCCTCATGGATGAGCTTGAGGCCGGCGAGAAAACGGCGGTGGCGCTCGGGCAGCCGCGTCCTGAGCTCGCGCTGCACACGCTCGATCTCGCCCTCGCCGCCGGTGAACGGCGGCGGGCGGACGCCATAGCTCGCCAGCGTGTCGGCGCCGCCATAGAGCATCCAGGACGCGCCGATGCCGGTATCGCCGAGAAAGCGCAGCAGGGTGTCCTCGTGATTGCCCTTGAGATGCACCGACAGGAAGCCGGGCAAGGGCTCGTCGAGCAACAGCTCGATCACCTCCGGCGAGGCGTCGCCGCGGTCGATGTAATCGCCGAGATAGATCACGACGTTGCGCGGCGCCTGGCGGCGATAGGCGTCCTCGTGGATGAGCTGGTGCAGCCGGCGCAGCAGGTCGGCCCGGCCGTGGATGTCGCCGATGGCGTAGATGCGGCTGCCCGGCGGCGTCTCGGGCGCCACCACCTGCTGGGCCTGGGATCGCGCGCGGCCAAGGAGACGGGTAATCATGGCGCGAATATGGGGCGGCGGCGCGCCGAGCGCCACCTTATCCGGTGCCGCGGCCCGTTTTAGGAAGCCGTTAACCATTCCGTAGGGGTTCACCGGGCATCATGGCGGCAACCCCCAGCGATGCCGGGACATGCGACGACCTGAACCCACGAAGCAGACGACCGACGACCAGGCCGCGAGCATCGAGTCGCTGCTGCTCGACTACGCGCGGCGGCTTGGCCGCCATCCCGGCGGCCGGCGCGCCATCATCATCCATCTGTCGCGGCTCCGGCCCGACAACCGCCGCGCGCACCACATCCGCATCGCCGCCAACACCTTCGAGGCGCTGGTCAAGCAGTTCGACGGCCAGATCTTCCTGCTGCAGAACGCCGACATCGTCTTCGTCTGCAAGGACGCCAGCATCGCCGTCATCGACGACGCGATCATGCGGCTGCGCTATCTCTTCGGCGACGACCCGCTCGCCGCCGAGCTCGACGAGAGCGCGCCCGACCGCTTCGCCACCTGGTACGACCTCGAGCGCGACTACCAGGATTTCCTGGCGCTGGCCGAGGAGATGTACGAGCACGAGGTCAAGCGCAAGAAGCGCATCGCCGCCATCGCCGGCGGCGGCCTGCGCGAGGAGCGCAAGCCGATGGACGCGCCGGCGCTGGCCGAGCTGGTCGCGACCATCCAGCGCGCCGACCTCTCCAACGTCATGCGCCGCCAGTCGATCTGCGCCATCCTCGGCGAGGAGGCGCCGAAGCCGGTGTTCCGCGAGGTCTACATCTCGATCGCGGAGCTGCGCGACACCATCATGCCGAAGCGCGACATCGCTTCCGACCGCTGGCTGTTCCAGCACCTGACGCAGCATCTCGACCGGCGCGTGCTTGCCATGCTGCGCAAGAACGACGACCAGGCGCTCGCCCATTCCTACAGTCTCAACCTCAACATCTCGACGCTGCTGTCGCAGGAGTTCCACCAGTTCGACCAGAGCCTGCGCGCGGGAGCCCGCGGCAGCATCGTCATCGAGCTGCAGAAGGTCGATATTTTCGCCGATCTCGGCGCCTATATCTTCGCCCGCGACTTCCTGAAGGAGCGCGGCTACCGCGTCTGCCTCGATGGCGTCTCGGCGGTGACGCTGGGTTACATCGACCGCGACCGGCTCGGCCTCGACCTCATCAAGATGTTCTGGACGCCGGACATGGCGGACCCGCTGCGCACCGAGCGCACGACCGCGTTTCGGGAGGCGGTCGACCGCGCCGGCCGCTCGCGCATCATCCTGGCGCGCTGCGACAGCGAGGATGCCGTCGCCTTCGGCCAGGCGGTGGGCTTGCGCCTCTTCCAGGGCCGCCATATCGACCGGCTGCTGAGCACCGCCCCCGCCGGCGGCGCCAGGTCGCGCGCGGGCTGACCGGCCGATGCCGCAGGCCGCCCGCCCCGCGACGGCGCGGCGCATTCTGTTCTATGCCGAGAACTTCGCGCCGGGCAGCGTCGCCGAGGAGTTGGCGCTCTGGCTCGCGGCGCGCGGCCATGGCGTGGAGGCGATCGCCGCCGCCGGCACGCGCGCCGGCGAATCCGCGGCGTGGTGGAGCGGCGAGGAGCGCCACGGCATCCGCATCACGCGCTGCCCGCGCCGGCGCGCGGCGCTGGCGGGCGGGCTCAGCGCCGAGATCCAGAATCTCTCCTTCGCGCTGTCGAGCGCGCCGGTGCTGCTGCGCCGCGCGCGCCGCTTCCGCCCGTCGCTGATCGCCGCGATCGACCCCGCCGCCGCGGCGCTGCCGGCGCTGCTGCTCGCCGCGCGCCGCGCCCGGGCGCCGGCCTGGGTGCATGTCAGCGAGGATGGACCGCTCGCCTCGCCGCTGTTGCGCCGGGCCAGCCGCGTGTCGCTGGCGGCGGTCGACGCCGAGCGGCTTCTCGCCGCCGCCGGCATCGGCGAGGCGCAGCGCCTGGCCTTGCCGGCCTGGGTCGACAGCCGCGTGTTGTTTCCGCTGCCGGTGAGCCCGCTGCGCGACAGCCTCGACCTCGAGCCCGACGCCATCGTCGCGCTCTATGCCGGCAGCCTCGAGGAGCGCCAGGGGGTCGAGCGGCTGGTCGCGGCGGCGCGGCTGCTGCCGGCCAACGGCGCCGTCGTCTTCGTCCTCGCCGGGCGCGGCGCCTGCTGGCCGATGCTCGCCGCGGCGACGCACGACCTGCCGTTGCGCCTGCTGCCCTGGCCGCGCGCCGCCAATCTCAACGCGCTGCTCGGGCTTGCCGATATCCATGTGCTGCCGGCCGGGCTGGCGGCGCCCGATCCGCTGTTCCCGGCGAAGCTCGCGGCGCTGCTGGCGAGCGGCCGCCCGGTCCTTGCCGCGAGCGCGGTGCCGTCGCAGCTGGCCGACGCGGTGTTGCCGATGGCGGCGGATGCCGAGGGTCTCGCCGCCGCCATCGTCGCGCTGGCGGCCCAGCCGCAGGAGCGCCACCGCCGCGGCGTCGCGGCGCGCCGGGCGGCGCAGGACTACCACGACAAGGAGCGCGTCTTCCGCCACCTCGAGCGCGCGCTGGGGCTGCGCGCGGCGCCGGTCATGGACGCGGCGGCCTCCTAGGCCCGGAGCCGGAGCGCCTCTTGCCATGACCAGCCCTTCCCCTTAAGACCACGGCCATGTCTGACACGGACCTCATTCCGCTGGTCGAGGCGCTAGCCCAGTCGCGCGTGCTGTGCGTCGGCGACGTGATGCTCGATCATTACGTCTATGGCCGGGTCGAGCGCGTATCGCCGGAGGCGCCGATCCCGGTGCTGCGCGTCGATCACGAGGTCCGCAAGCTCGGCGGCGCCGGCAACGTGCTGAGCAATTTGCATGCGCTGGGCGCGCAAGGCTGCTTCGTCTCGGTGACCGGCGGCGACGCCGCCGGACGCGAGGTGAGCAAGCTGGTGGCCGGGCTCGCCGGCATCGAGGCGCATGTGCTGAGCGAGCGCCATCGCACGACGACGATCAAGACGCGCTATATCGCCGAGACGCAGCAGATGCTGCGCGCCGACCGCGAGCAGGCGGCACCGCTCAAGGGCAGCCTGCGCGAGGATTTCCGGCGCATGGTCGAGCAAGTGCTGCCGCATTATCAAGTGACGGTGCTGTCCGACTATGCCAAGGGCGTGCTGGCGGACGGCGTCGCAGCGGAGCTCATCGCCGCGGCGGTGCGGGCCGGCCACCCCGTCGTGGTCGATCCCAAGGGGACGGATTACAGCGCCTATCGCGGCGCCAGCGTGCTCAAGCCCAACCGGCGCGAGCTCGGCGAGGCGACGAAGCGGCCGGTCGGCAGCGAGGCGGACATCGTCGCGGCGGCGCGCGCGCTGATCGACCAGCACGGCTTCGGCGCGGTGCTGGTGTCGCTGAGCCAGGACGGCATGCTGCTGGTGGAGGCCTCGGGCGCCACCGCCAAGCTCGGCGCCGAGGCGCGCGAGGTCTACGACGTCTCCGGCGCCGGCGATACCGTGATCGCGGTGCTGGCGGCGGCGCTCGCCACCGGCGCGCCGATGCTGGAGGCGGCGCGGCTCGCCAACGTCGCCGCCGGCATCGTCGTCGGCAAGGTCGGCACCGCCGTGGTGCATGCCAACGAGCTGATCGAGACGCTGGTCGACCGCGACGCGCTGGCCACGCGCAAGGTGCTGCCGCTGCCGCTGGCGCTCGACCATGTCGCGCGCTGGCGGCGCAACGGGCTGCGCATCGGCTTCACCAACGGCTGCTTCGACCTGCTGCATCCCGGCCATGTCTCGCTGCTGTCGCAGGCGCGCGCGCAATGCGACCGCCTGGTGGTCGGGCTCAACAGCGACGCCTCGGTGGTGCGCCTCAAGGGTCCGGGCCGGCCGGTGCAGAGCGAACAGGCGCGCGCCGCGGTGCTCGGCTCGCTCGCCTCGGTCGATCTCGTCGTGGTGTTCGAGGAGGACACGCCGCTCACCCTCATCGGCGAGCTCAAGCCGGAGATCCTGGTGAAAGGCGCCGATTACCGCCACGACCAGGTGGTCGGCGCCGATATCGTCGAGGGCTATGGCGGCAAGGTGGTGCTGGCGCCGCTGCTGCCAGGCTTCAGCACGACGGCGACGATCGCGAGATTGGCAAGGTGAGTTATCAGTTGTCAGTTATCAGTTGTCAGTCCGGTCGGCGCTCCTACTGAGAACTGAGGACTGAAAACTGACAACCATCGTCACTGCAACCCAGGCTCGTCGAGCTCGGGATCGAGCAGGCGGCGCAGGCGGCCTGCGGCGAGCGCGGCGAAGCGCAGCAGCACCGCGCGCCGGCGCGCCGGCGCCAGCGGCGCGGCGCGGGCCTCGCGCAAAAACGCGGCGCCGAAGCCGTCGGCCACGATCAGGCCGCATTCCTCGGGGATAAGCTCCTGCGGAAAGGCGGCGGGCACGGCGAAGTAGAGGCGGTCGCAGAACTCGCGGTATTCCGGCCATTTGCGGTCGCTCTTGAAATCGGCTACCGAGGATTTGATCTCGACGATGACGAGCTCGCCATCCCGCCCCAGCGCCAGCACATCGGCGCGCCGGCCGTTGGCGAGCGACACCTCCGGCAAGGTGGCGAAGCCGCGATGGGCGAGCGCGCGGCAGACGCCGCGGCAGAGCTCCCGGGGAAATTCGCGTGGATCCGACATGACCGAGCGTGAGGAGTTTCGGCGATGAGTGAGAAGAAGCGTAGCTTTTTGCACGATGCCTGGCGTCTCGCCAAGCCCTATTGGTCGTCGGAGGACCGATGGTGGGCCTGGGGGCTGCTGGTGGCCGTCGTCGCGCTCAACCTCAGCTCGGTCTACATCGCCGTCCGCTTCAACATGTGGAACCGGGACTTCTTCAACGCCATCCAGGAATACGACTGGGCAGCGTTCAAGTACCAGTTCATCGTCTTCGGCGTCATCGCCGCCGCGGCGATCGTGGTCAACGTCTATCAGATCTACCTGCAGCAGATGCTGCAGATCCGCTGGCGGCGCTGGCTGACGCGGCGCTATCTCGATCTCTGGCTCGACGAGCGCGCCTATTACCGGCTGCAGCTCGAGGGCAGCGGCACCGACAACCCCGACCAGCGCATCTCCGACGACCTCGACCGCTTCACGCGCGCGTCGCTCGCGCTCACCATCGGCGGCAGCGGCTTCCTCAACGCCGGCGTCACGCTGGTCTCGTTCCTCGGCATTCTCTGGGGGCTCTCGGGCTCGGCGGCGATCCCGCTGGGGCCGCTGGGCGAGGTCTATATCCCCGGCTACATGGTGTGGTTCGCGCTGGTCTACGCCGTCGGCGGCACCTGGCTCACCTTCCGGATCGGCCGGCCGCTGGTGCGGCTCAATTTCGACCAGCAGCGCTACGAGGCCGATTTCCGCTTCAGCATGGTGCGGCTGCGCGAGAACACCGAGAGCGTCGCGCTTTACGGCGGCGAGGGCCGCGAGCGCCGCAATTTCGTCGACCGCTTCGGCCGTGTCGTCGGCAATTTCTGGGGCATCATGAAGCGGGTGAAGCTGCTCAACTGGTACACCAGCGGCTATACGCAGCTCGCCATCGTCTTTCCGTATCTGGTGGCGGCGCCGCGCTACTTCGCCAAGCAGATCAGCTTCGGCGACCTGCAGCAGACGGCGGACGCCTTCGGCCAGGTGCAGACCTCACTGTCCTTCATCGTCAATTCCTACACCGAGATCGCCGAATGGCAATCGGTGGTGCAGCGGCTGTCCGGCTTCGACCAGCGCGCCCGCACCATCGCCGCCGCCGCGCGCGCGCCGCAGCCGATCGAGGTGATGCGCGGCGGCGGCGGCCTCGCGGTCGCCGGCCTCGACGTCGATCTGCCCGACGGCACCCCGCTGCTGCGCGGTGTCACGCTTGCCGTGGCGCCCGGCGAGTACGTCTTGATCGCCGCGCCGACCGGCACCGGCAAGAGCACGCTGCTGCGCGCGCTGGCCGGCATCTGGCCCTTCGGCCGCGGCCATATCCGCATCGGCGAGGGCCGGACGCTGTTCGTGCCGCAGCGGCCCTATCTGCCGCTCGGCAGCCTGCGCACGGCGCTGCTCTATCCCGAGGAGGACCGGGCGGTGGAAAAGGAGCGGCTCGAGGAAGTGCTGCGCGAGGTCGGGCTGGGCGGCTTCGCCGGCGAGCTCGACACCGTCGACAATTGGGCGCAGCGGCTATCGCTGGGCGAGCAGCAGCGGCTCGCCTTTGCGCGGATCCTGCTGACCGAGCCCGCCATCATCTTCCTCGACGAAGCGACCTCGGCGCTCGATGAGAAGGCGGAGGCGGCGCTCTATGCGCTGCTGCGCCGGGCGCCGTGGCGGCCGAGCGTGGTGAGCGTCGGCCATCGCAGCACGCTGCGCGAGTTCCACGACCGCGTGCTGCCGCTCGCCGCCGCCGGCCGCGAGGAAAGGGCCCTCCCGGCCGCCGGCTAGCGGAGCGGCGCGCGGCTCAGTTGCCGTTCGCGGTGCCGAGATCGGTTTGGATGGTGTTGAAGACGGTCGAGAGCTGGGTCCCGACCGCGGTGATGGCGACGATGATCACCACCGAGATCAGCGCGGCGATCAGGCCATACTCGATGGCCGTGGCGCCGCTCTCGTCGCGCATGAGCTTCAAAAGTACTGCGAGCATCGGTTTCTACTCCTGTTCTCGGGGGCCGCGCCTTGCGGTCGACAGCCAGGGACAACCATTATCATTGCCGCGCGCATTTACGTAGCAGGATCGTTTACACTTCTGCTTAAACTCCGGTTAAACCCGTGACGTATGCTGACGATCGGCCGGCTCAGAGCGCGAGCGCACCCGCGATCGGGCCGAAGAAGTTGGCGGAGATCGTCGTGCCGATGGCGGTGAGGCCGGCAATGATGATGATCGAGACCAGGCCGGCGATCAGCGAATACTCGATCGCCGTCGTCCCGTCGCGCTCGGCGAGGATCCTGCAGGCACATCGCGACATCGGCATACCTCCTCGCACGATCACCGGAATTGGCTCGCCATTCTAAGTCCGGGCCGATACCGCGCCAGCGAAATCGCCTACAACGCGCAGCGTATGTCACGGCGATTTCACTAAAATCACCGACACTTTCGGCGCGCGTTGCGCTGCAGGACCGCTCGGTCGCGGTAGGGATGCGCATTACTGCGCACCCCCCGCACAGAACCGGACGTGCCCAATTCGGGCATCCGGC
>JBKQTR010000567.1:0-9670 GCA_052143095.1 Allostellaceae bacterium
GCACGCTTGATCCGACGCAAGCCAGGCGTCGCCCGCAGCATCGAAGTGCTGATCGAGCCAACCGCCCTCCCACCCCTACAACCCGGCCAAACTGTCAACTTCTCTGTGCAGAGGTACTAGGAGCCTGTCGGGGAACGCCATCCTGTGCTAGGAGCCGCTCAGCCCAGCGGAAGGACGGCTCGGTGTCACCGGCCCTGCGTCTTCTCTATCGCCTCTATGAGACCCGGCTGCGCCGCCAGGTGGCGACGAAGCCGATGCCGCGCCATGTCGGCATCATCCTCGATGGCAACCGGCGGCATGGCCGCGCCCATGGCATCACCGAGCCCCAGGCGATGTACCGCCTCGGCGCCGAGAAGCTCGACGACATTCTCGACTGGTGCGCCGAGCTGTCGATCCCGACCGTCACTCTCTGGGTCTTCTCGCCCGATAATTTCCGCCGGCCGTCGCCCGAGGTCTCGGGCATTCTCGCCGCCATCGAGGCGAAGCTCGCCACCCTGGCGCACGACCCGCTGATCCACCGCCGGCGCGTGCGGGTGAGGGCGATCGGCCGGCTGCCGCTGCTGCCGGACACGCTGCTGGCGACGATCACCGAGGCCGAGCGTGCCACCGCCGGCTATGACGGCATGGACCTCAACATCGCCGTCGCCTATGGCGGCCGCCAGGAGATCGCCGATGCGGTGCAGCAGCTGTTGCGCGACACGGCGGCCCAGGGCAAGGGCCTCGACGACGCCATCGCCGCGATCACCCCCGATGCCATCGCACGCCATCTCTATACCGCCGGCCTGCCCGATCCCGACCTCATCATCCGCACCAGTGGCGAGATCCGGCTCTCCGGCTTCCTGCTGTGGCAGAGCGTGCACAGCGAGTACTACTTCACCGACGTGCTCTGGCCCGCTTTCCGCAAGCTCGACTTCCTGCGCGCCATCCGCGTCTTCCAGGAGCGCCAGCGCCGCTTCGGCGCGTAGGCGCTTTCCCCGCCGCGGCGCATCGGCTTAAGTGAGCGGCGAGCGACAATCGGAGGGCGGCAGATGGCGGACGCATCGGCGGAGAAGACGGCAGGGGAGGCCCCGGTCAGCGGCTTCGCGCACGCGCTGGCGGCGGGGCGCTTCGTCGTCACCGCGGAACTGGTGCCGCCGGTCTCGACCGATCCCGCCGATTTGCTGGCGCGCGCCTTGCCGCTGAAGGGCGTCGCCACCGCGGTCAACGTCACCGACGGCGCCGGTGCGCGGGCGCATCTCTCGAGCCTGGTGGCCGCCCGCATCCTGCTCGAGAGCGGCATCGAGCCGATCCTGCAGATGACCTGCCGCGACCGCAACCGGATCGCGCTCGAGAGCGACCTGCTCGGCGCGCTCGCCTCGGGCATCCACAACATCCTCGTGCTCTCCGGCGACGATCCCAAAGCCGGCAACCAGCCCGAGACCAAGCCGGTCTTCGATCTCGACAGCCGCGCGCTGCTGGTGTTGGCGCAGCGCATCAGCCGCGAGCGGACCTTGCCGCCGGATCAGCCGATCAATGGACCGACCGGGCTCTTTCTCGGCGCCGCCGATGCGCCGCTCGACCCGCCGCCGGGCTGGGCGCCGAGCGGGCTGCTGGCCAAGGCAGAGGCCGGCGCGCGCTTCGTCCAGACGCAGTTCTGCCTCGACATGGGCGTGGTGCGCCGCTGGGTGGCGCGGCTCAGCGAGTACGGGCTCACCGAGCGGCTGAGCCTGCTGGTCGGGCTCGCGCCCATTCCGTCGGCGCGCTCGGCGCGCTGGATGCGCGAGAAGCTCTTCGGGACGCTCATCCCCGAGGCGGTGATCACGCGGCTCGAGCAGGCGGCCGATCCGCGCCGCGAGGGTGTCTTGATCTGCGCCGAGCTGCTGCAGGAGCTGGCGACCATCCCCGGCATCGCCGGCGCGCATCTGATGGCGCCGCAGAACCCGGCCGCGATCCCCGAAGCGATCGCCGCGGCAGCTTTGCTCGCGCCGGCGTCGCGCTGAGCGCCGCGACCTGCTATCCCGAGCCGCACTCGACCAGCCGCCGGAGGAGACCCGGATGAAATCATCGCATCGCCTGGCGCTCGCGCAAAATCGCTACGCCGACGGGCGCCGCGTGCTGTTCTTCGCCCATGAAGAGGCGATGCGCGACCATTGCGAGGATTGGCCGAAGCGCGTCTGAGCGGCACGGCGGAGGTGGAACTGCTCTTCGTCCTGGCGGTCGGGCTCGTCGCCGGCACCATCAGCGGCGTCGTCGGCACCGGCTCCTCGATCATGCTGGTGCCGGTGCTGATCTATGCCTTCGGCCCGCGCGAGGCGGTGCCGATCATGGCGGTGGCCGCGGTCATGGCCAATCTCTCGCGCATCCTGGCATGGTGGCGCGACGTCGATTGGCGCGCCTGCGCCGCCTATGCCGCCACCGGCGTTCCCGCCGCGGCGGCGGGCGCGCGCACGCTGCTGGCGCTGCCGCCGCGCGCCGTCGATCTCGCCATCGGCGTCTTTCTCATCGTGATGATCCCGACACGGCGCTGGCTTGCCGCGCGCCATGTCCGCCTGAGGCTGTGGCATCTGGCGCTCGCCGGCGCCGGGATCGGCTACATCACCGGCATCGTCGTCTCCACCGGGCCGATCAGCGTGCCGATCTTCATCCTGTACGGCCTCGCCGGCGGCGCGTTCCTCGCCACCGAGGCGGCCGGCTCGCTCGCCATCTTCGTCAGCAAGGCGGTGGCGTTCCAGCGCTTCGGCGCGCTGTCGCTCGAGGTGCTGGAAAAAGGCCTCATCGCCGGCTCGTCGCTGATGGCCGGCGCGTTCATCGCCAAGCGCTTCGTGCTGAGGCTTGGTCCCGGCGCCTTCCGCCTGGTGATGGACGGGCTGATGTTGGCCTCCGGCCTCAGCATGCTGTGGGACGCGGCCTGGGGGTACGCACGCTGAGGGGCAGGACGCGGTCCCTGCGGATTTGATAGGCTTGCGCTCGACGACAAGCAAGAAACCGCCGCACGGCCCAAGCGACGCCGCGACAGGGAGGGAAACGCCATGGCGCCACCGCCTTTATCCGCCACGGAAGCGGCGCTGGAAGGCCAGCGCTTTGGCCGGCTCCAGCTGCGCGTGGCGCTGCTCTGCGCGCTGGCGCAGGCCTTCGACGGCTACGACCTCAACGCGATCGGCATGGCGGCGCCGTCGCTGTCGCATGCCTGGGGTCTGCCGGCGGCGGATTTCACCACCGCCTTCGTCATGTCGAGCGTCGGCATTCTGGTCGGCGCGGTGGCGTCGGGACCCGCGGGCGACCGGCTGGGGCGCAAGCCGGTGCTCATCGCCAGCCTGCTGCTGCTCGGCATTGCCTCGCTGCTCAGCGCGTTCGCGGGATCGCTGGCCATGCTGACCGTGCTGCGCTTCTTCACCGGCATCGGCATCGGCGGCGCGATGCCGACGACCGTCGCCCTGACCTCGGACTATACGCCGCACCGCCACCGCGCCAGCATCATCATGTTCATGTTCACCGGCAATCCCGTTGGCGGCTTCCTCGGCGGCCAGCTCGTGGCGCAGCTGCTGCCCGTCTTCGGCTGGCCGGTCATCTTTCTCATCGGCGGCGTCGCGCCGCTGCTGCTGGTGCCGGTGCTGCTTCTGTGGCTGCCGGAATCGCCGCGCTTTCTGCTGGCGAAATCCCGCCCCTCGCTGCGCGACCTCCACGTCCTGCGGCGGCTGAGCCTGGCGCCGGCGGCCGCCTCGGGCGTCGACCTCGCGGCGGGCAATCCGGTCGCGGCGCTGTTCGCCGAGGGATATGCCAGCCGCACGCTGCTGCTCTGGGTCATGTTCTTCGCCAATCTGCTCAGCCTGTTTCTGCTGAGTTACTGGTTGCCCTCGATCCTGCATCTCTCGGGCTTCACCCCGGCCGATGCGGTCTTCGGCGCCAGCATGCTGTCGGCGGGCGGCATCCTCAGCACCCTGTTGCTGGGGCCGCTGAGCACCCGCCTCGGCGCCGAGCGGGTGCTGCTGGCAAGCTTTGCCGCCGGCGCGTTGTTCATTGCCGCGATCAGCCTGCTCGACCTGCCGCGCATCCCGCTGCTCGCGGCCATCTTCTGCGCCGGCGGCTGCATCATCGGCAGCCAGCTTGCGGCGAACGGCCTTGCCGCCGCGCTCTATCCGGCGCGGATGCGGACGACGGGGGTCGGCTGGGCGCTCGGCGTCGGCCGGCTGGGCGGCATTGCCGGACCGGCGCTCGGCGGCATGCTGCTGGGCCTGGGCTGGCCGCCGCGGCAGATCTTCCTCGGCATCTGCCTCACCGCCGTGATCGCCGCCGCCTGCGCCGGGCTGCTGGGCATGCGCGCGGTAAGAGCCGGTGGAGTCCGGAAGCGGCCAGACGCGCGGCATCCTGCGACCTAGTCTCCTCGCGCAAAACAAGGAGACCCACGATGACCGATGCAGAGATCCAGGATTTCATCACCAAATTCGCTGCCGCCTGGGCGGCGCGCGACGGCGCGGCATTTCTCGCGCTGTGGCATCCGGACGGCGTGCTCCATTACCCCCTGGTCGACCGGCCGCTCGCCGGCGCGGAGATCGGCCGCCTCAACGCGGCGCAGAGCGAGGCGGCGCCCGATCTCGTCTGGCAGCTGCTGGACTGGGCGTCGCGCGGCGACGTCGTGATCGTGGAGTGGCAATGCTCGCGCAGCCTCGCCGGGAAGCGCTTCGACTGGCGCGGCGTCGACAAGTTCCGCGTGCGCGACGGCAAGATCGCCGAGGAGCGCGTCTATATGGACACGGCGATGCTGCGCGCCTTGCGCAGCGGCGGCGTGGTGGAGCCGCTGCTGCGGCTCTGATTCCGGCGATTTCGCTCCCGGCAGGCGGTGGCATAGGCTGGTCGCGGTCGAGACGGGTCAAAGGGCAGGCGCATGGCGGAGATCGACGGGATCGCGGGTCTCAGCTTCTCGCGCGCCGCCGCCGACGGCACAACCCTTCACCTCGCCGAGGCGGGCCCGGCGGACGGCCCGCTGGTCTTTCTGCTGCACGGCTTTCCCGAGTTCTGGTATGGCTGGCGCCACCAGCTCGGCCCGCTCGCTGCCGCCGGCTTCCGCATCCTCGCCCCCGATCAGCGCGGCTACAATCTCAGCGACAAACCCCGGGACGTCGGCGCCTACGATCTCGATCGCGCCACTGCGGATGTCCTCGCTCTTGCCGACCGGCTCGGCCGCCGGCGCTTCAGCGTTGTCGGCCATGATTGGGGCGCGGCCGTCGGCTGGTGGCTGGCGACACGCTTTCCCGACCGCCTCGAGCGGCTGGCGGCGCTCAACGCGCCGCACCCGGCGGTGTGGCGCGAGGCGATGCGGTCAGACCCGGCACAGCGGCGCAAGAGCCGGTACGTGCAATTTTTCCGGCTGCCTTATCTGCCGGAGTTGCTGCTGCGCCGGCGCGATTTCGCGGCGCTGCGGCAGGGCCTCGCCACCGCTTCGCGGCCCGACGCCTTCGGCGAAGCCGACCTCGCGCGCTATCGCGCGGCCTGGTCGGTGCCCGGCGCGCTCACCGGCATGCTCAACTGGTATCGCGCCCTGCTGCGCACGGAGTTGCCGCCGAGCAGCGCCTGCCGCATCGCGGTGCCGAGCCTGGTGATCTGGGGCCTCGAGGATGCCTACGCCGAGCGCAAGCTCGCCGATGCCAGCCTCGGGCTGTGCGAGCGCGGCCGGCTCGTGGCGCTCGAGCGCGCGAGCCACTGGGTGCAGCATGACGAGCCCGAGCGCGTCGGCGCGCTGCTGCTGGAGTTTCTCCGCACGTGAGATACGCGCGCGCAAGCCGCAGAGGGACGCGCGGCTCACCGGTTCCGGCGCGGGCCGGGCCTGTCTCAAAGGCGTCGTCGACGCCTGCCGCCAAAGCGCTTTAGGATGACGGCACCAAGGCCTGGGGAGGAGGCGAGGATGATCGGCTGGTGGCGGCACGCGCTCGGCGCGCTCCTCGCGGCGCTGGTGCTGGGCTCGGCCGCCGTCGCGGCGGCGGCGGAGCCGATCACCATCGGCTTCGGCATGGCGCTGACCGGCGGCCTCTCGGTGCCGGCGCGCTCGGCGCTGCTTGCCATGAAGATGTGGGAGGAGGAGGTCAACGCCACGGGCGGGCTGCTCGGCCGCAAGGTCAGGCTCGTCTATTACGACGACCAGAGCAACCCGTCCCTGGTGCCGGGCCTCTACGCCAAGCTGCTCGATGTCGACAAGGTCGACCTCGTCATCTCCGGCTACGCCACCAACATGATCGCCGCTGCGATGCCGGTGGTGATGCAGCACAACATGGTTTTCTTCGGCCTGTTCGGGCTCGCCGCCAACAGCGAGTTCCACTACGGTAAATACTTCTCGACGCTCGCCACCGGCAGCGACGCCAAAAAGGTGTTCTCCGAGGGGTATTTCGACATCGCCGCGGCGCAGCGTCCGAAGCCCGAGACCGTGGCACTGCTTGGCGCCGATCTCGAATACGCCAAGAACGCCACCGAGGGCGCGCGGGCGAACGCCAAGCGCGTCGGACTGCGCATCGTCTACGACCGCTCCTACCCGCCCGCCACCACCGATTTCACGCCGATCATTCGCGCGCTGGCGGCGGCCGAGCCCGACATCGTCTATGTCGCGTCCTTCCCGCCGGATTCCGTCGGCATCATCCGCGCCGTCAACGAGATCGGGCTCAAGACCCGGATGTTCGGCGGCGGCATGGTCGGCATCCCGACGGCGCAGCTCAAGATGCGGTTGGGGCCGCTGCTCAACGGCATCGTCAATGTCGAATGGTGGCTGCCGGCGCCGACCATGCAATTCCCCGGCGTCGGCCAGTTCATGGCGACCTACCAGTCGCGCGCGCCGGGCGAGGGCGTCGATCCCCTGGGCTATTTCCTGCCGCCTTACGCCTATGCCGAGCTGCAGATGCTGCGCGAGGCGGTGGCGGCGACCCAAAGCCTCGATCAGGACACGCTCGCGCGCTACCTCCACCGCGCGACGTTCCACACCGTGGTCGGCGACGTCCGCTTCGGCGAGGATGGCGAATGGGCGGAGCCGCGGCCGCTCTGGGTGCAGTTCCACAACATCAGCGGCAACGGCCTCGAGCAGTTCAAGGGCAAGGCGATGGAGGTGATCCTGCTGCCTGCCGCCTATAAGACCGGCGATCTCGTCTATCCCTATGGCGCGGCACGGCCGTGACCACACTGTGACGGCCGAGGAGCTGACCGATGGATGATCTCGACCCCGCGCGGGCGATGGTGGCGTTCGATCCCGATGGGATGAGCGTCGCCGACACCTACAAGCTGATGACCGGCTCGGTGATACCGCGGCCGATCGCGCTGGTCTCGAGCTTGGGCCCGGCGGGGCCGAACGCCGCGCCCTTCAGCTTCTTCAACGCCGTCGCCGTTGATCCCCCGACCATCCTGTTCTCGGCGAGCCCGCGCGACGGCGCCGCCAAGGACACGCTCGAGAACATCCGTGATCTCCGCGAATTCGTCGTCCATATCGTCGATGCCGGGCACGCCGAGGCGATGAACATCTGCGCCACCGCCTTTCCCCGCGGCACCGACGAGATGGCGGAGGCGGGCTTCCGCACCGCGCCGTCGCACAAGGTGCGGCCGCCGCGCATCATCGACTGTCCCGTCCAGCTCGAATGCCGGCTGGTGCAGCTGCTGCCGATCGGCCGCATGCCCTATCACCTGGTGATCGGCGAGGTCGTGCTGTTCCACTATCACGCCGGTCTCGTCAACGAGCGCTTCCACGTCGATCCCGGCAGGCTCGACGCGCTTGGCCGGCTCGCCGGCAATGGCGGCTATACGCGGATCACCGACCGCTTCGTCATGCCGATGCTGTCGGTCGAGGAGGCGCGGGCGAAGACGCGGCGGCGCTGAGCCGCGCCCGCCGCCTCACGCCGCCTCCCAGCCGATCATGCGCCGCAGAAAGGCATAGCCCAGCGCGGTGAAGGCGGCACGCTCGCGATTGTCCTTGCCGTAGCCGTGGCCGCCGGCGGCGGGCTCGTAGAAGTAGGCGGCGTAGCCCATCGCCTGCAGCTTCGCCGCCATCTTGCGCGCATGGCCGGGATGGACGCGGTCGTCGCGGCGGCTGGTGGCGAGCAGGATCGGCGGATAGGCGCGGCCCGGCGCCGCCGCGTGATAGGCGGAGATGCCGGCGAGGAATGTCCAATCCGCGGGATTGTCGGGGTCGCCGTATTCGGCGATCCAGCTGGCGCCGGCATGGAGCTTGGCATAGCGGCGCATGTCGATCAGCGGGATGGTGCAGAACAGCGCGCCGAAACGCTCGGGATAGCGCGTTAGCATGTTGGTGATGAGGATGCCGCCATTGGACCCGCCCTCGGCGGCGATGCGGCCGGGACGCGTCAGCCCGCGCCGCACGAGATCGGCGGCCACCGCGGCGAAATCGTCATGCGAGAGCCGCTTGCCGTCGCGGCGCCCCGCCTCGTGCCAGGCGGTGCCGTACTCGCCGCCGCCGCGGATGCAGGCGATGACGCTGGTGCCGCCGCGCTCGAGCCAGAGCTTGCCCAGCGCGGAATTGTAGGACGGCAGCATCGGGATGGCGAAGCCGCCATAGCCGTAGAGATGGACCGGCGCCTCGCCGGTCTCGCCTGGCGGTCCCACCTGGATATAGGGCACGGCGGTGCCGTCGCTCGACACCGCCTCGTGGCGGGTCACCGCAAGGCCGGCGGGATCGAAGACCTGCGGCGCCCGCTTCAGCGCCAGCGGCGCCGCGTCGGGGCGCAGCAGCAGCAGCGCCGGCGGCGTCAGCGGATCCTGCGTGCTGGCGAGCAGCTCGCCGGTCGATTCCTCCTCCTCGACATCGAGGCTCCAGACCTGCGCCGTGCCGCTGTGCGGCAGCCCGCCGATGCGCGCGCGCGCCCAGCCTTGCGCCGAGGGCGTCAGCCGCTCGAAGACCGGGCGGAGGTCGTCGAGCAGCGACAGCACGAGGCTGTCGCCGCACCAGAAGAAACCCTGCAGCGCCTGGCGCGGTCCCGGCTCGAAGAGGGTCGTGAAGTAGCGCTCGCCGGCAAGGAAACCGGAAAACGCGATGCCGAGCACGCTGTCCGGCGCGTGGCGCGTGCCGCCGATCGTCCAGGGCGTGCGCGGCCGCACGACGAGCCAGTCGCGGTGCCAGCGGAACCAGGCGTCGCTCGGCAGCTCCAGGCGCAAGCGCGGGCCCGCGCGGTCGCCGATCCAGACGACGGTGTCGAAGAAGCCGGGACGCTCGGCGAACCAGAGTCGCTCCGGGGCGGCGCCGCGGTCGACACCGGCCGAGGCGCTCATGAAGTCCGCGCGCGTCGCAAAGATCACCGGCGCCGCGAGCGGCTCGGTGCCGCGCTGCCAGCGCCGCACCGTGCGCGCATAGCCGGCGCCCGTCGCCATGCCATCCCCAAGCGCCGAGGCGAGCAGCAGCGTGTCGCGGTCGAGCCAGGTGGCGCCGCCCTTGGCTTCCGGCACATGGAACCCGCCGGGCACGAAGCCGCGCGCGGCAAGGTCGAATTCGCGCAGCACCGCGGCATCGCCGCCGCCGCGCGACAGGCTGATGATGGCGCGGTCGTGGCTTACCGGCAGCGTCGCGGCGCCGGCCCAGATCCAATCCTCGCCCTCTGCGCGGGCAAGCGCATCGAGGTCGAGCAGCACATCCCAATCCGGCCGTTCGCTGCGGAAGCTCTCGAGCGAGGTGGTGCGCCAGAGGCCGCGCGGATGGTCCGCATCCTTCCAG
>JBKQTR010000568.1:0-15275 GCA_052143095.1 Allostellaceae bacterium
GCGGATGCGCGCGGCACCGCCGTGCCACTGCATGCCCGCGGTTTCCTCCCCTGAGGCTTCTCGGACGCCTGCCGCCCGAGCATGTGGCGCCGTCCCTGCCGCGGCAGGCATCCGAGAACCCTTAACAGGAGCAGACTCGCTGCACTGACGCGATCTCGGCAAAGTGGTCGTGCTCAGGTTCTCTCCGCCAGGGCACTTCAGGCACTTCAGCCCCGCGCATACCTCTTCGCCCCGCCCGTCTAACGCGACGGCGCCTCCCTAGTGCTAAGCCACCCGGATATTCGCCAGGAACTCCCCGATCTCAGCGCGCAACGCTTCCGCCCGATGGCTCAATCCCTCCGAGGCACTGAGCACCTGCTTGGCGGCCGCGTCGGTCTTGCCTGCCGTCTGGTTGAGGCCGACGATGTTGCGCGAGACGTCCTGCGTGCCGCGCGAGGCCTCCTGGGTGTTGCGTGTGATCTCGTGCGTGGCCGAGGCTTGCTGCTCGACCGCCGCAGCGATCGCCGTGGCGATCTGGTTCATCTCGCCGATCGTGCGGCTGATCCCCTGGATGGCGCCCGCCGCGTCTTTGGTCACGCCCCTTACGGCGGTGATCTGCGCCGCGATCTCTTCCGTCGCTTTGGCCGTCTGGCTCGCCAGGCTCTTCACTTCGCCCGCTACGATGGCGAAGCCCTTGCCGGCCTCGCCGGCACGCGCCGCTTCGATCGTCGCATTCAGCGCTAAGAGATTGGTCTGGCTCGCGATCTCGGTGATGAGACCGACCACGTCGCCGATCTTCTGCGCCGCCGCAACGAGCGCGTCCATAGTCGCGCTCGTTTTCGCCGCCTCGCTCACCGCCTGGGCGGCGACCTGGCTCGACTGGTTTATCTGGCGGCTTATCTCGCCCGCCGAGGAGGCCATCTCCTCGGTCGCCGAGGCGACCGTCTGGACATTCGCCGAAGCTTGCTCGGACGCCGCCGCCACCGCGGTCACCTGCCGCCTCGCTTCGTCGGCGGTCGCCGCCATGCCTTGGGCGGTCGAGCGCATCTCGGCCGACGCCGCACCGAGCATGTGCAGAGTCTCCTGGACCTTGCTCTCGAACCCGGCGACATGGGCCTCGATCATCTTTTGCCGCCGCTCCTTCCCGAGCTGTTCGGCTTTCTGCTCGGCTGCCAGCTGATTAGTCTTCTTCATGCTGTCCTTGAAGACCTTCAGCGCGGTGGCCATCCGGCCGATCTCGTCCTTGCGGTCGGCGCCCTCGATCTCAACGTCAAAGTCGTACCGGGCGAGGCGGCCCATTGTCGCCGTAATCCGGAGGAAGGGACGCACGACAGCAAGCTGGATCAGGTATGCGCCGAAAGGGATCAGGAATGCGGCAGCTCCGAGCCCGATGACGTTGTTCCAGCCGGCTTGCGAGGACAGCCGGGTGATGCCATCCGTCGCTTGCGTCGCCTCCTGCGATCCCTGCTCGATATCACGGCTCAGCGACTGCGTGACCTGAGCGAATTGATTGCGCGGCTCGGCGGCGTAGAGCGACGGCGCGCCCGCTTCCTCGCTCATTGCGACATAGCGCTGCCATTCCTGCACATAGGCATTGAAGCGTTGCCGTTCAGCGCCCGGCTTGAGCAGCCTCTCGTACTCGTCCTGCGCCTCTTTGCGGGCCGCCATGGCCTGGTTCAACTCGCTCCGGGCGCGGTCGCGATCTTGCGGATCGACCGCCAGCGCCAGGCCCGCCTGAGCCACTCGATAGTGCTCAGTCGCCACCGCGAGCTTAGCGAGATCGCGGCTTGCCGGCAGCCAGCCGTCGCGGACTCCCATGGCCGTGTCGGCAGCGACGAACGAGCACCAGATGCAGAAAACGGCACCCGGGACAGCCGCGAGCTCGATCCCGTACATCGTTACCAGCAACTTGGTGTAAGTCGAAAGGTTCTTGAAGCTGATCACAGCAGCCCCTCCGGGGCGGTACTCTCCACTGGACCCGTACGGCGAAAAATTTTACAGAAGCGGCCTAATATTGTATGAAATACATTTGTCATCATGACGAAATTGTATTTCGGCAGGTCGCCTCACGCTGTGTCATTCTCTTGAACGCGTTGTCGCCGCGAGCGCAGCAATCGCCTTCAGCAACCGCTTTCGGTGCCCGAGCGGTAGACCATCTCAAGGTCACTCTCAGCTAGCTCCGACAGCACCTCGCCGTCGATCTCATTTTCGCGGAACACTGGCTCGTATTGTTCGAGGCTAAGGCTCCGCAGCCATCCGCCGATATCCATGGTGGCGCCCCCGTTATTGGGGTAGCCATCATCATCGTCTAGGTGAGAACAGTCTGTCTAGATCATGCGCTCGAATGGCCGGTTTGGGTCATCAGCGGACATACGAATTTGGTACTCAGCCTAGCGCCGACGCTCCTGCCGCAGGTCCTTGGAATAGACGACGACCCCGTCCGGCACGTCGCGCAGGATGATCGAGCCGGCGCCGATGATCGAGAAGCTGCCGACGACCACGCCCTGGATCAGCACCGCCCCAGCGCCGACATGCGTCCCGGCGCCGATGACGACATCGCCGCACAGCACCGCTCCCGGCGCGATATGGCAGTGCTCGCCGATGCGGCAATCATGGTCGATGGCGGCGCGCGTGTTGACGATGACATCGGCGCCGATGCGCACGCCGGGCTGGACCACCGCCCCGGCCATGATCTGGCAGCCCTCGCCCAGCACCACCCCCGCCCGCGCGACGCTGGCCGCGGGGTGGCGCACGCGGATGAAGCTGTATCCCGCCGCGCCGAGGCGCTCGAAGACGCTGCGCCGGTGCGGCTCGCCGACGCCGCCGACGCCGTTGGCCAGCTGATAATCCTCGGGCTTGTAGGCGGCCAGCGCCTCGTCGCCGCCGAGCCAGGGCACGCCGTCGGGCAGCGTCGCCGCGACGCTGGGATGGGGATCGATGACGCCCGCCACCGCGCTACCGGCGGCAAGCAGCGCCTCGATCACCACGCGGCCATGGCCGCCGCCGCCGATGACCAGGACGGGCGGGCTCATAGCTCGATCGGCTCGTCGGCCGCATAGTCGCGGCCGGCAATCCGCCCCAACGCTTCCCAGTAACGCATCGCGCTCACCCCGCTTTCGGCACGCTTGCAGTCGAGTATCTCGGCGGTGAAGCGCTCGCCGCGCCGGATCGCGCGCGCCGCCACCAGCGCTTTGCGCGCCACGGCCCGCATCGCCTGCTCGCCCTCGGCCGGTGCCTTGAGCGCGCTGCCGAGCGCCGCTTCGACGGTGCGGATCGCCGCCACCATCTCAGCAAGCTCGCCGGGCTCGAGCGAGGCCTTGTGGTCCGGCCCCGGCAGCGTCCGGTCGAGGGTGAAGTGCTTCTCGATCACCGTCGCGCCGCGCGCCGCAGCGGCGATGGCGACCTCACTGCCGAGGGTGTGGTCGGAATAGCCCGCGCGCAAGCCGAAGGCCTCGCTGAGGGTCGTCATCGCGCGCAGATTGACCGACGCCGCGGGCGCCGGATAGCGGCTCGTGCAATGCAACAGCGTGACGCGGTCGGCGAGCGCCTGCTGCCCGGCGGCGCTGCCATAGGCCGCGGCGAACGCCGCCGCGCCGGCCGGGCGCTGCCGCGGCGCGGTCATGCCGAAGGCGAGCACGCCGAGCGCCGTCTCGACCTCGCCAAGCGTGCTCATGCCGGTGGAGAGGATGATCGCGGCGCCGCTGCGCGCGGCGGCGAGCAGCAGCGGCCCGTTGGTCAGGTCGCCCGACGAGATCTTGAGCCGGCCGAGCCCGTGGCGCTCGGTCAGCAGCGCCACGCTCGGCAGGTCGAAGGGCGTCGACAGGAACTCGATGCCGCGGCTGCGGCAATAAGCGATGAGATCGGCATGGGCGGCCTCGTCGAGCTCGAGCCGCTGCAGCATCGCATGCTGGCTTTCCGTCGCCGCCGCGGCAGGCTTTTGATACTCGGCCTTGCCCACGGCGCGGGTGGCGATGCGGTCGGCGCGGAAGGTCTGGAACTTGACGATATCGGCGCCGGCCGCCAGCGCGGCATCGACCAGAGCCCGCGCCCGGGCCAGCGAGCCGTCGTGATTGACCCCGGCCTCGGCGATGATGAGCACGCGGTCGCTCATGTCAGGCCGCTCCGGGAAGGTCGATGAAGCGCTTCTTCGTCAAGGCGCGGAAATCGCCGATCGCGGCCAGGATCTCGACGATGCGGCGGGCGCTGTCGCCGGCGCCGTAGGGGTTGGCGACGGCGCGCTTGCCGCGCCGCAAGGCTTCGGCGATGGCGAGCGCGATGGCGCCGCGCTCCGGCGGGCAGGAGATCACCGACTCCGCCTTGAGCCGGCCTTGCTGCCGGTCGCCGATATCGACCGTCGGCGTGCCGACCGACGGCGCCTCATAGAGCCCGCTCGAGGAATTGCCGATCACCGCCTCGGCCCGCCGCAGCAGGCCGCCATAGACGCGCGCCCCCAGCGCCGCGAACAGCCGCGCATTGGCCTGCGCCGCGACGAAGCGCTCGAGCCGCTGCGCCAGCGCGCGCCCGTCGGTATCGGCATTGGGCCGGGTGAAGACGAGCTGCACGTCGCTGCCGAGCGCCGCCAGCGCCGCCAGCAGCTCCTCCAACTCGTCGAGCGCTACGCCGGCGCCGAGCGTCGCGGGGTGGAAGGTGACAAGCAGCAGCCGCTTGCCGGGATCGAGGCCGGTGGCGCGGGCGAGTTCGTCATCGCTCAGCGGCGGCGCGCGCAGCAGGTAGTCGATGCCGGGGCTGCCGACGGCGAAGACACGCCGGGGATCCTCGCCGAGCTGGCGCAGCCGGCGCGCGGCGGCCTCGTTGGTGGCGAAATGCAGATGCGCCATCTTGGTGATGGCGTGGCGGATGGCCTCGTCGAAGGCGCCCTCGGTGACGTCGCCGCCGCAGAGATGGGCGACGGGCAGCCGGGCGACGAGCGCCGCCTGCGCCGCGGCGAGGATCTCGAAGCGGTCGCCGAGCAGCAGCAGCAGATCGGGCTTGAGCCGGTCGAGCGCGTCGGCAAAGCCGATGACGCCGAGCCCGATGGACTTGGCGATTGCGACCGGCGTATCGCTCGCCAGCAGCATCTCCACCTTGGCGTCGATGCGGAAGCCGTCGCGCGCGATGGTCTCCAGCGTGGCGCCGAATTCCGGCGCCAGATGCATGCCGGTGACCGCGAGCTGCAGCTCGAACTGCGGCACGGCGGCGATCTCGCGCATCGGCCAGTAGAGCAGCCCGTAATCGGCGCGACCGCCGCTCACCACGCAGATCTTTCGCCGCGCCACGGGCTCAGTCCTCGCGCTCGGGCGCGAGCCCGGCGCCGCTCGGCAGGTTGACCAGCCGCCGCTCGACGCTCTCGGCCACCGGCAGCTCCATGCGCGGGCAATCGCGAAACATCGGCAGATGGTGCATCAGGGTCCAGGCCGGCCGGCACGCCAGCCCCGCTTCGTTGCAGCGCTGCAGCAGGCGCTCGCGCTGGTCGGCATGCTGCTCGTCGAGCAGCAGCGCGTTCAGCCAGTAGTTGCTGCGCGCGTGCGGCGGCTCGGCGACGAACTCGACCCCGGGCAGGCCGGTCAGCGCGCGGCGATAGCGCTCGGCAAGCGTGCGCTTGGCGGCGAGGAACGCCGGCAGCTGCTCGAGCTGCGCGCAGCCCAGCGCGGCATTGAGGTTGGGCATGCGGTAGTTGAACCCGACCTGGTCGTGGACGAAGGCCCAGGGATGCGCCAGCTTCGCCGTGGTGGTGAGATGCTTGGCCGCCTGCGCCAGCCGCGCATCGTCGGTGGCGATGGCGCCGCCGCCGCCGGTGGTGACGATCTTGTTGCCGTTGAAGCTGAAGGCGGCAAGCTGCGACCAGCAGCCGGTCGGCTTGCCCTTGTAGCGACTGCCGAGCGATTCGGTCGCGTCCTCGATCACCGGCAGGTCCCATTCCGCGGCCAGCGCCAGCAGCGGCTCCATGTCGACGGGATGGCCGAAGGTATGCATCGGCACGATCGCGCCGAGGCGCCGTCCGGTGCGGCGGTTGACGACGCCGTCGCCGCGCCGCTCGGCAACGTCGCGCAGATAGGCGGCGAGCCGCTCGGGATCGACGCCGAGGGTGACGGGGTCGCTGTCGACGAAATGCGGCAGCGCGCCGCAATAGCGGATGGCGTTGGCGGTGGCGACGAAGGTCAGCGCCGGCGCCAGCACCTCGTCGCCCGGCCCGATCCCGGCGAGCAGCAGCGAGACATGCAGCGCCGCCGTGCCGTTGATCACGGCGATCGCATGCGCGGTGCCCGCCGCCGCCGCCATCTGCTGCTCGAAGCGGGTGACGAAGCTGCCGACCGAGGAGACAAAGGTGCTGTCGAGGCACTCCTTGACGTAATCCCACTCCTTGCCGGCAAAACGCGGCTGATGCAGCGGCGCGCATGCGATGCCCTCGGGCAGCGCCTGGCGCAGCGCGGCGATGGTGCGCTCGATGTCGAAAGCGGGCTTGAGCTTCGCCTGGGCCATCAGCGGTTGTAGGCCATGCTCTTATAGGCGCCGAGATTGGCGGGATCGCGGAACCAGTCGACGGTCTCGCGCAGCCCGCGACGCAGGCCCTCGATTCCGCCATACCGCGGCCGCCAGTCGAGCAGCCGCGCCGCCTTGCCGTTGTCCGACCACAGCCGCTCGACCTCGCTCTTGTCGGGACGCAGCCGGGCGCGGTCGCGCTCGATGAGCAGCGTCACGCCGACGATCTCGGCGATCTCGCGCGCGAGGTCGCCGATCGCGATCTCGAAGCCGCTGCCGAGGTTGATCGCCTCGCCGAGCACGCGCTCGGCCGGCGCCGCGAGCCCGGCGATGAGCCCCTGCGCCGTGTCGCGCACGAAGGAGAGGTCGCGCGTCGGATGCAGCGCGCCCAGCCGCACCGCGGCGGCGCCGGCGAGGAGCTGGGTGATGATCGTCGGGATCACCGCGCGCGCCGACTGGCGGGGGCCGTAGGTGTTGAACGGCCGGATGATCGTCACCGGCGTCGCGAAGGCGTCGTGGAAGGCGAGCGCCATCTGGTCGGCGCCGATCTTGGTGGCGGCGTAGGGCGATTGCGCGTTGAGCGGATGCCGCTCGTCGATCGGCACCGATTGCGCCGTGCCGTAGACCTCGCTGGTCGAGGTCTGGACGAAGCGCTCGACGCCGAGATCGCGCGCCGCCAGCAGCAGGTTGAGCGTGCCCTTGACGTTGGTGTCGATATAGGCTTCGGGCGCGTCGTAGGAAAAGGGAATGGCGATGAGCGCCGCCAGATGCAGCACGCCGCCGCAGCCTTTGACCGCGCGGCGCACGCAGTCGCCGTCGCGGATGTCGCCCGCCACCACCTCGACGGCGGCGCGCGCGGCCTCCGGCAGGCGGTCGAGCCAGCCCCAGGAGTTGAACGAGTTGTACATGACCAAGGCGCGCACCCGCGTCCCCTGCGCGAGGAGCTCCTCCACCACATGCGACCCGATGAAGCCGTCGGCGCCGGTAACGAGGACCGGGCTCTTGCTCAGCGAACTCATGCACGCCCTGCCAATGCCGCACCAGGAGTAGCAGGGGCTTGGCAAATAAACCCTTAACGACGCGGAAATGGCCGTTGAATAGCCTGACGTTCCAGGGACCGTCGGCTTTTTGCGCGTGTTGAATCTTTACCAGTCTTTCACACCCGTAAACTACGCTGGTGGCCTGCAAATCCAGCTGCGGAGCGACAAAGGCTCCGCGGCCGCTCGGAGACAACGACCGTGACAAGCTCGGCCATCAGTACCGCCATCTCCGCGGGCACCGCGCTGATGAACAAGCTCGCCTCCCTCAACGCCGCCAATGCGGCGTCGCAGACCAACAGCCGCCTGACGCTCATCGGTAACGACCTGCAGTCGCAGCTCAACAAAAAGGTCGCCCAGCTGCAGCAGCAGGCGCAGGATCCCGTCGTCACGGAGCTGACGCAGCAGGAAAAGACGCTCACCGCGCAACTCACGACCTATCAGAGCGTCGAGACACAGATCGGCAGCAACAACAGCGTGCTGGGCGACCTGTCGCTGCAGCTCAGCGATCTTGCCGTGGCGGCGCAATCGGGCGATTCCAGCACCTTCGACCAGACGCTGGCAAGCGCGCAGGGAGATGTCGCCTCGCTCCAGGTCGTATCCTACACGCCCGGGCTGCAGAACGACGGCATCGCGTCGCTCCAATACGCCGGACTCGGCGTCCAGTCGAGCAGCAGCTACGATCTCAGCACCGCGGCGGGCCAGGCCCAGGCGCTGGCCGCCGTGCAGGCCGCGCAGGCGGTGGTGAAGCAGATAACCATCACCAGCTCGCAGAACCAGGAGATCAGCGCCAGCATCCAGCAAACCCTGCAGACCCAGATCTCCGGCCTCACCACCCAGGTCGGCAACCTGCAGCAGACCGAGCTCACCGACGCGCAGACGCAGATCACCAAGCTAGAGCAACAGGAGCAGACGGAATACCACCTCATCCAGTTGAACTTCGGCGACTCCACCAGCGCCGCCAGCGTGCTGACGAGCCTGCAGACCGAGCAGAAGCTTGCGGCGGTGCAGCCCGGCACGACGCTGGGGATCCTCGATCCCACCGCCGGCGCGCCGAGCCTTTTCGTCGCCAATCTCACGACGAGCACGCCGACCACGAGCTCGAGCTCCAGCTCAAACTCGAGCTCGTCCAGCTCCTCGGCGTCCGGCTCTTCGTCCGTCCCGAGCACCTCGACGCTCGGCTCGATCCTCTCGACCAGCGCCTGAGGCGGGCCGGGCTCCGCCCGCTCAGCCCGCCACGGCGGGTGCGCTTGCCACGCCCGAAAGCCGCTCCAGCAGCTCGTCGGTGCCGCGCTCCATCACCGCGAGCGCGCGCTCGGTTTCTGCGCGGAAAGTGGCGAAGAGCCGCCGGCGCAGCGCCTCGTCTCCGGCGCGGCCGCCGTAGAACATGGCAATGCGCGGCAGCGCGTGCAGGCTGCCATCGGGGACCGATTCCACCTGGCCGTAGGTATCGCCGGCGGTGCGCGCGAAGTCGCGCATCGCCTCGTAGACGCCGGCGAAATCCGCCGTCTCGCCATCGAGCCCGGCGAGCAGCGCGCGCAGATCGGCATACATCGTCCGCGCCTGCTCGCGCAGGCCCTCGAGCCGCCGGCCGCGCAAGATCTCACCGGGCCGGTACTGCGTCATGGTGCGCTTCAGCTCGGCGATGATCCGCGCGTGGTCGATCACCGAGCCGTCGATGTCGAGCGCTTCCGGCACCCGCGGCGTGGCGCCGGCGATGAGCGCGCCGTCGCTGCAGTTGACGACGTTGAGCCGATAGTGGGCGATCAGGTCTATCAGCATACGCCGGCTGGCGTCATAGACCCAGTTGGTCACGGCGATGCCGCCGAAATTGCCTTCGACCTCGAGAGGATACCGCGCGCGTTGCGCGAGGTATTTCTCCCATTTCTCGACGTCGCGATAGATCGTGCCCTCGGCATGGTCGGGCATGCCCGGCCGGGTGCCGCAATCGGCGCCGAACAGGATGAAATCGGTGAAGCCGAGCATCGCGGCCGTCGCCATCGCCGTGTTGACGCAGGTCGGCGCCGCGCCGCTGACCGGCGCCATCCCGCCGCGCAGGATGCGGGTCGAGCTGACGCTGTCGCGGAAGAACAGGATCGCCTCGCCGAACATCGGCGCGACGCGCGGGTCGACCGTTGCCGAGGCGATGAGGCGTATCTGCGAGAGATCGCCGTGCTTCTGCGCCTCGCTGATCACCTCGTAGACCTGCGGGCCGTTCTCCAGCTCGCAATGAAAGTCGGGCACCAGTCCGGCCCGCAGCAGCGGCCGCAGCGCCGTGCCGCCCGAGAACAGCACGATCCGGTCGCGGATGCGATGCAGCGTCTCGATGCCCTCGTCGAGCGACGGCCCGGCGCCGACGATCACCGCGGTCTCCGGCCGGCGGCGCCGCGGCTTGGCGTCGAGCAGCGAGAAGGAATGGCTCGAGAAGTTCGCCACCGCGTTCGTCAGCATCACGATCTCGTCTTCGAAGAAGCCGCGATTGACGTAAGCGAATTCGGCGGCGCCGTGCAGTCGCTTGCCGGTCTCGGCGAAGGCCCAAAGCGGATAGTGGGTGAAGACCCAGGTGCCGTCGAGGTAGGGCGTGCCATGCGCCGCGACCTTGCCCATGATGGCGCTGACGATGCGGCCGGGGTCGAGATCGGTGATGAAATGGATCGCGCCGCCGTCGGCATCGATCCGCTCGAGCAGCGCCTCCCACTCGACCGCGCTGAAGGAGTGGCCGATGAACTCGAGGAAGGGCTCGACGACGATGATCCAGCGCGCGCCGGTGCGCCGGATCAGCTCTTCCAGGTGGTAGCCGAGGCCGACGCCGAAGACGATGAGAAAAGTCGGCGCCGAAACCGGGCCGCGCGACAACTCGCTGACGCCGGCCGCCGCCAGCGTGCGCTCCATGGCGGTCATCAGCTTGATGCAGATCTCGCTCACCAGCCCCGCCGGTTTCGGTGATTCCATGATCAGCCGCAGCGGCTTTGCCATGAACTCGTCGACCTGCCCGCTCGATCGGCGCCGCGCGTCGTCGCCATAGATGCGGCGATCGCCGAACAGGATGTCGACGGGAGCCTCCCCCTCGAAGACGACCGATGCCTGTGCCGACTGGGCGGCGATCGCGTCTGCGAGCTGCGGAAATCGCCGGGCGAAGGCCGCGCGCGAGCGCTCGGCGCGGTCGGCGAGACTCATGCGGCCGCCTGACCGAGCGCCGCCCGCGAGGCCTCTTCGATGGCACCGGCAATGGCCGCGGCGGTGTCCTCGCCGCGCGCCGCGACCGCTTCGACCGCCGCGGCCGCGCGCGCCCGCTGCTCGGGCGACGCGGCGAAACCCGCGGCAAGACCGACATACTTTGCCGCCGTCGCCGCCACCAGCGCCGCAAGCCCGAGATCGCGCAGCAGGGCGGCATAAGGCTGCGCGGCGCCCTCCTCCTCGAGCGCCAGCACCGGCACGCCGCAGGCGAGCGCCTCGGCCGCCATGCGCGCCGACGGCCCGCGCAGCGGCGCCAGCGCGACATCCACCTGGCGATAGAACTCGTCCGCCTCCGCGGCGGCGACCACGTCGATGCGCGCGGCGAGATCGCCGAAGCGCTCGACCAGCCGGGCGACGTTGGCGCCGCGGTCGAGATCGTTGCCGCGCAGCAGCAGCACCGCCTGCGGGGCCGCCGTCAGCACGCCGCGCCACAGCGCCGTCGTCGGCGGATCGATCTGGGCGAGCTGCACATCGGCACCGAAACGGCAGACGGCGTCGCCGATGCGCTCGCGCCGGCGCGTCCAATCGCGCAGCAGCGGGTAGGCGCCCGACGGCGGCCGCCAAAGGGCAATCTCCTCCGCCCCGGCGCGCGCCGCGCGCGGCACGATGGCGGCGTCGTAGATCTGGCGCTCGAGCCCGCGCGGATCGACGAGCCAGGCGGCGCGCACGGCCGAACCGACGCGTGCCAGCGCGCGCAGCGTCTCCGGCGCGGCGAAGCCGCCGACATCGATCACCACGTCGAGGTTGTCGCCGGCGAGCATCTTGGCGAGCGTCGCGTGATCGACGCAGAGGATGTCCCGCCATTTGTCGAAGCCGCCGCGCAGCGGCGCGTTGTCGTCCCAGCTCTGCGCCCCGAGCCCGTAGCCGATGACGCTGGTGCCGCGCTGCCGGTGTGCGCGCGCGACCGCGGCGACCGCCGCGGCGTCGCCGCGATCACCGAAGTGCGGCACGAGATATCCCACGACCAGCTTCTCGCCGGGGCGCCGCCAATGGCGCGCCTTGCCCGGCCGGGTGAAGCGGCCGAGCCAGTCCTTGACCCAGCCGTCGCGCTGGCGCGGCTCGGCGCCGAGCCAAGGCGCGTCGGCGATGCGGGCGGCGGCGATCGCCGCATCCTGGGACGCTCCGGCGCAGGCGCGCTCGTGGCAGCGTGCCGCCGCCCCGGCCTCGCCGATCGCGGCGAGGCTGCGCGCCATGAGGCTCACGATGTCGGGCGCGGGCTCATCGCCGCCGATCAGCGGGGCCAGCGTCTCGGCCGCGGCGGCCGCCTGCCCGGCCTGCAGCAGCAGCGCGGCGTAGAATTGCCGCCCTTCGACATCGGCTTGCGCCACCTGCACGTGCTGGCGCGCCTTGTCGAGCGCCTGGACGCGCTTGCCGCCGACGAGCAGCAGCTGCGACTGCGCCAGCAGCGGCTTCTCCTGGATCGTCAGGAAGGCCCGGCCGAAAGACGGAAAGCTCGGCGGTATCCAGCCGTGCATGCTCGGCTCGGGGCCGAGCGCGGTGGCAAGCTTGCCGTAATAGAGACTGTCCAGCAGCTCGCCCGACTGCGCATAGAGCGAGGCGAGGACTTCCGCCACCGTGCCGTTGCTGGGGTCGCGGTCGAAGCAGGATTGCGCCAGGCTCAGCGCCTGCGCGATGTCGCGCAGGTGCCAGGCGGCAAGCGCGCTGACGAAATGCAGGCGCAAATCCTCCGCGTCCCGCGCGCCGGCGGCGGCGAGCGCGGCGAGCGCGGCCTCGGCGTCGCCGGCGCCGAGATGATGTGCGGCCTCGGTGACAAGCTGCGAGACCGAGAGAGTGGCATTGCGCCCGTCCACGGCAGCGCGTCTCCTGCTTCTAGACGGACTCGCGCAGCTGGGGCGCCGGCGGGGTCGGAGCGCTCGCCGCCTTCGCCGCCGCCGCGCGCTGGCCTTCGAGCAGGCCCTCGCCGATCTGGCGGTTGATGTTCACCAGCACCTCGATTTTGCCGGGATCGGGGTTGCCGAGGATCTGCGCCGTGTGGCGGTCGATGAAATTGGCGAGGCCGAGGAGGTTGGCGCGCACTTCCTTTGGCAGCGTGCATTCGGCATCGACGAGGTTCGCCTGGAAGATTGTCCACAACCGCCAATTGCGCCGGACCGCGTCCAGCAGCTCGGCCTTGTCCCCGGTCTTCGCTCCTTCCATCAGCCTTGCCGACTCAAGCAATGCCCAGGCCTCCGTCTTTGCCGGATTGCCCGGTTCCGGTAGCCTCTTGTATCTCTGTGCCGGTGGCGCCATCCAAGATCTCCTGCTCCTTGGCAATGAGCTGCTTCGCTGTCTTGAGTGCGGGATAGAGCTGATCCGCCGCGAGCTCCTGCTCGATCTTGCGCAGGAGAGGCAGCGCGCTCGGCGCCGCTTCGGAGAATTCTGCTAAAAACCGGTGAATGATGGGTAAATAGAGCTCGCTCTTCGCTGGGAAAAGGTAGAGGCATTGCACGGTGAAATAGATGCGGCGCGCCGGCGTCGTCGCCGCTTCCTCGGTGATGATGTCCTTCTCGCGCAGCAGCGCCGCCTCGTTATGCACGACGAGCTTTGCCGCATGGTGCGCGTTCTGCAGCACGACGCCGTTGACGATCAGCTTCTCGCCGGGCTTCAGGTTGATGGTGAGCGGCATTCTACTGCTCCTCCGGCGGTTGCTCGCGGATCCCATGATGTCGCGTGTTGGTTAACATCCTGATAACGCCTCGCGCGCATAATGCGCGCAAGCGCGCCAGCACCGGCGTGCGAGGGGTCAAAGCCGCACCGGCGGCGATTTTCCGAGGAGCTCATGGCCGACCGTCAGCGCTTCGTCATCGTGTCGTGCCCGCGCACCGGCTCGACCTATCTGGTCGACTATCTCGCGGCGATCGACGGCGTCCGCTGCCTCTCGGAGGTGTTCAACGAGCGCATGGTGCTGCTGCGCCATCACCGGCCGGTCGACCCGCTGCTCGACGACATGGGCTTCCGCAACGCCGATCCCCTGGGATTCCTCGAGCGCGTCGAGCAGGAGGTCGGCGCGTGCGGCTGGTTCGGCTTCAAGCTCTTTCCCAACCAGAACCTGCCGCTGCTGCAGCAGCTTTGTGCCGATCGGCGCTGGCGCAAGATCTTTCTCTGGCGCGACAATCTCGTCGAGCAATACCTGTCCTTCCTGCTCGCCTCCTCGCATTTCGGGCGCAAGGAATGGGGCCGGGTCCCCGACCAGTCCAAGTTCAAGGCGTGGACCGCCGAGCTCATCCCCGATCTCCACACCATCGAGAGCAACTATCAGGTGATCGAGAAGGCGCTGACGCGCGCCGATCTCGACGATGTCTTCGCCCTCGAATACGAGGAGCTCGGCAATGCCGCGGTCATGCGCCGGCTGCTGCAGTTCCTCGGCCTGCCGCAGGCCGGCATCGACGCCGCCATGGCGCGCGCCGCTGCCGACCCGGCGCTGGCCTTCGCGCCCGGTCCCAACAGCGCGCAACGTCTGCAGAATTACGACGAGATCCGCGCCATCCTCGAGCGCAGCCGGTACAAGCGCTGGATCAGGCCTTAGCTCGGATTTCTTCGGCGGGCACCGGGCGGAACTGCGTGGCGAAATTGCCGGCGAACGCGATCGGGCCGACATGGGTGAGCCTGCTCTCGACATCGACCCAGATCTCGCCGCCGAGCTCGGTCCAGCGCCGGCAGAAGGCGTAGTCCTCCGACAGGTAGACGCCGCTCGCCTGATCGATCATGCAGTCGAACAGCGCGAACCGATTGGGGCTGTTGCCGAGCGGATCGGTCGTGCTGCTGGTGTGGCGGTATCTGAGCTGCGGATAGGCGGCGCAGAGCGCGGTCAGCACCGAGCGCCGGATCATGAGAAAGCCGGTGCCGGCATAGCGCACTTGGGCGAAACCGCCGCGGGAGACGATGCGCGCGGGATCCTCGACCTCGAAGACATATTCGAGCGCCGTCGATTGCGGCTCGGCCAGTCCGGCGGCCATGACCTCTCGTATCCGCTCCCAGTCGATCCGCTTCGCCGGATAGGCGCCGGCGGCGATGTCGGCACCGAAATCGATCAGGCGGAACACCTGGTCGGGCTCGAAGCCGATATCCGCGTCGATGAACAGCAGATGCGTGGGGTCCGGGCGGTCGAGGAAATGCGCGACGAGATCGGCGCGGGCGCGGGTGATGAGCGCATCGCCGTTGAGCATCAGCCATTCCAGATCGACCCCGCGCGACCGGCACGCCGTCTGCAGCTTGAGCAGCGAATTGGCGTAAGCAGTGGTGACTTGGCCGCCGTAGCAGGGCGTCGCTACCATGAGACTGGGACGGTCGGGCATGTTCTCTCCTCGCGCCGAGCATGTCGCGGTAACGTCAATAATTGGTAAATCGCCGGCCGGCGCGGCCGGCGCGCAACGCGAATGGGCGGCCCGAAGGCCGCCCACCCGTCATTGGTAGAGCGATACGACTTAGTGGAAGAGACGGAGAACGTTCTGCTCCGACTGGGTCGCGATCGACAGCGACTGAATCGCGAGCTGCTGCGAGGTCTGCAACGTCACGAGGTTCGTGCTCTCCACGTTGACGTCG